>JAISZO010000067.1 GCA_031269105.1 Planctomycetaceae bacterium | reverse complement strand
TCCCGCAGAAAAACTCAACAAAAAACGATACCACAAAAATTGGCTACAAAACCTACTAATCGCAACTTCAAACGCAAGAAAAAAACAAAACACCTAATACGGTAGATTCAGAAAATTTTCCATATTCAAAAAAATTAAAAAAACGAATTTTAAAGTGTGAAAAGTATATCAAACCCTCAATAAAAACTGAACTTATTAGAACTGCCCATAACTTGAAACTGCTGATTCTAACGGTTAATACCCCTTATTTTCCAGCATATAAGCGTCGACGTCGTTAGAGACAATCATGCCGTAATTTACCGCGCCAAGCCAACCGGACATGATGATTCCGACACTGCCCGCGTGATACAATCCGGCGATTTGACGCGGGAGATTGCGGCTGACCGCCAATCCTTCGTACTTCGTGCCGAAACTTGCGCCGTCCCAATGCGCGGTGTAGTTTTTAAACGTGACCGGCGTGGCGGCTTCCGTGTGATCGACAATTTCACGGATATTCGGCACATATTTTTCGAGCGCGGTCAGCGTTTCTTCAATCAGGTCTTGCTTGCTTTTTTCATAGTCCGAACGCGGCAGATTTGCCCAATCGCCGTAATTCGCGTTGGCGCTTGCCACAACATAATAACGGTCGGTACCGGGTCGCGTTTTCGGGTAATAAAACGAATACGTCCGGCTCGTAACGTTCCGGCTCAACAACAATTCCGTGCGAAACGCCGGAGCGGTCGAACTGAAAAGCAAATCGCCGCACGTTTCTTCGTCAAGCGTTTCTCCTTGCTTGATGGCGATATAAACCTGCGTACTCGAATTGTTAATTCGAACCGCTTCCGCTTCCGCAATAAAATCCGGCGAAAAATTTTCACGTCCGGCAAGATCAAAAATTGTCGCTTTGAGATTCGCATTGGAAAGCGCCGCTTTCGCCGGAATTTCAAGACCGTCAACAACAACGCCGGTTACGCGGTTGTTTTGTATCGTGATTTTCTGCACGTCGGCTCGCGTTTGAATAACAACGCCGTTTCGTTCCAGTTCTTCCCGCATCAATTTAATGAGCAAATCGGTGCCGCCCTGAAACGTGAATACGCCTTTCGACATGAAATTGGAAAAGACAATGCCGTAAGTCAACGCCGGGTCTTCGAGGGTCGAACCATTCGCGTAAGTAATCGGCTCCATCAACAGCCGCACAACGTCTTCGCGTCCGGAAAAAAATTTGTCGAACAGTTCTTTCGTTGTCATCGACGCATTATCAATATGCGTCATGCTCCGCGCGGTATCGAAAAATTCTTTAACTTGCGGTTCTTTCAGGTGAAAATCGTTGATCAGCAATCGCGTGAAATCGTCGCGATTAAACGTTGTTGTCAGCGAAAATTGCGGATTGTCAAATTTGATTCGCTCTAACTGCACAATGCGACTTGCGATTTCGTCGTTCCAATATCGACGGCAGCTTTTGATCATGCCGACCGGAAAACCGTGCAGCGATACGTCAAAAATACAGCCGCGGCGGCGGTTGAACCACGTCGCCAATCCGCCGAGTTTGAAATGACGCTCCAATAGCAAAACTTTATGTCCCGCTTTCGCAAGAACATTTGCCGCCGTCAATCCGGCAAGACCGGAACCGATGATGATAATGTCGTAATGTGAAGATGCCATAATTTTTTTCAATGATTTAATATATAGTCAATCGCGTCGTCAATTTTGCCACATCCAGTTTGCTCTTGAATAGCGTCATGCAAATCGCTTAAACTATTAAGATTTTGGATTTCTAAAAGTTGATTTCTATTTTCTAATAAACGCAATACATAAAGCGTTCCTTTAGGGTGAAAGGAACAAAAATCAAGCTCATATTTATTTTCATAAGACGCATGATATTGCCAATGGTTTCCATTTTCTTCACAAGACCAATAAATTTTATTACTATTTGTGTCATATATCAGTTTTGTGATTAACTGAAATACTTTTTCGTCATCATTCATAAATTTACCTCATTATTTAATTTTAAAATTTCATTACTTATATCATTGATTAATTTGGAAACTTTTCTATGCAAATTTTGAATATCATCCTCTGATATTATTTTACATTGATCAATTTCTTTTGCTGTTGTAAAAATAAAATTTTGTTGTAGATGTTCACATTCAGAATGGCAAACTGCTACAATTTGCGAAACTTTAGTAACATCAAAATCATCTTTTAAGAAAGGTTTCAAGTTTTTACGAACACTTTCTAAATGTTTTCGAGCAATGGGTAAAATAATTTTTAATGAATATTTTGAGATAATTTTTGAACATCTTTATTGATAAAAAACACTTTAACAGCCGTAAAAATCGTAATGGCGAAACCAATATAAGCGTTATAATATCCGCAGTGATTCCCAACATCATTCTCCCCCCAGCAAATATTTATTTGCAATTGTCACGCCGCTGACGAGAGAACCGACGACGCCGACCATTCCCTGATCAGTACCGCAAACGTAAAGGTTGTCTAAATGCGTCCGACCATCGTATTTTTTTTCGGGCGCGCCGTACACCGCGCCGTTTTCATGTCCGGTAAAACGGCGGATCGTGAGCGGCGTGAACATATCGGTATCGATGACTTGATTGCGGAAATCCGGCACAAAGCGCACCGCCGAATCAATCATGCGGTCGTACCAACGCATCTTTTCAAGCCGATATTGTTTTTCGTCAAGCGACGCCCAACGATCATAATTTGCCAACGCGGTAATGCGGATCATTCCTTCGCCGAGCGGCTCCGCATAATCAAAATTGTTCGGCGAACAAATCACGCCGCTTCGCACATCGACTAAACTATCCGGCTTTTCGTAAACAAACGACGGCGAATCGTTATAAAATACAATAGTGCGGTCGTGTCCCAATTTTTTCGGATCATGACGCAATACGCTGATCGTTTCGACAAACGAAAGCCGACCGGCGGGAAATTGTTCCTGCGTTTTGCCGGATTCGTAACAAAGCCGCATCGTCTCGCGCCAGCCCGCCGACGAAAGAAATTGTTTGGCGTGAATTTCGCCGCCGTCTTCGAGCAGCAATTTTTCCGCTCTGCCGTTACGCGAAAGAATTTCAGTAACGCCGGCGCGAAGCCGTAATTCGCCGCCGAGTCCTTTGAATTTTTGCAGCAGCTTTTGCAAAATCAACCGCACGCCTTGATACGGACGCGCGAATCCTTCAAGAAAAATCGAACGAAACATAATGCAAAATTGCGCAAATTCCATATCGTTTTCTCTCGCGCCGCCGTAATACAAAAGCGGACAAAACAGCATCTCGGTCAGCAGCGGATCGGAGATATGTCTTGCGACAAACTCGCGCGCCGAACCGCCGTCTGTTCCCATTCCGATTTGATTGTAATCAATCAGTTCGCCGATCATTTTTCGGAAACCGTCGATTTGCACAGGAAAATTTCGAGCAATTTCCGACTCAAACAGCGCAATGTCATTGGCGAAACGAAGCGAAACGCCGGGAAACGCAATCGTCGAACCGATTTGCGGAACCAGCGCGAGTTCTTCCCACTTGAACCGCAAATGACGCAACAATCGGGAAAGCGGACCGGTTTTCGTTCCTTTTTGCGCATAGTTAGTAATGGCGTGCAGTCCTACGTCGTAATTCCTGCCGCTTTGCTGGTAGTAGGAATTAAGACCGCCGACCATCTTATGCCGTTCCAGAATACAAACCCGTTTGTTGTAATGCGCCAAACGTATTCCGGCGGCAAGACCGGACATTCCCGCGCCAATGATCACCGTATCGTACATGGAAGTGAAAAATAAAAAATGAAAAGTGAAAAACTAAAAGTTGCGCAAACAAATATTTCAATCGCAAAATCAAAATTCTGTTTACAAAATTTCAAACTTTTAGTTTTTAACTTTTAGCTTAAATGCGGTTTCAGGTATTCCACCGTGTGCGCCATTGTGTCGAGTTTGCCGTAATCGTCTTCGGGAATATTGACGCGGTAACGTTTCCGCAATTCCAGAATAATGTCCATCACATCCATGCTATCAAGCTGCAACTGATCGCGGAACGGCGCGGCGTCGTCCAGATTGCTCAAATCTTCATCCGGCGAAATGTCGGAGAGAATATCAATGACCGCTTGGCGTATTTCTTCGTTTGTCATAATTTTTAACGTGTTAATGTTTCAAGTGTTAAAGTAAAGTTAAATGTTAAAGAAACGAAAGTTCTTCATACATTATTTTAAAATACCCATAAAAATCGACGTCGTTCGCGGATAAAAAGTTAACTGGAATTTGATTCTTTTTTCTTTTCGGGAATATATAAAATTTTTGCAAGTTCCGAAAGAGTTTGTTTGTCAAGTTTATTTTTTTCAGCCAACTCATAAGGCGTTAAATGTTCTTCTTCGGTTAATGCGGAATCGGCTCCGTGTTCGAGCAGCAAACGGCAAACGGCAATATATCCTTCTTCGGACGCCTGATGAAGCGTCGTTCTTTGTTCGCTTTCTCTTGCGTCTGCTTTGGCTCCATGTTTGAGTAATAAACGGCAAACTTCGAGATAACCATTTTCCGCCGCGTAGTGTAACGCCGTTTCGGAAAATTCATTACCAATTTGAACGTCGGCGCCTTGATCGATCAAATAACCGCAAATTTCAAGGTTGCCCAAATTCGCCGCAATATGAAGCGACGTCTCGTTGTTGTTATTCGGGTCTTGTTCATTAACATTATGTTGTCCTTCTTGTATTATTTGTTGAATTTTCTCAAAATTTTCTTTTCTCACGGCGTCATGTAAAGGATATTTTCGGCGACGTTGAAGCAGTTTCCATAGATAAAGATAAATTCCGCAACACGCTCCCGCCAATCCCGCAATGCATAACACAGTATTGATAATATTAAAAACAAAAAAATCAGCAAGTAATATTGTCGATAATGTTATCATGGTTGACGTTTCTTTCTATTTTTATTCACAGAGTAAGTATTAAAAATAAATACAACTTGTAAAAACTTACTTTATTATCAAATAATAATTTTTTATTTTCAATTTCGATGACAGAATTTACATAAAAATACCTGCGTAAATCGGCGTCGTCTGTGAATAAAAACAATCATTGAATATATTTTCCAACAACCACCACCGAGTTAATTCCGATCATGCCGAAAGAATTATTAAGGATAATTTCCGCACGGTCGATTTTTTTTGGGGCGTTGACAACCAAATTGTCGATTTCGCATTCCGGATCGAGGTCATCGACGTTAATTGTCGGGTGGCAAATGTTATCGTCAAACGACGGCAAATTTCCGGCAAGTTCCAAAACGCCCGCCGCTCCCATTGCGTGACCGATATAACTTTTCGTATTATTGACGTAAGTCGTTTTACAGTCGCGAAATACGTTCTTTAACGCTTTGATTTCCTGAATATCGCCCTGAACGGTCGCGGTGGCGTGCGTGCTGACAATATCCACATCGTTTGGCGTAATTCCTGATTTAGTAAGGGCTTTTGTCATACATTCCGTTTGCCGTTCCGCATTGGGCAAAATAAAATCGGATGCGTCGCTGTTCATGGCGTAACCGATAATTTCGCCGTAAATCTTTGCTCCGCGTTGTTTTGCGTCGGAAAGACGTTCTAATGTATAAACTGCGCCGCCCTCGCTGACAACAATTCCGTTTCGATTTTTATCGAAAGGTCGCGACGCTTTTGTCGGATCGTCATGCGCCGCCAACGCAGTTTCAGCGGCAAACGCGGCAAAAATTCCAAATGTGTGAATACTCTCCGAAACGCCGCCCGCCAACGCAAGATCGCATTCCCCAAGTCGAAGCATCTGAACGCCTTGTATCAATCCGGCATTTCCGGCGGCACACGCCGCGCCGATTGTGTAATGCGGTCCCGTAATACTAAGATTGAGCGTAATCTCGCCCGCAGGATTATTCGCCACAGTTCGTGGATTATGATGATGCGACCAATATTTACAATCGTAATTAAATTGACTAATTTGATAAATTTCGTTTTCCGTTTCAACATTTCCATGTTCCGTAATTCCAAGAAACACGCCGACTTGCGACTTATCAACAGTTTGAATATCAATTTTCGCATCCGCAAGCGCCTCGTGCGCACAATAAACGGCGATACTTCCCGCACGAGTTCCGCGTCGAATATCTTTGCGATTTTGATACTTTAACGCGTCAAAATGACAAACTCCGGCAAGCGTTTCTCCAAAATGACGAATATTATAGGATTCAATTCCGCTTTGTCTGTTTAAAAGCGCTTTACGATATTCCGTGAGATTATTCCCATTCGGCGCAGTCAAACCGATCCCTGTTATCACAATTCGTTGACTGTCAAGAAGTTGCAACATTTTTATTTTTTCCTGTTTCTCCCAAAACTCTCGCAATAAAATACGATACGCTTTTAATATTTTAACGCAAATATCAATTTTTGCAATCGCTCAAGCTACCGGAAAAGTGCAATAGAACAAACCGGTCTTGTCGAATCATTATTTTGCGTCCTAACTTCAATTTTGAACGCGGAAATCACGAAGTAACGCAGAATTTTTAGCATTTATTCTGCGTGTTTTGTACGTTCCGTGTTCAAAAACCGAAATTTCAAAAGAATCACGTCGCCGCAAAAAAACTACTCAATAACGATCAAAAAACCGGCGGCTTAACTTGAAACCGCCGGATAATGAGGTTTTCGATGGAAAATTTCTCCGTTAAAATTTGTGGAGATACTTTTGGTTTAACTCGCAGGGGGAAATGAAATATTACGAGTTAGAAATTCACTTTCGGATTTGCGCCGTAAAAATATAACGCGCCATAACTCCACGTTGGTCCTTTGATTCCCGTGAAATTTGGTCTATCCATCGTGAGTAAAACATACCGGTAAGGATAACCTTCGGGCAGCGGAACAACTTGCGCCCAAATACGACCGGCAGGTTTGGGGCAATGCGGCTGTAAATCAAGATTCAAAAAACCGAGAAATTTCAAATCGGGATAAGAATGTACCCGCAAATTTTCGCCGGCGCCGCCCATCAAGCAGTAATAAGCGGCGCCGATTTTTTGAATCACCGTGCCTGTTGAATTGCGTCCGATAGGCGGAACGATTTGGGTAAATTTCCCGTCCCATGTATCCGATTCAAACATGTTGGCCGTAATGGTATTTGTAAATGCACAAACGAGCAGCCGCCATTTCTTTGCATCTTTGTCGTAAAAGATGCAAGGGTCTTCGGTTTGAGCTGGAAGCCGGTCGGTGGCGATCAGTTTGGCTTTCATTACGGAATAGCCGCGTCGCGGGTCTTTCGTACTTCGCGCGGCAAACAGATTACTTTCCGAACGTCCTTCGCGGTTTTTGCTGCCGCCGAAATCGCACGAATAAGCTCGCCATTCTTTGGCGTTACGGTCGTAAAACAAATGAGCGCCGACAGAATTACGCAATAAGCCGTCGCCAAAATCGAAAGCGATCATTCCTTCAAAACGGACGTCGAACACGGAAGGATTCACGCTCATCACGCCTTGCGAGGGTTGACGGATTCCAATACCTCGGCAGGAAAACGTAAACCACAACCGCCCGTCGTCCATGTACGGCGTTAAATCTTCGTAGGAAACAACGCGAATATCCGCTTGTCCCATACCGGCGGAAAGATAAGAACGCGCGCCGCCGATCACGGTTGTTCCCTGTAAATTAGAAACGATATTGAACGAACACGTTTTATTGACCTCCATGTTCCGAAAATCTAATACGTTCCCGAAATGATAGCCGCCGGATACCGTTTCATCCAAATGCCCGTGATAAATTGTTGCGCCGTTTTTTTCGGTAAAAACGCCCAATGTGCGTCCGTATAACTGAACGCGAAGTTTAAACGGACATTCGGGTAATGTTTTTGTAAATTGCTGTTCTTTGATGATTTGGACGTTTTGTACAACCCGCAAAAAAAATCCGTTCTCTTTCCCTGATTTGGCGATGATTTGAACGCGGTCGCGCAAACCGTACCGGGCAATGTCAATTCCAATTTCCAACGTTTCGGTTTCGCCGGTTTGAATGGATTCAATATCGAGATCATACGTGGCGTAAGGATTGACGGCGCCGACATAAAAACAGGCGTTAGACTTTCCCGACGAGACGTCGAGAATCAGTTTTCCGTCTTTGAGTTGCGGGCGGAATGTTGTATCGTTTGTTGGTTTATCGTTTTCGGAAACGGTGAAAGCCGGATGCATGGATTCAAACGCGACAATTTCCGACGGGACAAATTCCGACAGGTTGATGTTATTGGAAAAGATAAACCGCCGAACTGCCAACCGTTGAAATTCCAACTCCAACGGATTTGTCTCTTGCGTTTGTAACGAATACTCTTGCGATTGCAAAGACGGTACGGTAACAGCAATAGCGAAAAGTAAAAAAATAAATTTTTTCATAAGGATTGTCCTTTGCGAATAGGCGAGAGATTTCAAGTAATAGAGTTCCGTATTGGTTTGCCGTATTTTCATGTTTGGCAAACCAATACCGGAAACTCGTTTTTAATTTTTTATTTTCTGATTTTACGGTTCATCCGCCAAGTCCGTACCTTACCCCTCTCTAATATCAAAAAACGGACAAATTTCTTTTAAAAGGAGCCAAAATGTCCGTAACAGTATTCTATCACATATTTGGTCTTCGCGGATACCGGGTGATTAAAAATTCAATGATTAGCGGCGGGATAGAGTTTTATATGGAAGCGAAATAGAGCGAAATTCGGCGTCCCGATTGCGGGAGTTATCACGTAGGACGCAAAGGGAGCTACCGGCGTGAGTTTCGAGCCGTTCCCATCGGCGGCAAAACGGTGACAATTATCCTTAATGTTCCTCGCGTGCAATGTCACGCCTGCGGGAGCATCAAGCAAATTCATTTGACATTTGCCAAAGAACATAAGCGTTATACACGTTTTTTTGAAACTTATGTGTTGGATTTGCTTCAGTTGCTGACTTGTCAAGATGCTGCGGATCATCTTGGCGTGTCGTGGGACACGATTCGGGACGTCGAAAAAGAGTATCTTCAAAAACGCTTTGCGAATCCGTCGTTGAAGGACGTAACGCATATTGCGATAGATGAAATCGCGCTTCAAAAAGGACATAAGTATTTAACAGTTGTGATGGATTGGAAAATCGGTCGTGCCATTTTTGTCGGCGACGGCAAAGGCGAGGAGTCGTTGAAACCGTTTTGGAAAAAGTTGCGGCGTGCCAAAGCGAACATTGTCGCGGCGGCGGACATGTCGCCTGCCTATGCGTCGGCGATTCGGCAAAACCTTCCTGATGCGTTGCATGTGTTAGACCGCTTTCATGTGATCAAATTGTTTAACGAACAACTCATGGAACTTCGCCGCCGCTTGTTCCGCGAAACGTTGGACAAGGACTTAAAAACCGCATTAAAAGGAGTTCGTTTCCTTTTGGTAAAACACGCTTACAATTTGGACGTGACGAAAAACGAGGCGGAACGGCTTCAAAATGCGTTGGATTTGAATCATGACTTGTACGTTGCTTACCTTTTAAAGGAAGATTTCGACGAATTTTGGGAACAAGAAGAGAAAGTGTCGGCAAGCCGTTTTTTACTTCGCTGGATACAAACAGCGGAAGCGACGAATATCCCGGAATTACAGCGTTTTGCGAAAACGTTGCGCAATCACGCCGATCAACTCATCAACGACGTCACTTG
>JAISZO010000002.1 GCA_031269105.1 Planctomycetaceae bacterium | reverse complement strand
CTAGTAAAGCAGTAGAAGAGTATCGACAAGATTTAGGCGCCATTGTATTTCTCTTTTTACCAACCTACTCGCCTCATCTCAACTTGATCGAGCGACTTTGGAAGTTTTTTAAAAAGACAACGTTCTACAATAAGTATTACGAAAAGTTTGCAGATTTCACGCAAGCCTGCAAAGACTTTTTTAAAAACATAAAAAAGCACGAGGCGGCGCTGCGATCTTTACTCGCCGAAAATTTTCCTATTCAAAAAAATTTAAAAAACGAATTTTAAAGTGTGAAAAGTATATTTCGTCCTGCAGGAACGAAATGATGCATAACCAGCGGCGGAGCGCAACCGCCGGAAGTTGCTTAACAAATAAAATAATAACATAAAGGACAAAACAATGACAAGAACACTTTTTTATCTTGCTTTGGCAATCTCGTTGACGTTTATTGGCTGCAATAACGGCAAAGTCGGATTGAGCGGCAAAGTAACATACACGGACGGGACGCCTCTCGGAATCGGCGAAGTCTATTTCCAGACAGCGACATACGAGGCGTGCGGAACGTTAAAACCGGATGGAACTTACGACGTCGGTTCGATTTCGGATAAAGACGGATTGCCAAAAGGAAGATACAACGTCTATATTTTCGGCGCACAGAAACCGAGCGGTAAAACAAAAGACGGAATAGATATCATGGTTTCGTTGATTGATGAAAAATATTTATCGCCGGAAACCTCCGGTTTGACAGTTGACGTTCCTGTTCCCGGCGGAAAATTCGATTTTCAAGTGGAACCCTACAAAGAAAAATAACGTTGCCGGCAAACAGTCGGACGAAACGACCGACGCCCTTTGGAGAGAAATTTTATGCGAGTCGCGCCGCATCGCAATGATAGCCCGAAACGTAAGCGAAGGTTGAACCGTCGTTTACGCTCCGGTCTGTCATTTTTCACTTTTAGTTTTTCACCGCTACCTTTTGGGAACTTCTCAAAACATCCAAAAAATAAATTTTTTCGACGGGCTTAACAGGATAGATTGGAATAAAAAATCATGTTAATTCTGTCTAAAAATAAGTTTTTAGAAATACTCTTTTAACTTACCCGCTTGTCTTTTTAATTTTCGATCACAACGTTCCTTTGGTACTTGGGACGCTGGTTTGTCGCGGATCGAGTTCGATTGCCATGCGTATCGCGCGGGCGGTCGCCTTGAAAACCGCTTCGGCAAGATGATGTCCGTTTTCGCCGTAATGCGATACAATATGCAAATTGCAACGCGACGTATTTGCAAAACCCTGCCAAAATTCGCGGACAAGTTCTAAATCAAAATTGCCGAGCGCCGGCGTTTTAAATAAAACATGATAAACCAAAAACGGACGACCGCTAAAATCCACCGCCGAAGCGATCAGCGTTTCGTCCATCGGAAGCGTGAAATGTCCGTAACGGCGGATTCCCGACTTGTCGCCAAGCGCGCGGAAAAACGCCTCGCCCAGCGAAATACCGACGTCTTCGACCGTGTGATGCGCGTCGATATAAAGATCGCCGGTCGCTTTGACCGTCAAATCAATCAACGAATGCGCCGTCAAGAGCGTCAAGGCATGATCGAAAAAGCCAACGCCGGTAGAAATATCGGCGCAACCGCTCCCGTCCAGATTCAACTCAAGAATAATTTGCGTTTCTTTTGTGTTACGTTCGATTTTTGCAGTTCGCATTTTTCAGACAGGAATCGCTTAAAATTAGGCGTCTTTCGACGAAAGACCGCGCGTTGTTAAAATTTTAATTTTGTCCACGTCAACGTTTTATTGTTCTTTTTTTCCGCCGCTTTTTCTTCCAGCGCAGCCAAACGGTTGTTGATGAAAACCGAAATACCTTGCTCGATTTTCGCGCTCGTTCCAAACAACGAAACGCCCTGACGATCCGTATTGCATTTAATTAACGGACATTTGGACATGATTTCCGGTTCGTTTTCGTCGTCTTTTTCTTTGCCCATAACAACCTTTTTAATGGCTTCCGCGTCTTTGACCGCAATTTCATTTTGACCGCCGATAATAATCATCGTTGAAATGTTGTTGCGGATTGTAGAAAATAACGCGGTTGAAAATCCGCCAATCGCGTTGGGTTTACCGAGAACCGGCGAAATCAAAATCAAATTTTTAGTTTGCGATCCGCCGTCGAATTTCGCCCAGATAGAACCAACCCGCGCGCCCATGCCAATTCCGACAATCGCAAGTTTTTTGATATTCAAACGTTCCTGATTATTTTCGTAAGTAAGAAAGTTTTGCCATACCTGCGTATCGAACAACGCCATCGCGTCGAATTGTCTTGCCTCGTAACGCGACGCGTCCGTATCGGCAACTTTTGTCGCCGTTTTTTTCCCGGCGACGGCATTGCACCGCATCCAACGTTCCGGCAACCATTGCCGCCAAAACGGAGACGACGGAAATTGATCCAACGGAAAGAACGCGGGATCGCCGAACTCAACGACAATTTTTTCTTTACTCTTTCCATGTCCCCGTAAATCCGGTACGAGAACGGCATTGCCGTCGCCGACAAGTTGCGCAACTAAAGCGTCAAAATCGCGCCGGTTGCCCCCTTTATCGTGCAAAAGAACAACCGGCACGGATTCTTTTCCGTCTTTGCCGGGGTAATACGTTGCGGAAAGAATCACGCCGTCGAACGCGGTAAACAAATCGCCGTAAAGTTCAATCGATTGTCCGGGTTGAACATTTGCGATTGCGGCTTCCAGCGAGTCGGACGTCTGAAAACCGCCGTCGGTTTTGCGGTCACGCGACGCTTTCATGTAGTCTTCGATTCTTTTTTTTTCGGCGGCTTGAGCGGCTTGCATCTCTCTTCTACGTTCGTCTTCGATACGTTGACGTTCATAATCCCGCTCGTCGCGCCGATAAGTCGGCGACATGCGTTGTTTCATAACGTCGTCTCGGGAAGGCGTTCGAGGACGCTGCGTTTGAGCGTGCGAAGACGTCTGCGTAAAACAAACGACTCCAAGCGTCGCGATGAAAGTTAATAATATTGTCGTGAAAAATTTTATAGTTCGGGAAAACATCGATTTCTCCTTATTTATTTCGATTGATTCTGAATTTTTGAAAACGCAAAAATACGAAAAGAATATTTCTCGCGATAAAAATTTTAGCGCTTTTGTCGAAGCGAATATTTTTATCGTTGAAAAATTATACTTCACATATTTCATTTTTCATTATAAAGAAATTGCCGGAAAAAACAAGAATCCTTTTTGAGAAGCGAAAAAAACGGTTTTTCAGTTTTTTCGCCTCAAACACGCAAGTATTCTGATAGAGACTATTTTACAATAACAAATGACGACAGATATGGAATCGCGTTTAAATTCGTGAATATTCGCGGCGAAAAAAGTTTGAGAAAAATTTCTTTCGTTGAAAGACGTCGGAAACAAGCGTTTTCTTTGGAGTATTGCGCGTTAATCCTCGCTCGACTTCGCGAGCGGCGAGAAAAAATTCGCGTCGCTCTTGTTATTTCCCAGATTTTTTATTACAATAAGAGAATTATGGCGAAAAAGCGGACTTTGACGTAACATTTTCCGTTTTTCTACGTCAATTGAATAATTGCGGAAATGCAGAGTTACGGAAAAATAACTTTAATGGTTTTCACGCTTTCCTTGTATTCTGTACGTTCCGTCGTTAAAACTTATCAAACAACAAAAATTCCAAAGAAAGGTCGAAAAATGAAAAAACGACATTTTCCCCAAGTTGTCCGTCGGACATTGATGATTGCCGCGTTTGTCGGCGCGGTTGCCGGTTGGAGCGTTTTCTCCAACCTTTCGGCGCAAGCCCAATCTATTCCCAAATCAGACGAATGGAAAACTGTCGGCGTTTTCTCGCTTGCATCGACCGATGCGGGTTTGCCGATTCTTCAACGTTGCGCCGACGCAGCAGGTCACGGCAAACTTTTGAGCCAATTCGCCGATTCGCAAAAAAAAGCGTTTGAAACGCTGGATTTTTCAAAACCGAAAGGAATCGTCTGGCAAACAAACGGCAGATCGTTTCAGTGGTTTGTATTTTTCTCGGTAAAAGACCTGACGAAACTTCCTTACGGAATCGGCGAGGCGATTGCCGAATCTGAAAAAAACGATTCCGGCTGGTATAAAATTCGTTGTCCGCATTCGCAGGAATTGACGGCTCGCGGCATTCCGGCGATGTTTCAAACGTTATACGTTAAATCCGAAAACGGTTGGGCGTATGCGTCGTTTGGTCCGCGTTTGCCGAAAACGCTTCCCGCCGATCCGACCGTGTTGCTTGAAGGACTCGACAAAGAATATCCCGCCGCATTCCGGTTCAACAGCGCGGCAATGCCTCAAAGTTTGCTTAACGGTTACGCGATTTTGCTCAAGCAGCTTTTCCCGATGGTGAAAATGTTTGCGGGTTCGGCAATGCAGCAACCGAATGCGCCGCAGGAAATGCGGAAATTTATGTCGGCGTATATTGCCGCTTATCTGGATTTACTGGATACGTTGGTTGCGGAATTGACGGAACAAACGGTCAAATTCGTCGGCGAAACCGAATCGTTCACGCTTGGTTTGAACGCGAATCCGCAAAACGACGTGACGATTACTTATAAAGCGATTGCAAAACCTGATACCGACGCCGCTAAAGCATTCGCGTCGCTTAACAAAAGTCCAACCGAATTAAGCGGTTTTTATCGCGTGGACAACGGAATATTTACGATCTCCAGCGCCAATCCCTTGCTGGACGCTTCCAAAGAATCCCTGAAAAACATTCTCGGCGCTTATCAAACGTTTGTCGACGAGTTGCTTACCGCGATGCGTTCTTTGGTGAAAGAATCTCCCAAACCGATTGAACTGGCAAAAATTTTGGACAAAGCGGACGTTTTGGTCGCGAAATTTCCTGCGGCGGCGGAAAAATTCGTCGATACGGGAAAAACGATAGATATTGCCGAATCGTTCACATCGGACGGCGTTCTCGTGGCGGCGTTCAAAATTGCGGGAGGAAAAGAACTTATCGAACCGACCGACAAACTCTTCGACCAAATACAACAATTGGTAACGCAAGAAGCCGCCGACGCGCCGATTTATCCGGTATTTACGAAAGAAAAATATAAAGATTATCAACTTTGGGTAATTTCCATATCTCTTCCCGAAGGCGCGGCGTTTCCCTCTTTGACGTACGCGGTGGGATTGAAAGACGACGCATTTGCGATTGCGGAAGGAATTTCGCCGAACACGTTGAAAATTCTGAAACAAGCGATTGACGAATCCGGCGCTCCGAAACCGTTACCGAAAGAAACGGTTCTGATCGCTCCGGCAAAAATCGGCGATTTGTTGAAGAAATATGAAATTGACGAAGCGCTCGGCGACAACGAATTTGCGGCGGAAGCGTTGCAGATTTTGTTTGAGATTTCGCAAGACGCGAAAATCACGTTTTCTTCTAACAATGCGGAAGCGAACACGTTGACGCAAACGCTTGTGTTCGACGGCAAACTTTGGAAAGCCGTCGGTGCGTATGGCGAGTTGATTTTCAAAGCGATTGTAACTTTTCGATAAAATGTTTGACTGAAAGGCGCTGTTTTCATAACCGCATGTCCGCGACATGCGGCGAACAACTTTACAAGATAGTTTGAACAAAAAATCCTGTGAATCCTGTCTAAAAAATAAGTTTTTAGAAGTTCCTGTTAACAATTATTAAAAATAGAAAAACTACGATGAAAATTTCCAGAAGATGGTTTCGATGGAGCGTTTTCGCTTCGATTTTGACGTTGACCGTATTTACGGTCGCCGCGAGCGCCGCCGAACCGCGAACTGCGGCGGTCATTTCCATTGCCGATCTTGATTCGACAATGAAGTCGCTCAAAGCCGTAACCGAACAAGCCGGTTATCCCGACGCGCTGGCGGCGGCGGAAATGGGCTTAACAATGTTGCAAGGAGCGAATACCAAACAGCCCATTGGCATTGTCGTTCAGGCGGATGAAACGTCGTTTGGCGGCTACGCATTTTTGCCGATTTCCGACGTTTCCGCAACGCCGCTTGCTCAACTTATCGTGATGGGCGAAAAACAAAAGGACGGTTCAATTCTTCTTCCGCCGTTGAGTCCGGTTTTTCCACGACTTTATATCAAGCAGGCGTCGAAATGGCTATTCGTTTCCGTGCAGGAATTGCCAAGCAAACTGCCGGACGATCCGTCGAAATTGCTCGAAGGATTGAACAAACAATACATTCTCGGCGTGAAAGCCAACGTCGGTAATTTGCCGAAAGATTTGACGACAACCGGTTTGATTTTGCTGCGAAATTTTGCGGAACAACAAGCGAAAACGAACAACGACATTGAAGTCCTCGACTCGCAATTTGAACAAATTGAAACGCTGTTGACGGAATTGAAAACGTTTGTTTTTGGAATTGCGATTACGCCGGAAAACAATATTGTGATCGACACGATTACCGAAGCGGCGTCCGGCACGACGCTTGCGGGAGATATTGTCGCGGCGGCAAACGCGAAAACAAATTGGATGGGATTTTATCAGCCGAAAGATACAATTTTTTCCTTTGTCGATTCCAGCGTTATCAACGCGCAGGTCAAAAAGCAATTTCTGACGCAGACAAAAGCGTTTTTTGAAGGCGCGCGGGAAGGAATCAAAGAAGGAGATACGGAAATTGATCTTGAAACGGCGGCGCTCGTGTTAGAAAATCTTCAGGCGGTACTCGCAAGTTCGCTGGAGTCCGGGAAACTCGATTTTGGCGCAACGTGGAAATCCGACGGAACGTTTCTTGCCGGTTTGAGTATTAGCGACGGCAAAAAACTTCAAACCGCGCTGGAAAAAATTGTCGCCGCAGTACCGGAAGAGTTCAAACAATACATTAAGTTGAACGATTCCAAACTAGGCGATTATTCCGTTTCGACTATCGTAGCGCCGCTATCGGCGTTACCTACCCCGGAAGAAATGCCCAAAGAATTGGCGGATAAAACAGTCAAACTTTATATTGCGGTTAAAGACAATGCGAGCGCTTTATCTTTGGGATTAACCGATACGGTTCTGGACGATCTCAAAAAAGCGATAGACGCTTCCCAAACCGCGACGTCGCTTCCTGAAACGCGGGCTGTTGCGACGTTGGGACGTCTTGCCGATTTTATTACGTTGCTCGCGCCGACTCCGTTAAAAGAAAGCGACGCTCAATTATTAGAAACGTTAGCAGGTCTCCCGAAAGACCCGCAAATCGCGATTTCCGTGAAATTTGAAGGCAATACGAAAACAGATAAAATCGTTATCAGTAACGCATTACTGCCCGTTTTTGGAAAACTTATCGGCGCTTCGCAAACCGTCGCGCAAGACGCGGCGCGACGAATGAAATGCGTTAATAATCTGAAGGAACTCGCGATTGCTATGCACAATTATCATGACGTCTATAATAATCTTCCGCCCGCTTATACGGCGGACAAAGACGGCAAGCCGTTACATAGCTGGCGGGTCTTGATTCTGCCGTTTATTGAGCAAAGCGAGCTTTACGAACAAATCCGGTTAAACGAACCTTGGGACAGCGAATGGAATAAACAATTTCACAACGTTGTGATTCCGCAATACCATTGTCCGTCCGATTCTTCTTCATCTTCATCGGCAAACGCGAATTGTAATTATTCGGTTGTGGTTGGAAAAGAAACTCCTTTTACCGGTTCTAAATCGGTAAAGTTTGGCGAAATTACCGACGGAACGTCCAATACGTTGCTCGTCATTGAGCGTTCTGATTCGGTTTGCTGGATGAATCCGACGCAGGAATTGACGTTTGATCGTTTAATCAAAAACGGAATTGTCGTCAACGAAGATTTGATGGGGGGCGAGCATATTGGCGGAGTCAACGCGGCTTTGTGCGATGGTTCTGTCCATTTTTTGCCGGAAACGTTGGATTTAGAAACGCTCAAAGCGCTGTTGATAAAAAACGACGGAAAAGTTGTTGACTTGCCGTAACATACTCCCCAGTGGAGTCAAAAGTATTCCCGCAAGTTTTTCACAATGAGATTTTTCAATAAAAACCTTATTACCTTGTTTTTTCTATCTGTCATCTTTCAAAATAAGGTAATAAGGTTGGGAGAGAGCTGAAAGATAAAAGCGGAATGTGGCGCTCTGCGATTGAAACAATCGTTTGCCCAACTTTTAGTTTTTCACTTCCATAAACCACCCCGTCGATCAGCTGCGCTGCCCGCCACCCCTCCAACGGAGGGGAATTTTGCGACAGCTCACGTCTCATTATGCAAACCAGAGCGTCGCGACGGTTTAACCCTCGTTTGAATGCCGCTAGAAATTGCCAACAATAACGACTCTTTTTCAATCTTGATAACGCCCGATAATCAACGTCGAATTATGACCGCCGAAACCGAAACTATTGGAAAGAACATAATTCAATTTCGTTTCTCTCGCGCGGTTCGGCGTATAATCTAAATCGCATTTCGGATCGGAATCGTCAAGATTGATTGTCGGAGGAATCACGCCGGTTTCTATCGCTTTAATACAAAAGATCAATTCCACGCCGCCGCTCGCTCCTAAAAGATGTCCAAGTTGACTTTTCGTGCTGGAGATCGGAATTTTGTACGCAAAATCGCCGAAAACGCGCTTCAACGCATTCGTTTCCGCAATGTCGCCGAGTATCGTGCCGGTGCCGTGCGCGTTGATATATTCAATCTGTTCGCCGTTCAATTTGGCGTCATTTAACGCATTTTGCATTGCGGAAGACGCAATACTTCCGTCTTCGTTCGGCTGCGTAATATGCGTCGCATCGGACGATGCACCGCAACCGAGCATTTCGGCAAGAATCTTCGCTTTGCGCGTTTTGGCGTGTTCCAACGATTCAAGAACGACAATTCCGCTTCCTTCAGACAACACAAAACCGACGCGGTTGCGGTCAAACGGACGACTCGCTTTTTCCGGTTCGTTGTTTTGTTCCGAAAGCGCGTGCATCGCGCAAAATCCGGCAAGTCCTAACCGCGTCAGCGCCGCTTCCGAACCGCCGGTAATCACAACGTCCATTACGCCGTGACGAATCAATTGCATGGCGTAAGAAACGGCGTCGTTGGAACTGGCGCACGCGGAGGAAACCGCAAACGACGGTCCATGCAAACCGTAACGAATAGAAATATGCCCGCCCGCGGCGTTGGACATCATCTTGGGAATCGTAAACGGCGAAACTCGCGACGCCCCTTTTCCAAGCAGTTTTTCAAAATTGATTTCAATTTCCGAAAGTCCGCCGACTCCCGAACCGATAATCGCCGCGCAACGATACGGGTTTTCTTGAGAAAAATCAATTCCCGATTGCGTTACTGCGTCTTTTGCCGCGCTCAACGCAAATTGCGAGAATCGGTCGATTTTTTTTACGTCTTTAGGTTCAATGCAATTTTCCGGCGAAAAATCAACGCAATATCCGGCAATTTTCGAGCGAAAACCAAGATGCAATTCACTTGCGAGCGCACGGATTCCGCTTTTGCCAAGACATACGTCTTCCCAAACGCGGTCAACAGACAAGCCAAGCGGAGTGACATGCCCCAATCCGGTAACGACAACTCGCGATTTCATCAAAATTGCACTTTCCGTCTAACGGTTATGATTTTATCAAATCCGCCCCTAAAACGACTCCTTAATCTCGAAGGACGCAACCGTTTTTCAAGCGTCGGCGCTACGACGCGACTTGACGTATTCAATCACCTGACCGACGGTGGAAATTTTTTCCGCCCGATCTTCATTGATATTGATGTCGAATTTTTCTTCAAAAGCGATCATCAACTCGGCAATGTCGAGCGAGTCCGCGCCGAGATCGTTGGCGATGTCGGTTTCTTCATTGATTTGATCTTTATTGACCGCTAATTGTTCGGCAATAATGTTGACGACTTCTTCTTTAATTGATTCCACGTTAATTTACTCCTGAATTTTTATGTCGGAATGTTTAATGAATTGATAGAAAAATTTTTAACTTTTTTCACACGGTCAAGCCGCCGTCCACCGGCAAGACTTGTCCTGTGATAAACGACGCTTTATCGCTGGCAAGGAACAAAACAGCATTGGCAACGTCTTCCGTTTGACCAAACCGACCAAGCGGCGTTTTATCTTTGGCGACCTGCTTCACCACATCGTTCAGTACGGCGGTCATATCGGTTTCAATAAAACCGGGCGCAACCGCATTGACGGTGATGTTTCGATTCGCCAATTCTAAAGCGGCGGTTCGCGTAAACGCAATTACGCCGGCTTTGGACGCACAATAATTCGCCTGTCCCGGATTGCCTTGCAACCCGCTGACGCTGGAAATATTGATGATTCGTCCTTGTTTGGTTTTTCGCATCGACTCGCAAAACGCGCGGGTTGTCAAAAACGTCCCCCGCAAATTGACCGCAATGACGTCGTCCCAATCTTCATCTTTGAGCCGCCGCAACAGCATGTCGCGAGTGATTCCGGCATTGTTGACTAAAATATCAACTTTACCGAATCTCGCCAAAATTTTTCCGGCGTTTTTTTCCACTTCGTCGCTTTTTGCGACATTGCAAATATACGCAACCGCTTCGCCGCCGTTTTGATTGATCGCGTCCACTGTTTGTTGCAAACGCTCGGCATTTGTGCCGAGACACGCGACTTTCGCACCGTTTGCCGCAAACGCTTCTGCAATTGTCTGACCGATTCCGCGCGTCGCGCCGGTGACAACCGCCGTTTTCTCTTTAAGGTCAACTTGAAGAAAATTTCCCACTGTTCAAATCCTCCGCATTATTTTATACCAGAAATTTTGCGTTGTGACAATACCAGATATTTTGTCAATTTGACATTTTTTCAAATTTCGGCAAATTCAGCGGGAAATGTACAGTATTTTTAAAGATTTTTTCAAAAACTAGAGAACGTCAACGCCGTAACAAACCGTTTTCCTGTCAATTCTACGCACCAAACCGCGTAAAACACGTCCTGGTCCGACCTCGTAAAACGTATCGAATCCTTGCGCTATCAGATTTCGCACAGAAGTTTCCCAAAGCACTGGTTGTAAAATTTGTTTGACAAGAATTTGGCGAATTATTTCCGGGTCGTCGTGAGATTGCGCATCAACATTACTGACGACAGGAATTTCAGGACGATGAAGCGTAATTTCAGCAAGGACTTCCGCTAATTTTTGATCCGCAGGACGCATCAGCGGCGTATGAAAAGCGCCCGCTACCGCTAACGGTACGGCTTTCATTGCTCCCATTTTTATTGCAATTTCCGCCGCACGCTCGCAAGCCGCATTGTTTCCTGAAATGACAATGTTACCGGGACAAAGAAGATTGGCAATTTGCAACGTTTCGCCGCCTCTTGATTTATCGCAAAGTTCTTCCACTTGACTTTGTTCCAAACCAAGAATGCTGACCATGCCGCTCGGCGTTGCATCCGACGCTTCTTGCATCGCAACGCCGCGTTTTTGCACTAATTTCAAACCGTCGGCAAAACTTAAAACTCCGGCAAAAACAAGAGCCGTATATTCTCCCAGACTCAAACCAGCGGCTGCTTCCGCCGATAAAACAACGTCGGGCGATTCGATTCGCAACGTCTCAAGAGCGGCAATACTGGTTAAAAAAATTGCCGGTTGGCTTCCGGCAGTCGAATCGAGTTTATCGGCAGGACCTTCAAAACACAATTGAGCGACATCCCAACCCAATATGTCGTTTGCTTTGGCGTAAAACTTCCGTATTTCCGCGTGTCTTTCGGCAAAAACTCGCCCCATACCAACAACTTGAGCGCCTTGTCCCGGAAACAATAACGCGATTTTGCCCATAAAACACCCAAAAGAAAATTACTATTTGACGAAAAAAGTTTACAAAACACTGTTTATCTTAATTGCGCAATATTCAAGATGCGTCGCGGTATTCATACGCAAATGATTTACGGCAAGCGCTTTACGTCAAATGATTATTTTTCTTTAGGTTCGACAAATAAACGCCCTTGATACTTGCCGCAATTCGGACAAACAACATGCGTCGGAATTGCTTCGCTACATTCCGAACAATGCGTCAATTGTATTTTTTCTTTGTGGTCATGCGACCGGCGCGTTCCCGTGCGCGCATTACTTTGTTTTCTTTTGGGGACTGCCATACCTTAAACTCTTTTCTGAACAATGTTTATTGCTGTAAACAATATGCAAAAACGAAATATTATTAAAATAAAGTAAGAATACATTATCATATTTAAATAAAATTTATTCCTTCACTTCGGCAAATCATATTACCGAAAATTTTTGTTTCGTCAATAGGTTGAGTTTTCAGGAATAAAAACTTTCTGAAAAATGCAAAAAATTCCAAAATTGCTCTTTTCAAAAGATTCAAAATTTCATATTTTACTAATGTTAGAAAAAGGAAACTTAAAATAATTTTCCAACAGTTTCTTTATTTACAACTAAACCATAAAAGCCAATACATCATGATGAAAGACAAGGACGTGCAAATTCATCCGCTCTCTTCCGTTAGTCCCAAAGCGAAAATCGGTCACGGCGTTAATATCGGTCCGTTTTGTGTTGTTGAAAAAGGAGTCGAAATCGGCGACGGTACTGTTCTCGAAGCGCGAGTCAGTATTAAAGAAGGAACGATTGTCGGCGAAAATAATCATTTTTGCGAAGGATCGGTCATTGGCGGTTTGCCCCAACATGTGGCTGTTCCCGAAGAATGCGGTATGTTGATCATCGGTTCGGAAAATATGTTCCGCGAAAATGTAACAATTCATCGCGCTTTGAAGGAATCGAACGCGACCATTCTTGGCGACAATAATCTGTTGATGGTTAATGCGCATATTGCCCATGATTGTCGGCTTGGAGACAATATTATTATGGCAAACAACGTCATGATTGCCGGACATGTTACTATCGGCAACAAAGCCAATATTTCCGGCGCCGTTGGCGTGCATCAATTTTGCCGTATTGGAGAATACGCAATGGTTGGCGGTCAGTCGCACATTTCGCAAGACGTGCCGCCGTTTGTCACTGTCGATGGTTTGACCAGCAATATTGTCGGGTTGAATATGATTGGATTGCGTCGCGGCGGTTTTGCGGCGGAAGACGTTAAACAACTCAAAGAAGCGTATCATATCGTATTCCGTAGCGAATTGCCCTGGCGGGATATTTTGAAAACGCTTGAAGAACGTTATACAAAAGGCGCAGCGATGGAATTGACCCGATTTTTAACCAGCACAACGCGAGGAATTTTGCGGGAAGGACGGCGTCATCCCAACGCGCTTTCTCAATTGAAATTACGTCGCGCGACAGAAGACGGCGAAGACGAAGTAACAACGATTCGGCTCAATGTCGGCTGATCTTTAACGTTTTATTTTATTCTCAATAATGTTTTCAACTCGAATGTATCTTTATGATTTAATTAACTTATCTCCTAAAACACAGTAGAAACAATTTGAAACCGAAGAAATAAAACGATTGAAAGATCATTTTAAACTCTATGTTTTGTTGAGTGCGTTGGTTTATTAGGAATTTTTTATATTTCCTATTTTGGGATATAGCAAAATGAAACGCAATTCAAGAAAATAACGCAATGACAAAAAATCAAAAAATAATTTCTTCTATCATTTATTTTTTGACGTGCGTTATTTTGATCGTCTATCAATTGACTATGCGCCGGTTTGGACAGATTTTTGACGAAGATTTTACGCCTCTTGACGAATACCAATTACGGGTAACAATAAAGCCGTATATTGGGAACATTTACGGAACATAAATATATTGAGAAAGTGAACGTAACAAATGGATACTGTGAAAGTTGCGTTAGTTGGATTCGGGACAATTGGAATAGGCGTTGCAAAAATTTTGCTCGGTCAGCAGGAAAGAATCGCCGGCGCTGTCGGCAGAAATGTCAAATTAGTCAGGATTTGCGACAAAGACACGCAACGCGATCGTGGCGTGAAACTTCCGGCGGAAATGCTGACGGACGACTTGAACGTCATTCTCAACGATTCAGAAATTTTTACGGCAATTGAATTAGTTGGCGGAATCGAACCGGCGCGTTCTATCATTTTGTCGTTACTTAAGTCCGGCAAAAATGTTGTGACGGCAAACAAAGCGTTGTTGGCGACGCACGGCGGCGAAATCTTCGACGCGGCAAGGAGTTACAATCGTTCTATATCGTTTGAAGCGGCAGTCGGCGGCGGGATTCCAGTTGTTAACGCGATTTCTACAGCGTTACAGGCAAACGCATTATGTCAATTACAAGCCATCGTCAATGGAACGTGTAACTTTATTCTGACGCAAATGGAAGAACGCGGCACAGATTATGCGACGGCGGTGGCGGAAGCGCAACGGCTCGGTTATGCCGAAGCGAATCCGGCAATGGACGTAAACGGTACGGATACCGTGCAAAAATTAGCGATTCTAGCGCACTTGGGATTTGGAGCGAAACCAAACTGGCAGGACGTCCCGCGAACCGGCATTGATACGGTGGAAGCCATCGACATTGTTTACGCAAAACGTTTGGGATACCGCATTAAACTTCTTGCTGTTGCCGAAGCAACTCCCGACGGCGTCGAACTTTACGTTTCACCGACATTGGTGCGGATTGATACGCCGGTTGCTAATGTTCGCGATTCGTTTAATATTATTCGGATTGTGGGCGATGCGGTGGGCGACGTTCTCTTACAAGGACGCGGCGCAGGAGAATTACCGACCGCATCGGCGATTGTTGGCGACGTGATTGATACGATTCTCGGACGCGCCAAGATTACGTTTGACACGCTCAATTTGTGGAAAAAAGAGCGTCCGGCAACGAAAATCAAAAATCCGGCGGAAATTTGCGGCAAAAATTATCTTCGATTTTTGGTCGAAGACCGCCCTGGCGTTTTGGCGGAAATTGCCGGAATTTTAGGACGGCACAAAATTTCCATCGCGTCGGTCTTGCAGCAGCAGGACAACGAGTCCAACAATTCGCCCGCCGTATTGATTATTATGACCCACGTTTCCCGCGAAGGCGATACGCTCGCCGCCATCGACACGATTGATTCGCTCGTCTGCGTGCGCGGGAAGACCGTGAGAATGAGAGTGGAATAATTTAAGGGACGTAGGCAATACGTCTCGACAAAACGTCTTTTGAATTTACGCGCATCCTCCTCCGACGCCTTTACAGCCGCTTCCTTCGCCGCAAATGCCGGGCGAGCGGGTTAGAATTTTCGGAAGTTTTTTGCCCGCAAAAATATACGGCAACGATTCGGCAATCAGCCCTTCCATTGCAATTACGGATAATCCTTTTTCTTCGAGAATTCTTTGCGGATTCGGTCCGCATCCGCTTACCAATACGGCGGCGCAATCCTTAAACGTTTCCGCCAATTCGAGCCATCGCGCGTCGCCCGTTCCGGGAATAGGAGTCGGGCGCTGTTCGAGCAAAACGATTTTGTTTTCTTGTTTTCCAAAAACCCAAAGCGACGGCGCTTCGCCGAGATGACGATTGACAAACAGCCCTTCCATCGATCCGACCGCGACAAAAGGACGTTCTTTTGTCGGCTGAACGAGCGTCGCGTTTTGTAACAACTCGACAATTTCCAAACGATTTTCTACGCCAATCAATCCCGCCGCGTCGGCGCGACACCGCGCGCAATGCGACGTCTGCCGAACATATTGACTTGTCTTTATCCGCAGCGCAATCATGTCGGCGGCGGTGGGAAGCGGACGTCCTTCAAACGCCGTCGATTCCACATGCATCAACGGAATGCAATTCTGAACGTCCACGCCGAGTTCTTTACAAAACGCGGCGACTTCGACTGCATGTTCGTCGTTGATTTCAGGAATGATCACCGTATTGACTTTCACGGCAACATTTCGTTTTTTCAGTTCTTGAATGGCTTCCGTCTGGCGTTCTAAAAGGAATTTCGCTCCGTCAACGCCGCGCATCGCCCGCATTGCCGGACGTACCCAAGCGTAAATTTTCGCTCCGATTTGCGGATCGACGGCGTTCAGCGTAATTGTCGCATGCGAAACGTTCAGCTTGGCAATTTGCTCGGCATAATCGGGAAGTCCTAATCCGTTGGTCGCAAAACACAAAATTTTGTCGGGATATTTTTCGCGCACAAATTCCAGCGTTTGCATTGTTTCTTTCGGATTGGCAAACGGATCGCCCGGACCGGCAATTCCCACCACCGCGAGATTTTCAACTTTTTCCAATACCGCGTCAAGATAACGAATCGCTTGCGTCGGAGTCAATACCGCGCTGGTAACTCCCGGACGGCTTTCATTGACGCAATCATATTTTCGGTTGCAAAAGTTGCATTGAATATTACACCGCACCGCTACCGGTAAATGAATCCGTCCCGTACTATGCCGCGTCAAAACGTTAAAACAAGGGTGACGATCAAAGTCCATGAGGAAAATAAAGGTAAAAGTGGCGATTGGTAAAAAAATTGACGTTTTATTTTTTACGCAAGAATAATGCCGTTTTTTGCAGACCGCCCAAAATATCAAAAAATCTCTCTAAAACGCGAAAATATTATGCCGTTGTAGAAAAATAATTTCCTGCAAATGTGTAGAACAGCCCATCGGGATTACAATTTTGTAGAAAAAGAAACGAGATAAAAGTTTGATATTGAAAACGCAAACCAAGTACAGAATGAACGAAGAATACAAACCGTTTTTATTACCGATTAAACGAGTAATACAGAATTTGAATGGCGCGATGAGAACTCGCCATTCTGAAATTCAGTTTTTGTTTTTATTGTTTTGAACACAGAAATCACGAAACAACACGGGATTTTTAGCGTATTTTTTCTGTGTATTCTGTGCGTTCCGTGTTCAAAAACCGAAATTTCAAGTATGATGAGTATTACGAGATCAATATCGCCGTCAATTCGCCTCATTTTCCAACAATTTTTTACTTTTGAGTTTGCTTAACCGAACCATTTGCGTTTTCGGTTTTTCACGCTGTCGAGAGCAAGAACTTCGTTGAGAAGCCGCGTGTCTTCGTCAATCTCGTAGTCAAACATGCCGAACACGGTAAAATCCGCGCCGTTGCTGAACGCATATTCTAAAGCATTACGCGGCGGAATCGCTCCTGCCGCCATGATTTTGTACGCGATCCATGGTTTTTCGACTTTGGACATCGCTTCAATCATTTTGTCCGGGTCTTCGCACCACGACGAATCGTAATTGAGTTTAGCGCTCGGATATTTATGATGATGAAACGTTTTCAAATAGAAATCGCATTTAATTTTTTCCTGTTCGCACACCTCAATCACAGAAAGTTTGTGAGCCGCTACGCCGACAGGAACATCGAAAGATTTCATTGTTGAAACCGCTTTTTTTATCAATTTCGGCTGATTGACCAATTGGTCGGATTGAACGCCCCATAAGTAAAGAGCGTCAACGCCCGCGTCGATACACTGCTGACACATTTGCGTATATTCCGCCATTTCATCATTGATAGGAGCGGTCGGGCAGATAATCCATTGAATTTTCCCGCCCTGTTTTTTGTACTCGCGCATTCCGTCCACCACGCCTTTTGCGGTGTGAATCACAACGGCGGTGATACCGTGCGCTTCGGCAATCCGCATCGTCTCGAAGATTTTTTCGGGAGTGTTGTAATGCGCGGCAAGATTATAAACATAACGCAAGTCTCTGGAATGCGTATAATGGGTCAGAAGATTTCCGCCCAAAAGCATCCGCCCGATAGTCAATCCGGCAATCGTTCCCGAAGGAATTTGCTGTTTTGCCGCGATAGGTTTTTGTTCGTTGGCATGCGCTGTATTTGCCAACGACGGCATTCCAACCGCCGACGCCATACTCGCGCCTAACGCGGTAGCTTTCACAAAATCGCGACGATTAAATTGTTGAGACATTTAATAACTCCTTTGATTATCAATAACGGAAATCACAAATCGTTTAGTAACCGCCATGCTTTCATGGATCGGGTTAGATGTTCTTTGGCGTCGCCGCCAATCCCGTAACATTGCAATCCGACGGGACCTTGGTAATCGATCTTTTTAAGCAAACCTAAAAGCGTTGCAATATTAAAAGAACCGGAATCAAGCGGTTGAAGCCAGTTTCCTTTTTGGAACTGTATTTCTTCCGGCGAATCGGTTCCGTTTATTGTTACCGACGCCAGATAAGGTTTGGCAAGAGTCAATACTTGTTCCAGATTTTCACTTTTATCAACCGCCGCCCAATGGCAAAGGTTGAACATGACTCCGATTTTCCGGTCGGGATATTGTTCGTTACATTTTTTCGCAATCCGAACCGCGTCGGACACTTTTTCCAGCCATGCTCCGACATGCGGATAAAGCACGACTTGCACTTCTGATTGTTCGGCAATACGGTTAATTTGCGTAATGATTTCAACCGTTTTTTCGTCGCGCAATGTATCGGACGGTTTACCGCCGTAAATCAACAAAGCCAGTTGCGAACCTTGTCCTTTCAGACACGGCAATACATGGGATAAATCCTGATCAAACGGCGGATTTGCGGAAAGGTCAACACGAAAATAAACCTGCGTAATTTTGAGCGAATATTTTTTCGCCGAATCAACCCGTTCAGGAAGTCCTTTGAGCCAAAGATGAGCAACGCCGTCAAAACCGAGTTCGCGTAACATTTCATTCTGCTGTTCGATAGTTCGGCGCTTGTCATCATGCACGTCCATACATAACGCAAAAAACGGTAATGTCTTTTGTAATGTTTCCTTCGGAATTTTCTGCACGGAATCATCAGCAAACAAAATCTCCGGCAAAAACAAACAAGCCGATAATAAAATTATCGGAATAAAAAATATTTTGGAAAGCGTCATTTGTAATCGTTTATTTTGTTATTACGATATATTTCGTAATACTTTGAAAATTTTGTTTTCGGCGAACGGTCGCCTACCTTTAAACACTATTCCTCTTCAATTCCGAGTTCCTTTAACGTTTTGCGAATCCAAGCCAGCGACCGTTCAATGAGCGGTCCGCCTTGACCTTCGCATTCCATGCTGATTGGTCCGTTGAAACCGGATTGGT
>JAISZO010000432.1 GCA_031269105.1 Planctomycetaceae bacterium | reverse complement strand
TACATTTTTTAGTTTTTTGAAATTGAAACGACAAAAATCACAGCGACTTTGTCATTTCAGTAAAGTGTATTAATCTTTATTATGCGCAAATAATCCGCGACGTCAATACGAATTGTCGGGAAATTGAAATTTTTTTTGAAAATATTTTTTCACCACGAAGCCACGAAGAATCGTGAAGAGGTTCACGAAGGATTTTTCAAGTGGGGCAAATGATTATTTTCAATCACAAAGTGAAAAATTCCGCTTGCGAAACTTTTCACTTTTCGTTTCTAACTTTTCACTTCCATGAACCACCCAGTCGGTCAACTGCGTTGATCGCCAACTCCACCGGAGGGGAATTTTGCAAGCAGGGAACAAAGTTGTTTTTCAACATTATCAAAGTATGGCAAGCCAACACTGGCTACTGGTCCCTGTAACCTGGCGCCTGAAACCGTCGCTGACCCTCCGGTCTGCCATGATGAGCTGCGCGACAGGTTCATTCCCGCAAACGCGATCCCCGTCTGGGAAAAAACAGACGCCACGGAGCTTGTTTTTTTAGAAAAATAAGGTAAAATAAGGTTTTCTGGAATAATGATAAGACCTTGACGGCGAATCCCTAATATTTTATGAAAAGAAAACGCCGGTTTCTTATCATTAGGAAAACTTTCTCAAGAATGTTTTTGGGGACTATTTGGAGTTTTGGCGCTTTGTTATTTGTGCAACAACAAAAATAGAATTTATTTTATTGCCGAGTAGAAAGATGATCTGAATAATTTCTATTAAGAAGAAACAACAGAAACTGCTTTTTAATTCTAAAAGGCGAAAATTTAGAAACGTGAGGTTAAATCTATGATAAAAATTGAGATCAACGGACATGAACACGAAGCGCAGGAAGGAGAACTTCTTCTTCATGCGATTCGGCGGGTCGGTTTGAATGTGCCGACGCTTTGTCACATGGACGGTCTGCCGCCAAGCGGCGCGTGCCGTATGTGCGTTGTGGAAGTGGAAGGTCAACGCGGTTTGGCGCCGAGTTGCGCTTTCCCCGTTTTCAACGGTATGAAAGTCAACACCAATTCCAATCGCGCGGTCGAAGCCCGTAAAGCGATTATCGAATTGCTGCTGGCAAATCATCCCGACGATTGTTTCTATTGCGAACGCAACGGCTCGTGCCAGTTGCAAGGACTTGCCGAATCGCACGGCGTGCGGACGCGGCGGTTCATCGGTCAAAAGAACGAACACCCGCTCGACAACTCCGGCGTTTCGGTTGTCCGCGATCCCGCGAAGTGCGTTTTGTGCGGTAAGTGCGTGCGCGCCTGCGAGGAAATTCAAGGCGTGGCGTGTATTGATTTTATCGGACGCGGTTCTTCCACGCTTGTCGGCACGGCGTTCAATGAAGGATTAAACATTTCCAGTTGCGTCAACTGCGGACAATGCGTCGCGGTTTGTCCGACCGGCGCTCTTCTCGGTAAAAGTCATATTAAACGAGTTCTGGATGCGATTGAAGACCCGAGTCTGTATGTTACGATTCAACACGCGCCGTCCGTTTCAATTTCAATCGGCGAAGAATGCGGCGTTCCTGTCGGGCAAGACATGATGGGCGTGATGCACGCTGCCATGCGGCGGCTTGGATTCGACGCCGTTTTTGATACAAGTTTCAGCGCGGACATGACCATCATGGAAGAAGCGACGGAACTGATCAACCGCGTGAAAACCGGCGGCGTTTTGCCGATGTTCACCAGCTGTTCTCCCGGCTGGATCAAATATGTCGAAACGTTTTTCCCGGATTTCATTCCGAATCTTTCGACTTGTAAAAGCCCAATGCAAATGATGGCGCCGGTGATCAAAACGTTTTACGCGCAACGCAAAGGACTTGATCCGAAGAAAATTTTCAGCGTTGCCGCAATGCCGTGTACTGCGAAAAAATTTGAAGCCGACCGTCCTGAAATGGGACGCGACGGTTATCAGGACACGGACGCGGTTTTGACCACGCGCGAATTGGGACAATTGATTCGCATGTACGGAATCAATTTGAGCGAACTGGAACCGGAACCCGCCGATACGCCGTTTGGCGTGCGAAGTACCGCCGGAAAGATTTTCGGCGCGACTGGCGGCGTGATGGAAGCGGCAATTCGGACGGCGTATTTTCTTTTGACCAAGAATGAACTGCCGAATCTCAAAGTGCAGGCGGTTCGCGGTTTGGACGGCGTCAAAGAAGCGCATCTCGACGTGAACGGTTTGAACGTCGGCGTTGCGGTCGTCAACGGACTTGGAAACGCTAAACGGTTGCTGGAAGCGATTCGTTCCGGCGAAAAGACCGATTTACATTTTGTCGAAGTGATGACTTGTCCCGGCGGATGCGTCGGCGGCGGCGGTCAACCCTACGGCGCTACCCGCGAAAAAGTGATGGCTCGGTCGCAAACGTTGTATAACATTGACGCTTGCGAAACGCTACGGGTTTCGCATAAGAACCCGGAACTGAAACAATTGTACGATGAATTTCTCGGCGTTCCGAACGGCGAAAAAGCCCACGAATTGCTGCACACGTTCTACCATGAACGCGAAGCGCTTTTGTAAGAAGGCGGGGTTACAGGTTCCGGCTGCCGGCGTAAGTTTTCAAAACGTGAAAATAAAAAATCAATCTGGAATTTGGTATTTGGAATCTGTCGCCTTGCATAATAACAAATTTACCCGAAAGGACATAATAGAATATGACAAAAACATTTGAAATTCTCTTTGTTGACGATAACTCCGATTTTCGCGGGACAAACGTTAATCGATTGACCCAAGAGGGATTCGCCGTCACCGCCGCCGCAGGAGCCAAAGAAGCGGGCGAATTGATCGGCGCGAAAAATTTTGACCTTGTGATTACCGACCTTGAAATGGAAAACCCGGACAGCGGTTTTACGCTTGCTTATCACATTAAAAAGCGGCGTTCCGACCTGCCGATTATCATTGTCAGTTCGGCGAACAGCAAATACGGACTTGATTTTTCGACGTCGTCCGAATCGGAACGTCGCTGGATGAAATGCGACGCTCTTCTTCCAAAACCGGTACGTTTTGAACAGTTGCTGTCCGAAACAAACCGTTTGCTCGGAATTGAAACGGTACATTCGCATCATTGAAAGAAATATCCAATTTGATTTTGGTACGTGCCAATTGGTTTTGGTGCGTACCAAATTGGTTTTGGAGAAGCCCAAATTCTTTCAAAAGCGCCGAAAAACGGTTAAACCGCCCGAAAATCCGCCAAAATGACAGAAAAAATGTCAAAAACGGCAGACAGAAGCGACGTGAAGCGACCGTATTCCACTCGCTATGACCATTCTGATAGATTTTCCAAAGATTCGTCTTGCGTCTTTTTTCATATTTTGTCATAATCCCTTTGGGTTTTCTACGCAAAAATCGAACATTAACTTTTCACTTTCGCTGTGGCAACATTTTCCGACGTCAAGACATTTTTCACCGGCGGACGGCTGTTTGAATTTATTCTACCGGTCGGCGTGGCGGCAAGCGTTTTTGCGCTGCTCGTCGATCTGCCGCCTGCGCTGTTGGATATTTTGCTTGCCGTCAATATAACAACCGGAATCGTCATTTTGTTCGGGACTATCTTTGTGCAAAAGCCGCTCGAAATGAGTATCTTTCCGTCGATTTTGCTGGCGACAACCTTGTTTCGGCTCGTTTTAAACGTGGCGACAACGCGGTTGATTCTTACCCGCGCCGATACCGAAGGAACCGAAGCCGCCGGACATGTCATTCAGGCGTTTGCCGAATTTGTGACCGGCGAACGGATCGTTGTCGGAATCATTATTTTTGCGATTATCGTTGTCATTCAGTTCGTCGTGATCACAAAAGGCGCGACCCGCGTCAGCGAAGTTGCCGCGCGGTTTACGCTCGACGCGATGCCCGGTCGGCAGATGGCGATTGACGCCGATCTCAACGCGGGAATTATCGACGAAAAAGAAGCGCAACGCCGTCGGCAGGAAATCACGTCGCAAGCGGATTTTTTCGGCGCGATGGACGGCGCTTGTAAGTTTGTTCGCGGCGACGCAATCGCCGGCATTGTTATCACGCTGATTAACGTGGTCGGCGGATTCACGATTGGCGTTTTAGAACTTGGAATGCCGATGGCGGACGCATTTCAGATTTTTACGCGGCTGACAATCGGCGACGGTCTGGTATCGCAAGTTCCCGCGTTTCTCATTTCGCTAGCGACGGGCATGTTGGTGACGCGAAGCAGTCAAGCCAGCAATTTGCCGCAATTATTTATCAGCCAGCTTTTGAACAAACCGATTGTTTTGGGATTTGCCGCCTGTTTTCTTTTTGCGTTGCTGCCGTCCGGTTTGCCGATGCTGCCGCTTTTGACGCTCGGGACGTCATGTATCGGACTTGCTCTGATTTTGAAGCGGAAAACGAAAAAAGAAACCGCCGCAAAAGCCGAAGCGTCCGCCGCCGAAGAAAACAAACAGCCGGAAGAACGAATCGAAGATTATCTCGTGGTCGATCCGATGGAATTGGAAATCGGCGTCGGCATTATTCAAATTGCCGATCCGAATCGCGGCGGCGATTTGCTTGATCGGATTCATCGTATCCGGCAAAACGTGGCGGCGGATATTGGAATTATTCTGCCGCGAGTCCGTATCCGCGACAGTTTCCAGATCGATCAATTGCAATACCGCATCAAAATTGCCGGAATGCCGGTCGCGCTGGGCATGGTTTATCCCGATATGTATATGGCGATGGATTCGGGAGTCGCCGCCGGAAAAGTGATGGGAATTGAAACGACGGATCCGGCTTTCAATACGCCTGCCATTTGGATTGAAGAATCGGTGCGGGAACAAGCGGAATTGCTGGGTTATACGGTTGTTGAACCCGGCGCGGTCATTGCGACGCATCTGATGGAAACCGTCGCCAAACACGCCGACGAATTATTGACCCGCGACGCGACGCAGCATTTGCTCGACGAACTCAAACAAACGTCGCCGGCGGCGGTGGACGAAGTGATTCCGAATGTTCTTAAACTGTCGCAGGTGCAGCAGATTTTGCAAATGCTGCTCCGCGAACAAACGCCGATCCGTCAGCTTGGAACGATTCTCGAGGCGATAGGCGATTACGGCATGAAAACGAAAGACCCGATTCTGCTGACCGAATTTACCCGCGCGCGGCTTGCCCGGACGCTTTGCACAAAATACCGCGACGACGAAGATACGCTCCATGTCGTCATGCTTGATCCGGCGCTGGAAGATCAGATTCGCGCGGGTTTTGAACACAGCGAGCAAGGAATGTACATCCGTTTTTCGCCGCAGGCGATTGACCAACTCTGCAAAAAAATCACGCCGGAAATCGAAAAACTCACGCAAGCGAATTTACCGCCGATAGTTTTAGTCAACCCGCAAATCCGCGCGGCGTTAAAGCAAATGACGTCTTCGACACTCGGCTCGTTAGTCGTCCTCAGCTACAACGAAATCACCCGCGACACGAAAATTAATTCGGTCGGGATGGTTGGAATTTGAAACGTATGAGTGAAATAATCCTTTGCCCAACTTTAGGTTGCAGGTTTCAGATTACAGGTACCAGTGTTAGCTTGCCGTACTTTCCCGTGTTGAATACGCTTTTCACTTTTAGTTTTTAACTTTTAACTTCCAGAAACCACCCCGTCGGTCGGCTGCGCCGACAAGCGCCTCTCCGCCAGATGGGGATTTTGTTTTAGGTACCGGGTCGGCATGGGAGATTAATCTCCCACGCCTCCCACAGACCCGTGCAGATATTACCGCACACGGTTCCTCAAAACTTTGTTCTACGAGATTATTGTTTTGCTTTTCCCTTGCGGAAAATGCTATGAACAATTCTTGGGAAAGGTATACTCTATTCGCTATCGACACGGCTGTTTCCAAACGACTGAAAATCCGGATTCAATCATGTTTTCATTCGCTTGTCGTATTTCGA
>JAISZO010000060.1 GCA_031269105.1 Planctomycetaceae bacterium | reverse complement strand
TTTAATCCGATACGAAAAGACGCTGCCGTCAATTTTCGTTTGCCCCGAAAACTCTTCTTCCAGCGAATTGATTTTTTTCACTTTGCTCGGCGTGAGCAAAAGATGTTTTCCGGTTTTGGCATTCTGCAAAAAGAATACCGTATCTTCCGGCGCATACTGAAAACCGGCGTCATTTTGCAACGTCAACGAAACCGATTCATTGGCGTTTGCGTTTGTTGCCGTCGTTGTCATTACCGACAACGAAATCGAACAAAGTAATACGAGTTGTAATGTTCGTTTCATAATAGTTTTTGTTGTTTAATTGTTGAAAGGTTAAGGTTAAAGGTTAAAGTTAAAGTGTAATATTTCAGTGAAGTTATCACGAAAACGTTACCGCAATCTCGGTTGACATGAAAGTTTACACCAAACAAATCGGGTGGCAATAGGGGGAATTATTATTTTTTTATTTGTCCCGCTACGGGACAAATAAAAAAAGGTTTGGAACTGTTCAAAGTATAGCAATTAACAAAAAAACGAATATTCCACTGATATATTACGTTTATTTTGCGGACATTGCGGGTTCGTTAATTGGCAATATCCATGGGTTTTGCCATTCAAACGGGAGCCAGATATTTTGGCGTCCGTCTTTGGTTCGTCTGTGCAACATCTCTCCCGTGTACGGAATATTCGCATCAACCCATAACGCCAATACCTCATACTCCTCCGGCGAAAGCTCAAACGGACAACGCAACGAAGATTTTTTGTTATCACGTTTGAATGGACTTACCGCTTGCGTTAATCGGCTCACGGCGGAGCCAAATTGATACGGTTTTGAGATTGCGCTGTTATTTTGGGGATCAGAGCGTTCAACAAGTTTTTTGTCACGTATTGTTCGGAATGCGATATTTTCGGAAAAATCCAAACCTGCTTTTGCGTCTTTGCCGCTATGACAACTCACACAATTTTTCGTCAACAACGGCTGCACTTCTCGCGGAAAATGAATCGGCGTTTGAGAACCCCACACCGGCGGAATCGGTTCACTTGGTTCACGCCTCATCGCAAGACCGTTGACATTTTTTACCACTGTAGAATTACTTTCGTGACATCCCGAACAACTTCTCACTTCGCCCGCCGCAAATGAAACGCTTGACCGCATTCGCCGAACTTCCTGCTTATGTTCGTCCAACGCTTCAAAATAAACCGATGCGCCGTCTGTTGCCGGAACTTTGAAATGCGCGCTGCCGTCCTTTTCAACCGGAACTTCGCCAATCACCCGCACCGGACACCAACGTGTTGCGTTTTTATCCTCCCAAGTATAAATCGGTGCCCAACGTTTCACGCCTTCACCTTGAACAATCTTCCAAGGTAACGCCTCCAAAATACGAATATATTTGACCGTGCCGGAAGCAACTCCTTCCATTCCTTGTTGAACATCCGGTATCGCACACACCGCATAATTTTTGCTACGGTCAATTGTGTTCGTTAAAACCGAAGGCGTTGTCCGTTTCTTTAACGGCATTGCGTTATACGCGCCCAGAAAAGGATCACGATGCAATAATTCCTTGTTGCCGAAAACATCTACGACATAAATTCCGTAACCATTGGAATCCGCATCGGAATTGTAAAACCCATACCGTTTTGCAGTCGGCGACGAAAAAGCGTATGACACAAGAAAAGATTGATCATTGAGAGAATATGGATCGGTGTAAAAACCGCCCGCATCGGTTCGTCCGCCTTCGTTCACCGAAGGATACGGCACACCTCCTTCATTAACATTTATTCCCTGCGTTACAACTTTAATTCCTTCGGGATTATTAATTCCTGTTGACGGATCGAGGATAACTAACGCGCCTTGCGGTAAAGTATGATGTCCGGCGGCGATTGCCAGTAATTTTTTTGTATCGCCGAGCGAACTTGCCAAACGGACACTGTACGGTAACGGCAAATGTTGCTTGAACAACGCATCCGCACCGCTTCCATCTTGGCGTATTGTCCAAACGGAATGCGTTTCCATAAAATATCGTTCCTGATATTCCCAACGCAAATAAGCAATACGTCCATCGTTGAGCAACTTCGGGTGCATGTCAATATCCTTGTGATTCGCAAAACGATGTAACGTTTTTCTGTCCGGCGAAAGAACATAAAGATTCAAATCCGCCAAATCGTTGTTTATCGAATCGCAAGAAGGAGAGTTGGCGGAACGTTCCGACGAAAACACAATTGAACTGTCCGGCAAATAAACCGGTTCGGAATCGCTCCAATAGGAATCATTGGTTAATTGTACAATTTCACCGGTTTGCAAATTCATTTCGTAAAGATGCAACGGTAACATTTTTTCAATCTCGCGTAATTCGTGGGCGTAGTTATCGTTTCGGCGTTCCGGTTCGGACCAAGCAGTTTGACGTTTCGGCGGCCACACCGGCTGTTGAGCGTAAGCGAATACAATTTTATTGCCGTCAAACCAGAGATCGAGACCGTGCAAATGACCGATTCCAAGTTTTTCAGCGATAAGATTATTCGCAACATATTTTCCGTTTTGCAAAATGACGAGGTTTCCGCCGGGTTTGTAACACCACGACGAATTCGCGCCGCAGACATTGGGTTTATGATGAAATCCGTAACGGGTATAAAAAATAACCGGCGTATTATTCAAATTATTCGAGTTATTCAAACCGGCATGTTCCAACACCGCCGGACGTAACAACCGCCGCGATTCCAACCAAAGTTGACGGCATTTTGTAACGTTTTCTTGGGCGTCGATCATTTGTGTTAGGAGATTGAGAATTTTGTCGGAAGTTTCCTTATTCCCCAAACGGCGAGCGCGGACAACATAAAGTAAAACTTCACGGTACAACTCATCCGCGTTAAACAATTTCCCTTCAACCGCAAGATGTCGTATCCAATCGTATTCAATCATTTGCTGCTGCTCAACAAACGGCGAAAACGGAGAATGTAATTTTTCTTGTGATTCTGAAGTGAGGTTGATAGTTTGCCCATTATTTTTGTGTCCGATATTTTGCAAAACGGCGGCATGAATTAACGCTTCGGCAAAATAAGAATCGGTATCATTTTTTTTCAACAATTTTGCGATAACGTCGATTCGTTCTGTCAATTGCGAATCGTTAACTTTTCCGGCGTTGACTTCGCGTTCCAACTTGTAGGCGTCAGAAATCACATCAGCCAAAACCGAATTCAACACAAACATCACACAAAAAACAGCAAACAAAATTTTAGTCATTGTCATTTTATTTGTTCTTTAATTTTAATTGTTACGAAGATTCGTCGAACGATTCAACAACCTCTTGAATATGTTATTTTAAAAATTTGTTCTAACAAAATATTTGTTCATTTCAATATACTCTTCATACTTGAAAATTCGGTTTTTGTAGGGACGCACTACCGTGCGTCCCTACGTACAATTCAACAAATTCGGTAATCATAACGAAAAATAAAAACCGAAAATTCAGGTACAAAGAGTATATTCTTATTTGTGATTAACAGGATCAAATAGTATCGGCAGTTCTCGGCGTAGTTACAGCAAAACATTTGTCATAAAATTGCGAAACTTTTTTCTCGACAAATTAGATTATACATAATGATTAGTTTTTTTAAAGGGGCGATTGCGCCGGTTGATTAAAATTCAGAATTCGGAATTACAAATTCGGCGTAACCGAATCAGGTAGGCAATCCGACCACTGGGCGGTTGCGCCGGTTGATCGAAGTTCAAATAGAAAACCGGTTTGGCATCCATAATAATTCATTTTGTCCACGAATTATCACGAATAAATAATTTGTGATAATTCGTGATTTTGTGGGATTATAAGGGGCAAATATCAGCAAGGTGGTATTTTGAATTTTAATTTTTATTAGATTTTCCATCGGGTTTTTGTAATGATAAATATTAATTTTTGCATTACGATGTATTGTAATATATCAGTGGAGTTTTCGTTAAAAGCGGATCAACCTAAAGGTAGGCGACCTTTCGCCGAAAGGTCGCCACGGTTGAGCCGTTTTTCCAATTTCCGTCCGCCCACAGGGTCAAGTCGGCTATCGCCGACGCAATGTTTCGGCGAAACATTGCCTATTACGTTTATTCCATAACTTTCGCCACCAAATCATAACGCCAGTGATGGGTAATGTTGTTGCGAAAAGGCTGGCGAGGAAATAAATGATCTTTGTCGGCAACCCGAAAATTTCACCGGTATGAAACGGAAGAAATAACGAAACAAATTTCTCGCCGACATGATAATCATCAAACCGATCAGATTTTAACACTTCAC
>JAISZO010000414.1 GCA_031269105.1 Planctomycetaceae bacterium | reverse complement strand
ATATGGCTAATAAGCCGTGTTTTACGTACTGTAACGCTCTTTTTTGCCCGCGTTATTGCGAATATTTTTACTCGCATAATTGCGTGCATTTCTGCCTGTTCGAGCGTTTTTGCCCGTTTCGGAAAACAATCTTTGATTCGCCGGGCGTTTACGCTTGTCGAATTGCTCGTCGTGATTGCGATCATCGGTGTTTTGATCGCATTACTTTTGCCCGCCGTTCAAGCCGCGCGCGAAGCCGCAAGAAGAATGCAATGCACAAATAATCTGAAACAACTCGGATTGGCGGCGCATAATTACCACGACGCGACCAAAGCGTTGCCCGCAACAGGAGCGTTGGCGCCAAATATCGCCGCCAATAGTAGTCTTCACCGGTTTTCCGGTCTGACAAAACTCTGTCCCTATCTTGAACAGCAGGCGACCTACGACTTGCTGCTCACGAAAACGTCGGGCAACGTTTACGACGGTTACACCGGAACCCTTGCGGCGCTTTGTAACAAAAATTATAGCTGGCTGATTTGTCCGTCCGCCGGCGGCGAACTTCCCTGCGACGGCGGCGATACTACTAGCCGTAATAATTATGGTTTGGTTCATGGCGACGTGATTATCTCCAATGATCCCGGCGGATCTGGAAACGGCGGAAACAATAAAGACGTCGTTTCCTCGACGCGGGGATTTTTCGGACTCAAATATGATTTCCACAATCTTTCGTCCGTTCCAGACGGGCTTTCCAATACGATCGCTTTTTCGGAACGGCTTGGTTTTTTGGGAGCAACTCGCAGCAATAGCGGTACAACTATAAACTGGCATAAAGAGACTCCGAAACGCGCTTGCGCCAAAGGAAATCTCGGCACGCGAACGCAATGCTTTTCAACAATCGCGGGAACAACGGGAGCGGGCAACAGTTTCGGCGTTCAATGGCTGAACGGCTGCATTTCCGTCAACGGACTTTCGACCGTGTTGCCGCCCAATTCGGGAGCGGTTGCCACCCAAGATTGGGGAAGCGGATTGGCGTTGCATACGCCGTCAAGCAATCATACCGGCGGCGTCAACTGCGCTTTCGGCGACGGTTCCGTTCACTTTATTTCGGAAACGATCAGTACATTGTCCGATACAACCACAAATCCGTCGGGCGACGACGCAGCGCTTTTGGTTCATAACACAAGTAATTCCGGCAAATCGCTTTGGGGCGTCTGGGGAGCGTTAGGTTCCGCAACCGGCGGCGAATCAAGCAGCGCGCCGTGACGCTTTTGTTGATCGTTTTTAACAAGATGAACAGGATAAGCGAGAGCTTCTTAAAAATTTTGACATCAAAGAAATTTGAGCGATTCCTGTTGATCTTGTTTATCCCTTGCCAATATACTCATCATAATACTTGAAATTTCGATTTTTGAACACGGAACGTACGGAATACACAGAAAAAAACGCTAAAAATTCCGTGTTGTTTCGTGATTTCCGTGTTCAAAACAATAAAAACAAAAACCGATTTTTCAAGTGTGACGAGTATATGTTTTATTTCCCCGTTTTTTGTCTTCACAATAATTTTCAAAATGATTTAAGGATTGACTTGACAATGAAATTAAATTTTAACCGCGTTGTTTTAGGACTGTTGTTTGCGATTCTTTTGATGCAGAGTTCATGCAAACCGAAAGTCCCCGAAGGTTTTCCGCAAAAATTGACGCCGACAACCGTTACTCTTCTTCACGAAGGCAAACCGGTTGAAGGAGCGGCGGTTTCGCTTGTTCCCAACGTGTCCGGGAATTTCCGTGTTCTTGCCTTGACGGACGCAAACGGAACGGCAAAACTGGAAACGGCGGTCAATGTTTACTCGAAATCGGGCGTTCCTGCCGGAACGTACAAGGTTCAGATATTGACGCAACAGAAAACGACGATTCCCGATTTGTCGCCGGAAGAACAATCGAAAATGAGCGATGCGGAAATCAAAGCGCATCAAACAAAACAGGCAAAAGAACTTGCCGATCTGAAAAAACAAAATCCCGTGCCGGAAATATGGGAAACTGCCTCTCGAACGCCGTTAAAATTAACTGTACCGGAAGACGGAAAAAATTTTACGATTGAAATTTCCGACCCCAAAACGTTTGAACAATGATTATTCTTCGTGATCGTTTCCTCCGCGTTTATCGAAAAATAAGATTTTAGAAGTCCCTTTAAACAATAACATAGAATAAAAGAATTTTCGGAAAAACAAAAATTTGCGAATAATTTTTTACTTACCGCTTGTATTTTTTTTGCGGGGAAAGTAAAATTCACGGGCGCATCCTTTAATTGTGTTGTGCCTGAAATTACAATACTAGAAAACGAGTCCATTATGAGAATAATATTTTTTGTAACGTTATTTGCCGTTTTATTGACTGGCGGCTTATGTTCTGTTGCTTTGACGGCGGAGACGCCGAAGTTGACAATTTCGATGCAGGAACGCGTTCCTGCCGAATGGGACAAAACGAAATACTCGCTTGTTAATCGGGTCGAAGAATGGAAACCCGAAGAAACCGCCGTCATCGTTTGCGATATGTGGGACAAACATTGGTGCAAACATTCCACCGCCCGATTCACCGAACTCGCCGCCGCTCTCGAACCGGTACTGAAAACCGCCCGGGACAAAGGCGTTCTCATCGTTCACGCTCCCAGCGAAACAATGAAGTTTTACGCAAATACGTCGCAACGGAAAGAAGCAATAAAACACACGGATACTTCGTTGCCGACCGCTTGGGAAAAAATATTGCCGAGTGAAGCGGGTAAAAGTTTTCCGATTTCGTCCGGTAGTCACGGCGGTTGCGAGGACTCGCCGAAATGCAAAGTTGATACTCACGCATGGACGCGGCAGTCGGAACTCATCACCATCGGCGAAAATGACATCATCAGCGATTCCCGACAGGAAATTGCCGGTTATTTCAAAACGAAAGGAATTAAGAATGTTATCTTGACCGGCGTTGCAACAAATATGTGCGTCATCGGTCGCCCCTTCGGACTTCGGGCGATGAAAAAACTCGGCATGAATGTTGTGCTAATGCGGGATATGACCGACACAATGTTTAACTCGGAAAAGCCAAAATGCGATCATCATTCCGGCAACGATTTAATGGTTGATTATATTGAGACGTATGTTTGCCCAAGCATCGTTTCGTCCGTCTTCACCGGCAAAAAACAATACCGTTTTTCAGACGACAAACGGAAACGAATTGCATTTGTTATGGCGGAAGGGGAATACCGTTCCGACCAATGGCTGCCGGAGTTTGCCCGCGAATTAACGTTGCAAAATTATCGTTGCGACTTCGCCATCGGCGTACCAAAGAAGGAAGGCGAAGGACGACATAATATTGAGAATTTGCAAATATCGGAGGAAGCGGATTTGATGGTGATATCGGTTCGCCGCCGTGCCTTGCCGACGGAACAGATGACGCAAATCAAAAAGTATGTTTCCAGCGGCAAACCGCTTTTGGGAATTAAAGTATCCTGCGTTGCTTTCGCGCCGCCGAAAGATGCGAAAGAAATTAAAGGACTGGAACGCTGGGACTCTTTCGACCAAGACGTTTGGGGCGGCAATTATGGCGGTTACGATTCGGAATTGCGAAAGCAAGGAACCGGTACGGATGTATCTATCGTTTCCGGCAAAGAGGAACATCCGTTATTGAAAGGCGTGAAGCCGTTTCATTGCGCTGATTGGTTGTATCGGAACACGCCGCTACGGTCGGACAAAGCGGAAGTATTATTGCGGGGCAAGAATCCGAAACACGACGATCCGGTGTTCTGGACAAATGGAGATAAAGTGATTTATACTTCGCTGGGACACTGGAATGATTGGGAACTCGAACCGTTCCGCAAGTTAATGTTCAATGCGGTCGATTTTTTGTTGAAATCAAAACAAACTGAAAAAGAGGGCAAAATGGCTTATCGAATACTTGACTTTATGAAAATAGACGGCGTACCGTGTCCTTGCGGTTTATCGCGGCGAGGTTTGCTGGACGAACCGGCGTTTCCCGGCACGATTCATCGGACAGACATTGACCGGCAGGCAAAACCGCATTATCACAAGAAACTCACCGAGATTTATTATGTGATTTCCTGTGAAGAAGGAGCGGTGATGCAGTTGGACGACGAGCGTATCCCGTTGCACAATGATATGGCGTTTTACATTCCGCCTGGAACAGTGCATTGCCTTATCGGCAAGGCAAAAACATGTATCTTTGTGTTGCCGAAGTACGACCCGGAAGATGAGTATATCGTAGAATAAATTTGCAATATACCATATTACTATAACAATTCCACTTTTACCCTATTTTAATTACTATGACAACCAGACGTTCCTTCCTTCAAACTTCGGCTGCTCTAGCAGCCGGCTCGTTAGTAACCTCCGGCACGTTAATGACTGCTCCTGCGGTTCATGCTGCCGGAAGCGATGAAATCAAAATTGCCCTTGTCGGCTGCGGCGGACGCGGCGGCGGCGCGTTAATGCAAGCGCTCGAAACGAAAGGGGCAAAAAAACTCGTTGCCGTTGCCGACCTGCAAGAAAACAAAATGCAGAACATCGTCAAAGCCGCCGCCGAAAAATTCAAAGACAGACTGGACGTGAAAATTGACGTTCCGCGCGACTTTATGTTCGCCGGTTTTGACGGATACAAACACGCCATTGACGCCGTCGGTCCCGGCGGCGTTGTTTTATTGGCAACGTGGCCCAATTTTCGTCCGCCGCATTTTGAATATGCCGTCGAAAAAGGATTGCATATTTTTTCCGAAAAGTCTTTTGGAGTGGACTCGCCGGGGATTCGCCGGATTCTCAAAGCCGCCGAAGCCGCAAAACAAAAGAATCTCAAAATTGTCAGCGGCTTGATGTCGCGGCATGTTCCCGGCTTGCAGGAAATGATGCAGCGGATTCACGACGGCGCTATCGGCGAGATTGTCGCTTGCTGGCATTGGCGAATGCAGGGCAGCGCCGTCCCCTCGTCGCAAAAGCAAGGCGAAACCTTGCTGCAATATCAGTTGCGGAATCACAGTAGTTTTAAGTGGACGAACGGTTCGCTGTTCCTCGACAACTGCGTTCACGACCTTGATTTATGCTGCTGGGCAAAAGGTTCGTATCCGGTTTCGGCGCAAGGTATGGGCGGACGACAAACCCGAAATGCGAAGTGCAACCAGTTCGACCACTGCGCGATAGAATATACATTTGCCGATGGAACCCGGATGCAGGCGCAGGCGCGGTTTATGTCGAATTGTTGGAACAAATTCTGTTCGGAAATTCACGGTTCGACTGGTTCGGCGTTGATGGGTTCAGGTTCCGGACGCAAGCATCCGACGCTTTGGAAAGGATACAAGACTTGGAACGGGAACAAGGCGGCGGGTGAAAATGTCATCTGGCAAGCGGAGAAGAATAAGTTCACCGGCGGCTATCAGGAAGAGCATAACGACTTGTTCGAGAGTATCCGCAATGATACGCCCCGCAATGAAACGGAGTATTCCTGTTATGCAACGCTGACCGGCGTGATGGGACGGTTGGCGTTTGAGAGCGGTCGGGTGATTACGTGGGACGAGGCGTTGAATTGGGAAAAATCGCTGTGTCCGAACATTGACTCTATAACGTGGGACAGTCAACCGCCGGTCTTGCCGGACAAAGATGGCAACTACCCGATTGTAGTACCGGGCGAAACGAAAGCGGAGCTGATTTGAAATTCCAAGTCAAAATCTAACAGATATATTTCAGCCGATTTTTTTGAAAAGCGGCTGGAATATAAATGATACAAAATGAGCGATTGCCTCTTTGCATCATTTTTACCAATAGTTATAGTTGCATTATTGATAAGCGCTGTACTTTTCAAAATACGGACAGAAAAAACGTTCTCGTAGAAAATACGTTCCCAAACACTATCATACCAACAAAAAACTTGACGAGCCGACAGAAAATGAGTATGATGAAGCTATAGATT
>JAISZO010000400.1 GCA_031269105.1 Planctomycetaceae bacterium | reverse complement strand
ATATTATCTTCGCCCCGAATGCCGTGTTTTTCACAGTTTTTATTCTGACAACAAAAGTTTTTCAAATCGTCCATGACGTCGTTCCTGAAACTCAACTGCTTGCCGCCCCCCACGTTGGCACGAATGAGGAAACATATCAGATTTCAGGAAACGCGTCAATGTTAATAGATCACAAAGAATTAATTTAATAAAACTCAAAACACTCATTCCACTGAAATATTACAAAAAAAATTCATAATTTTTTCGGGGAGGGGTGGTTGACGCCTGTCGAAATACTATAATACTGGTTAAGTCTCGTTAAGTAAAATATCGTATTTTCAATGAATTGTTGCGGTTTTTTCAGTATCTGCTTTGTAAGATTTAAAGTTCATGTTCGCGACATTAAAAACAACACTATTAGAACATCGTCAAAAAACTCGCCATCGGGCGGGTTGGATGATTGTGCGTTCTCTTGTTGCGACAGTATTGTTTATTGCGGCAGGTTTAAAAGCGTACCAGCCGGATTTAGGAAACAGCATCTTTGAGACCTTATGGTTTCAAACCCTTTTAATTGAAAGTGAAATTACTCTCGCTCTGATTTTACTCTTCAATGTTATTCCTAAAATTTCATGGTTAATTACAACTCTTCTTTTCACAATATTTAGCGTTGTTTCTCTCGCCAAAGGATTGAGCGGCGCCGAATCGTGCGGTTGCTGGGGTGCGGCGGTTCAGGTGAATCCATATTTTACGGTGGTTTTAGATTTATTTATCATCGGACTTTTGACAATTTTTCGACCGTCTGGAATTGTGTTTCGCCGACAAGCATTTTTTCAAGAATTGACCGGTTTGAAATTTGATAAACGGTTTTTCGCCGTCGTTGGAATTTGGTTGGTTGTCGCTTTGCCGGTCGCGTATGCTATGACGTCGGTGCAGAAAAATGACCTTGCCGAATTTGGTACGGAATTTATCGGCGCGGATGGAAAGAAAATAATCTTGCTCGAACCGGAAAAATGGATCGATAAAGAATTTCCGCTTTTACCGTATATTGAAAGTAAAGAAAAATTCGATAAAGGGCTTTGGTTGGTTTTGTTGTATAAACATACTTGTTCCTCCTGTCGTGAATGTCAACGATTGTATCATGATTTATCCAAAGATTTTTCGCAGAGAAACGACTGCCCTAATATTGCAATGATTGAAGCGCCGCCGTTTGAAACAGATAAAAATTATCAATTGGATAGCAAAACGTTTTTCTATGGAAAATTAACGAAAACGCAGAAATGGAGAATGGATTCGCCGATTTTAATTCTTGTCGAGAATCATTATGTGAAAAGTCATTTCACAAATCCGTTAGATATTGATTTGATTCGTGCAATATGGAGGAACGGGAAATGAAGAAAACAATCGCTCTTTCAATTATTATGTTTTTATGTTTTCTTTTCTTATTTGTTGAATCGGGATGTTCCCGATTCGCGGAAAAGCCGGTAGAACAAGAAGAGACCGGATTGCCTTCGTTTGTCGTGCAGGGAAAAACGGACGATTGCGAGTTATTCGAAACGACAACAATTTTATCGCCGCCGTTTGTCGTGCAGGGAAAAACGGACGATTGCGAGTGTTATTCAACATGTGAATTATTTGCGAAAGCGGAATTAGGAATACCGATTGGAAAAATTCATGGTTTGACTTGGAAAAATCCGCAGGAATTATTCTCATTTTTGCAAGAATCGGCAAATAAGTCCGGCGGAAAAATAACAATTCGTAAGGTCGAGGAATGTCTTCAGGAATTGGTCTCGCGTCCGCAACCCGGTCCCGCGGCGGTTTCATTATTGATTCATCCCCAAGGACATCTTTATCTCCTCATTGGGACGGTGATGATTGGCGACGTCTTGACATTTCAACTTGTTCATGGAGATTCGGCGGTTTGGCTGGTTGATCAAAAAACATTGGAAAACGCAAATTTTACGGAAGCGTGGCAATTTCAAAAAAATATTGACGGAACGATCTTTTGGGTTGGAAAGATTCCATTAAAGATTGATTCTCATTATTTTAATTTTGGAAAAGTTGTTCCTTCAACGCAATTGGAAGCAACCATTCATTTAAAAAATCAGGGAGAAAGTTCATTGATTTTTCAACAATCGCAAGTGTCCTGCCGATGTACCGTTGCTGATGATTTGTCTGGAACGGAACTCAAGCCGAATGAATCGAAAGAATTTCAAGTCGCTTTGACAACATCGACATCCGCTTCGGAAAGACATTCGATCTTTTTACCGGTAGTTGAAAAAGGAACCGGCGTTGTTCAAAGAATTGAAATACTGCTCTTGGCAAGTCAACAACAGTCAATGTCCATTGATCCATTGACTATCGATTTTGGAAATGTTCATCCGAATGAAAAATATACGCGAACAATCAATTTCATGGAGGAACCGACGGATCGTTTTTCCATCACCGGGTTTGATCCGAATGGAACGCCGATTCAAGGAAAATATCAGACGATTGGTTCGAGAGACGGTTTGAAAACGTATCAGGTGGAAGTTGTTTTTACTCCTAACGGAAATGAACCGGATCGAGAAAAAGATTATTTTGTGGTAGAAACAAACAGTTTGCTTCGTCCTCAAGTGAATATTCCTTTTTCATTCAAACTGATTCCAGAAATCAGTGCGGAACCGGCAACGATTTCCATCGGCAGTGTTGAAATTGGTCAAACTGCGGAAGAAAAAGTCAAAATTGTTTCGCAGAAAAAAGAAAAATTGGAATGTTCCATTAAGAAAAGACCATCGAATTGTACTGTTGACATTGTTCGACAAGGGAATCCGATAGAATTGTTTGTCAAAGTAAAACCGGAAAAATCCGGTATTTGGCAGGACAAAATCATTTTGGCTGTGAAAACTTCTTCGCGTGAAGAAGTTTTAGAGATAGAGTGTGTTGGTTACGTTCACTAATGAAAAGTGAAAAAGGATATTCGATTATGAGAACAAAACTCGAAAAAATGCTTGTTGTCGCGGGATTGCTTCTCGCGCTTGGTACGGTCGGAGAATTGACAATCAGCGGGATTGTTTATGCGACAGGTTGCACTAGTGCTTGTGGACCAGACACAAATTTGTGTAGTGGCACAAATAGTTCAGCATCGTGTTTTGAATGTACGTCAATTGATGGAAGGCAATATCGCAATCCAATCACAAGAGGTACAACAAATGGTTCAATAACTACGACAACTCAATCAGTCGTATGTTACATTTTGACACCTTGTGTTTTTTCACACAACAATATTGATTACGGATTGAGTTGTGTATCGTCTGGCTGTTTGAGAGATCCTCATGGAACAATAATTACCCAATGTCCTGTATATACTACTAGTACGCCAGTCAATCAAACTGTTAGTACATGTATAGGCAATGGTTGTGAAGAAAAATAAATTGTATTGTAATTATTAACTGCATTTTGCCAAAAATTGGTGTGTTGAATTTCATGCGACTTTGCTCAAAAAACAAAGACGCATGAAAATAACTGGATATAGTGAAATGCTGTATTTTACACATTTTTAATATTATTATTTTTGGGAAAGTGTAGTTATTAAAATTATATCAGAATTTTACAAAAATTCTTTTGGTGCATTAAGTTTTTTATATCAAAAAAGTATTTGTGAATGAACAAAAAACTTTTTGATAGTAGAATATGTTTTGTAAATTCCTCATCAATTTCACTTTGTGAGGAACTATTAGTATTTTTTGTCTGGTTTCTATTTTTGCGTTAAAAAATAACAATATTTACGGTTTTGGTAATAATATTTCAGAAGATATCTATTCAAAGGTCATACTAATGATTAAACGAAAATTAACAACTTATTTATTTTTTATAATTCTATTTTTAGAAAATTCACTCCTATTAACCGCAGAAGAGATTTATTTTCCCAAACAGGAAGAAGCATATTATGCAATTCCTCAAAGTTGGCAACTTATTACTAACAATGCGGATAAACTGAATATTATGCAATTGTTAGTAACAACAGCCAAAAACGGGAAAAACGGTATTGATACATTGAAAGGACAACTTTCTGTACAGTATGAAGGAAAAATAAACAACATAACAGCAAAAGAAATTGGTTTCGATACAAATTTGCTTGGAGAAAAGCCAATTTCTCATAACGTTGATTTTACTATAGACTTTATTTTGGATTTAACTAACGAAAAAACTTTTCGCTTTAGAAAGGAAACCAAAAGTAGTTTCAATACGGAAGAGCAAATTGTAAAATCCCCTAATACATCACCATATAACACAATTTCAATAGTATCATCTAATGAATACATTTATTCATTTGAAAAAGAAATTTTGCCAACAATTCCAGAATTGCCTGATTATCCCGGCACTGAAAATAAAAGAGTTGCTTGGCGAGAATCTCCAGAACCACTTGTCAACAGAACACTTGTTGAAATGATTGACCCTTATGAATATTTCGATTTAAAGAAAACTTGGGGAAATGTGGAAAGTTTTTATGAGCATATGAAAGGAAGACATGGAAATTTGTTGAAAGAAGCTGCATTGAAAGACATATCGCTTTTTGAATCTAAAGATGAAAAGAATAACAAATGGTATAGAATATTTTACAAAGTTTCATCTGGCAATGGTTTTGATGAAGTGAATATTTTTTGGTCTCAAGAAGTAAAATTTTATCCTGTATGTTATCTTTATACAAATTCGTCACATGTTACAACAAATTTACTTCAGGTGCGTTGGAAAAATGTAAATGGTCTTTTGTTTCCAATTGATTCATATGTCGTCTCTTACTATAATTCCGGTCATTTAAGTTATCGCCGAAAAATGACAATGTCGGATATAAAAATCAATGAACCGATTTCTCCAGAACAGTTTTCTTATTCGGCGCTTGGATTGAAAGACGATGATATTTTAGTGGATCGCACTAAGCAAACGGTTTATACAATTCAGAATAATCAACCTGTGAAACTTGCTAAATTTTACGAAAAATACCAAACGCCTTATGAACGCAATGTCAATCGTGTTCGATTGATCATCATCGGAATCGGAATATTGATGATGGCGACTGGTTTGGCGTTGAGGTTTTTTGGACATAAAAAACGCGTCCGTTGAATGCGATTAGGAATGAATGCGAAAAACAATTTTCACATTATTTTTGACTGTGATATTGACGGTCTTCTCAGTTTTTCTTTCTCTGAATCACGCCACGAATTCTGATGAAGCCGCTCACATTGTTGGCGGCTTGTCCATTTGGAAATACGGACGTTTTGATCTTTATCATGTCAATCCGCCGCTTGTCCGAATGATTGCCGCTTTACCGGTTACTCTTTTTTGCGAACCGGATATTGATTGGACAACTTATCGCCATTCGCCCGATAAAAACGACGCCGCATTGCGTCCTGAATTTGGGATGGGACTTGATTTTGTCCGAAGAAACGCGGAAAATCTTCGACGGTATCTTTTCATTTCCCGTTTGGCTTGTTTTCCCTTTTGTTTGCTTGGGGCTTATTATGTTCGGCGATGGGCAAACGAACTTTACGGGGAATGGGCGGGTTTAACGGCTCTTGCTCTTTGGTGTTTTTCGCCGAATATTCTCACTTGGGGAAGTTTTGTTATACCCGATTTACCCGCCGCCTCTTTGGGAATCACGGCTTGTTATTATTTTTGGCGATGGCTTCAGATTCCCGACAAAGGAAATACGTTTATTGCCGGTTTGACGTTTGGATTAACGCTGTTGACAAAATTAACGTGGATTATTTTATTTCCCTTGTTTCCTTTGCTCTGTTTGATTTGGTATCTTTTCAAAGCGAAAAAACGTTCATGGAAATCGGCAAAAAATTACGTCTTTCAAATGATTTTGTTGTTAATGATTGCCGTCGTCGTTTTAAATTTCGGATATGGTTTTGAAGGAACGTTTACCAAGTTGGGCGATTACCGGTTTTCAAGCCATGCTCTTACCGCTCATGATTCCGAATATTGGCATACGGGAAATCGTTTTGCGAAGACGCCGTTAAAATATCTTCCGATACCGTTCCCGTCGAATTTCATTCAGGGAATCGACACGCAACGGCTTGACTTTGAACGCGGTTTGCCTTCTTATCTCAATGGTCAATGGTCGGAGCATGGCTGGTGGTATTTTTATCTTGAATGTCTTTTTTTGAAAGTTCCTCCTGGAACATTGTGTCTCGGTCTTTTGACGATTTTCTTTTTGTTGACGAAAATTCAACTTAAAGAGACCCGCGCAAATTTTTGCGATGAACTGACGCTTTTTATTCCGGCTTTAACGTTGTTTCTTTTCGTAAGTTCGCAAACCGGATTCAGCGTTCATTTTCGTTATGTTCTGCCCGCGTTTCCTTTTGCTTTTGTCGCGGTTTCAAAAGTTTTCGCTATCGCAAAAGAACGTTCCGTTTATTGGCGTATTCCGGTTTTTACTTTGTTGTTATGGTCGATAGGAAGCAGTCTTTCGGTTTTTCCCTACAGCATGTCTTATTTTAATGAATTGACAGGCGGTTCGACAAAAGGATTTTATTATCTGCACGGTTCTTCTATCGACTGGGGACAAGACGCGTTGCGATTAAAAAAATGGCTTTTCAAGCATCCTGAAATCAAAGGACTTCACTTGACATTATCAACAGATATTGCCGCAGCATTATTCATTCCCGAAAATTATCCGATTGTTCCGACGTCGCCTGGAATATCCATCAATTCCAATGAATCAGAGGAAGACAATGATGCGAGGCAGCTTGCGCCGCGTCCCGGCTGGTTTGCAATAAGCGTTACGCAACTTCATGCCCGTCATGGACGTTACCGTTATTTTTTGGATTTGAAACCGAAGTACCGTATTGGTTATTCGATTAACATTTATCATATCACGCTTGATGAAGCGAATGATTTACGAAAAAAATATGGACTTCCCAAAATCATTTTGCCTTCGTATGATTTGGAAAAATCATTAGAGCAAATCACCAAGAATCGTCAAAATCATTCGATTCAACGTGTCGCAATTTATGGAGCCGCCCCGATTGATGAAAACACGGTCAATGATTTACAGCGTATTTTAGATTCGGAACCGTTATTTCATTGGAAATATCTTACAGCAAAACAAATTTGTGCGGGCGATTTGTCAAAATTCGATGTTGTGATTTTTCCGGGCGGGAAAGCGTCGGAACAAAGTCAAGATTTAGGAACGCAAGGGAAAACAGCGATTCGTGATTTTGTTCAAAACGGCGGAAGTTATCTTGGAATTTGTGCCGGCGCTTTTTTAGCGACAACTCTCGACAAAATAGGTCTTGGAATCATCAATGTCCGTCCCATAAGCGGTTCGCGGTATTCATCGGGATTTGGTTATGTTTCTCAATCGGGGCGCGGGGGTCATGATGATATTCACTTACAATTAACCACCATCGGAAGCCGTTTTTTTAACGAACCCAACTCAACGATATGGTCATCAATTTATTACAGCAGCGGTCCCGTCTTTGAATCTGCTTATCGTGAAGATTTACCCAATTATTCTGTTCTTGCGACATTCAAAACAGAAACTTGGCTTTATCCTTTTCAAAAAGAGACGATGATTCATAAACCGGCAATCGTTTATGCTCCGTATGGAAAAGGACGCGTTTTTTTAGTGAGTCCGCATCTTGAAATGTCACATCAAAAATATGACGCGGTTTTTAAGCGTATGATCCATGCTCTGGGAATGGTTGAAATTGAAACGCGATAAACCCGCCTGTTCCAAATCCGCAATATACTACTCATACTTGAGATTTCGGTTTTTGTTTTTATTGTTTTGAATGCGGAAATCACGAAATAACGCGGAATTTCAGTCGTTTTTCTGTATATCTTGTGCGTCCTGTGTTCAAAAAACCGAATTTTCAAGTGTGATAAGTATAATATCTTCCGCAGCTCTGGAAATGGTTGAAATTGAAACGCGATAAATCAGGCGCTTTTGGAAGGTTGCGTGTTCATTTTGTCTTTTATACTGAAATTACTTTATGTTTTTGGTTTCTCACAGAGGCGTCAAGACGCAGAGACTTTGTTTTAGGAATCATCCGACGTCTCCATGAGAGCCGAAATTTTAAGTGCGATGAATAGACGATCTTTTGCACGTTCTTTCTGAAAGGACTTTTTGATTCGGGACCGCGAAAAACGGTATCGTTATTTTCTCAACTTCGAATCGGTTGACGTGATTGGTTATTCGATTTGCATTTACATATTACGCCGGAAGATGCAAACCGCATCCGCCGTGAAATGGGTTTGCCGGAGATTAAAGCGCCGACGTCGGAACAAAATCAAACAAACGGAACAGCGAACTTGATAAATTGTTTAAACGATTGTGAATCTATCGCAATTTTCGGTTCGCCGCCGATCTGAAAACTCTTTGCCGTTAGGTCGTTTCAAGTTTTCTCGCGTTGCGTGAAAATATCGGCAAGCATTCCGAGCGTTTCATTCACTTGCGGAATTTCAGTGAAACCGATCGTCATCGTATCGACGCAGTCCAAGCCGACGGCAAATTCCAGCGATTGACGGCGTTGTTCCGGTTCTTTGCAACGTCCTTCGCCAAAAATTTTCATACCGAGTACGCCGACTCCTTTTTCATGCAATTCTTTGACGACGGCAACGACTTTTTCCGGTTCGTCGTCTGTCAGAAACGCTTTGCCGAAAGGATTGATCCGCACTAACGCCACGTCTAATTCCTCGACTTCGAGACATTTTTTTATAGCGTCGAGCGAATGACACGATACGCCGATCGCGCGAATGCGTCCTTTTTTCTTCTCCTCGACTAACGCTTTCCACGCTCCGGCGCGTTCCGTAAGCCAATTGCCGTTGGTCATGCAATGAAGCAAAAGCACGTCGAGATATTTTGTTTCCAGTTCGTACAAATAGCGGTTGACGTCCGATCTCGCGTTTTCTTCCGAATGAGACGGCGTTTTGGAGAGAACGAAAAAATCCTCGCGTTTCCAGCCGCGCAACGCATGTTGCACGTAAACATGCGTGCGGTAATTTTGCGCAGTATCGATATAACGCACACCTTGATCAAAAGCGTGATGCATTAACTTGATAAATTTTTCTTCGCCCATGTCGTAATAAGGACGACCGCTCGACATACCGGTTCCCATACCGAGAATGGTCGTTTCAATACCGGTTTTGCCAAGCTTGCATTTTGGAAAACCGTTGGGGAAAAATTTTTTTACCGCGTCAATCGTTTCCGACGACGGCAGTTCCGATTGTTCCGCCGCGATAATTTGCGGCGACATAGCGGCGGTCTGATTCAACGTAGCGCCGGCGGCTGTTAATCCGCCTAATACGGACGTCTTTTTGAAAAAACCGCGTCTCGTTACAGTAAACATGAAGATACTCCTTTTTTTCTGAAATGGATTCTTGCGTCAAAATAACAACAGAATTTCAATTCTACGCAATTCAAAATAAAATGCAACATCTTCTCGATTGAATTGCGGAATTTTGGCGCATGAGTCAGTCGTTTCAAGTGAAGCAATAGATGAGTTTATTATGTTAAAAATAGGGTAGCTTTGAGAACGATCCTATTCCGTGTTATTGATGAACCTTGAAAAATCAGGAAAATTTTGTCTTTTGTCCTTATTCATTCCGGCAATACGCAGCAAAATAAAAAAATCTCGCGGAAATAAAAATTTATTTTGTAGCCATAACTTATGACAACATAAGATATTGCAAAATAATATAATAGATAAATTCAATTTTTTGTAATTTTTGTATGTGTGGTGGTTGAAGAATTCTCATTTATTGATATATTCATTAAGGTATGTAAAAAATGGAGTGGTAAATATAATATTTTACGTATAATACAATAAAAATGATTAGATTGTAGAGAAAAATGTCCGCGACATTAGAAACAGCACAATTAGAACAACGTCAAAAAGTCCATTGTTGGGTGGTTGTGCGTTTTCTCATTGCGGCGGTGTTGTTGATCGCGGCAATTTTGAAGTGCGTCCAGTTGGCGGCAACGCCGGATTTTGAAAATAGCATTTTTGAAGCCCGATGGTTTCAAACTCTTCTGGTCGAAGGCGAGATTGCGCTCGCTTTAATTTTACTTTTTGGCATTGTTCCC
>JAISZO010000377.1 GCA_031269105.1 Planctomycetaceae bacterium | reverse complement strand
AAAATAAAAAACGAAATAAAAAATAATTATCGTATAAAAAATAAAAGTGCAAGCCTTCGTGGGACTCCAAATGACAAAACTCGCCAGAAAAACTGTCCCACGAACCCTTGCACTTGACCATTAACTTTTAACTTTCCTGTGTTCCGCCGGAGAAACGCCCATATATCGGCGGAAAACGGTGGAAAAATATTGCGAAGAAGAAAATCCTAATTCGTAGGAAATTTCGAGTATGGATTTTTCTTCGTGTAAACGTTGACAGGCAAGTTCAATTTTACGGCGAATTTGATAATCCGCCGGAGCAATTCCGACTTCTTCTTTAAAACGGTGTTTAAACCGCGATTCCGACAAATGCGATTCCCGCGCAAGCGTTTTTATCGTATAAAACGTATTTTCATTGTTTTTCATAAGCTTGATGGCGCGCCGAATTTCATCGCTGACGCGGGGAATATTTTTGTCTTTCGCCATCTCAATTAAATCTAACAGAAAACGCAATAAATAATTGCGAATATTTAAAATCAATAAAGCGTCGTTTTTTATGGAAGGGCAATTTGCGGAAATTTTATTGTCCCAAAGCGAAAAGATATTGTCTAAAGTTTTTCGGATTTCCGGCTTTGCACGAAAATGCCGCGACGGAAGATGCAGCAACGTATTCCAAAGCGCTTTTCCGTCGTTCGGCGACATTCCGAGAAACGCGGAACGTTTCGAGGGCGGCTTGAGAATCATCCAATAAAGAACGCCGCGTCCCTCGCGTTGAAACCCGCTTCCATGCCGTTCCTGCGGATAATTGATTAAAACGTCGCCGCCGTTGAGATAAAACTCCGCGTTCTCGACAAGATAAAATTGCCGACCGTCGGCAAGATAACAAATCTCCATCATCTCGCCGTGATCGTGAATTGTCAGCGGCTCGCGCGCTTTCGTATAAAAGTAACGTCCTAACGCTTGAACGTCATGGAATCCAAGCGCCTGAAAATCCAGAATATGTCGTTCCGGCGAAGAATCAATCAGAATCGCGTCCGTCATTCGGTTTGCCTCAATCATGAAATATTCTATTTTGCTTTAGATTTTGCTTGTCGTTCTATCGCCAATTTCTCAATATAACATGGCGGCGATTTTTTGACAACTCGGTTGTTTTGTAACATTTCAGAGGAATTTGCGTTAATATTTCTAAAATAGCGCTAAATACAAAATTGAACGACTTTGAAGTTGTTTTTATTTAGAATTTTATTATGATAGACTTTTAAGGAATCAACAAATTTTAGCTTAACAGAGAAAGGTCTGTGATGAAAATTTCTGCGACGAAATTGCGAACTCGAATCGTTTTCGCGATACTGTTTTCCGCGTTTTGCGGTAATTCCGGCGTCCAAGCGGCGTTTGACGTGAAAATTGACGAAGAGAAGAGAACTTATCAAATTCTCGAAGAAGGTCAGCCGGTTTTGCAGTACAATTACGGTATCATACCGTTGCCTCCCGGTTATGCGGAAGAAATTCAGGGCAACGCGTATCTGAAAAAATACGCCGTTCCGCGATGCGATTATATTCATCCGCTTTACGATTTTGACGGCGAACCAATTACCAAAGATTACAGCCGCGATCATGCGCATCATCGCGGAATTTATTGGGGATGGCCCGAATTGCAATATCAAGGTCAAACCGCCGACTTGCACGCTTTACAAAAAGCGTTCGCGTATCCGGCGGGAAAAATTGATTTCGCCGTGAAAGACGGAAACGCGGTTCTGACCGCCGTCAACGATTGGAAATGGGAAGAAAAAGAACAACGAGCAAACGATCAATCGGAAACAATCGCCAAAGAAACAACAACAATCACGGTTTTTCCAAAAGACAAAGACGGACGGAAAATCAACGTCGATATTCATATCGAGGCGGCGAAAGACGGCATCACGCTGGCGCGTCGCGGAACGAAGCATTACGGCGGATTCAGTATTCGTATGCAGCCGTTGCCGGAATGGAAAATGTTCGACTTCTCGGAAAAAGACGCCGACAAACGAAGTACGTCGCCGTCGTGGGTCGGCGCAACGTGGAAAAATCCGAAATCGGACGGTCGTTTAGAATTGACGGTGTTTGAAAAGACGACGAATCCCGATTATCCAGGCGATCAATCGAACATCAAAGAGATTCATTGGCTTCAGCCGACGTTTCCGAAATCGGGAACCCGCTATCCGCTCGTTCAGGGGAAACCGTTGGATTTGCATTATCAGCTTTGGATTCATAACGCCGGTTCCGACGACGACGCAAGAAAAGAAGCGTGGAAGAAATATCAGGAAAGGTAAGCGTAAAGTTAAAAAACAAAATTTCAAAACGAAACGTTGTTTTGTCTTTTAATATGACAATTGTCCCTTAATTTTTTATGAACCATAATTTTCAAGGAATCACATGAAATCAAATTCAAAAACAACAATTTCACGGCGGAATTTTTTGAAATCCGCAACCGTTGCGGCGTCTGCGGCGGGATTGGGAACCTTTTGCGCTCCGGCGGTTCTTGCAGAAAAGAGTCCGAATTCGAAACTGCAAATCGCTTGCATCGGTATCGGCGGACGCGGCGGCTCGAACATTGCCGAACTTACCGCCGAAACAAAAGCGTCCGAAAAACTTTACGCTTTTTGCGACGTTAATTCTAACACGCTTCAAGCTCAAAGCGATAAATATCAGGTGGAACATCGTTATAAAGATTTTCGCGAACTGCTCGACAAGCATGGCAAAGAACTCGACGCGGTTTTTATCGGAACGCTCGATCATACGCACGGAATTATCGCCTGTAGCGCGATGGAACTCGGACTGCATTGCTATTGCGAAAAACCGCTTGCCAATTCTGTTTGGGAAACGCGCCAGATGGCGAATTTTGCGGCAAAGAAAAAACTCTGCACGCAAACCGGCACGCAGGTTCGTTCATGGGGATCGGGCGAATCGGCGCATTATTATCGCGGTATCGAATGGGTGCAAAGCGGCGCGGTCGGAAAAATTAAGGAAGTGCATATTTGGTGTCAGGGAACGTATGTTCCCGCGAAAGACCCGACGGGAGAATCGCCGGTTCCCGCCTGGCTCGATTATGATCTTTGGTTAGGACCAAAACCGTTTCGCCCTTACCATGACATGTGGCTTTCGTTTAGCAAATACGGCTTTTGGCATAGCGGACACGGTTGGATCGGAGGAATGGGACCTCATACAATCGATCTGGCTTGGACGGCGTTGAATCTTGGAGCGCCAAGCGTTATCGAAAACGACGGTCCCGAACCGCCGCATCCGTTGTACAATCGCGACGAACAGCATGTTACGTTTACGGTGAAGAGCGACAATCCGATTGCCGCAACGAAAGAGATAAAAGTTCATTGGTACGACGGCAAAACGCGAAAACCGAAAGTCGGCGACGATGGAATTGCGCCGGATTCTATCGACGCGAAACAACAAGCGGGCGTTTTGTTTGTCGGAGAAAACGGTAACGTTCAGGTGCATTACGGTTATCACAAATTATTTCCGGCGGAACAATTCAAAGATTTTCAGCCGCCGCAACAAACGATTCCGCAAAGCGTCGGGCATCACAAACAATGGCTGGACGCAATCAAAGCGGGCAAGCCGGAACAATGCGAATGCCGTTTCGAGTACGCGCATCAATACATGGAAGCGCTCGGAGTCGCCGCGATGATGCATCGTTCCGCCGTTAAGAAAGTTGCGTGGAACGCCGAAAAAACGACGTCCGATTCCGAAGCGGTCAACAAATTTCTCAAACCGGAATTTCGCGACGGTTGGAGATTTCCTGAAAGCGCGGAATAAAAATACAATCCCATTGTTTTGTTTGAAAAATGAGGTTAAAAATGAGGATGGTTGAAACGAGAACAAAACGTTTTGGCAAATTCCGCTGAATAATTACAAAAATTTAAAATTTTTTGACTTTTATATGGCTTTTCCCCTATTGCGGGTATTCTGCGACGGGGTATAACAGTTTTTATTAGCTCCATAGGGTGTTTTTAATAGCGAGTAAAAACTGTTAAAGTTTTTAAATACCGATGTTTCACAAAAATTTCAACCTTACTCCAATTTCGAAAGGATAAAAAATGAAAAAACAGTATGCTCCGTTTTGGCAACGACCTTGTTTGCTGGTCTTGCTTGTTTCAATTTTTCACACACGTCTCTTTCGCAAGTCGATTTAGACAAGATGTTTGGAGGCGGACAATGTCCAGGCACGTTGAATTGTGGAGGAACACCCAAACCTTTAGTACCTTCTGGTGGAGGAGATGGGCTTACTTGGTGCAATGGAAACGAGTACATGGGATGTGTCAGTGATCCAACTGGTTCTTGCACATCAACCTATTCTAATACTGAACCCGCCTATTGTGGTAAATTAGAAAAATTTGATACTGAGGAACGAAATTGGGTTTTAACTGAGGATCATTGTCAAAGAATTCCTAATGACGTTAGTGGAACAAATTGTTCTGGTTGATAAATATTGCTATACGGTTCTGAAACCTGTTTCGGGTTTTATTGTTCTTCGAAACAGGTTTAGTACCATTAAAAATATGTAAAATAGATGATTGTTGTTTTATTCGTCAGGCAAAATTGAAGCAAAAAAAGATTGAGATTGGTAATCATGATAATGAAAAACGTACTTTGTCTAATTTTTTTTCTTTTGTATTCTAGTTTTTGTCAAGCAAAAGAATTTCAATTAGAAGAATTAAAAAAATGTATCAAAAACCGAATGGACGCCGTCAATCCTATTTGGATGAAATATCAGGTTACAACAACTTGCACGCCGGATCATTCCAAATGGTTAGCTAAAAATTCTAACGATATAATCAATAAAGAAAATGTCACTTATGATAATTTGATGGAGTGGGCGCAAAAAGGAGATAAACTTCGTTTTTCTAGTATTGCTCCTCGTTTATATAATGGTAAAATAGTCGCGCAAGCAAAAGAAGATCGTTGGGTCTTCGATGGAAAAATGGTTGTTAATAATCCTTCAAGTTTCTATCTTAATGATAAAGAACATCCTCTTTATAAAATTTCATCGGATAAAAAATATGCACAAGTCTATGAAACGCCTTTTGCTATTTCAGGCGATATTGTACTTTATAGGATACTCAATGAAGATAATTTAAAAATACAGTTTGGTAATACCGAAGTATTAAACGATGGTTCTAAAATTATTCATTTAAATATTGAGAACCCCAAGTACTCGGAAAAAATAGACGTCTTATTGACCGATAATCCATACTATAAAATCCAAAAATTATAATTTATATCAGGTAAAGATAAGTATCTTTTTGAGGATATTACTTATGAAGTCATTGACGAAGTTACTATTCCTGTTTCAGGTAAAAAAACAAGGTTTTTTGACGGAAAACTTTTCTCAGAAAAAAAGATAAAAGTTAATTTTTATGAAAGACGCGGTAATAAAATTCCAAATTCTTTATTTACCATGAAAATTCCTCAAAATGCGGTGGTTCAAAATATGGATACCGGTCAGGTTCTTGTGGATACATCTGTGATCAAAGATTATCTTGACAGTATTCCTTTATGGAAACATCCGAGATTTTGGTTTTTGGGATGTCTTAATTTGATATTGATTGGCGTCATTGTTTATTCGTTACGTAATAATATCAGGTTGTTATTGAGAATGAAAAAATGACGCAAAGATTTGTATTCGTTTCTCTGTTTTTATGTTTCTTTTGTTCGTGTAATAACTCTTATCAAGCGATAGAGTTAGAATCAAATCAAACGGCAAAATCAGAAACGGAAGAAAAATTTCCGCTGAAATTTGACGCCGCCAACGTTGATCTTGGCGAAGCGGAAACGCATTTTGAACATTCCTTTTCATTCCGCAATGATTCAGACGAGACGATCGACCGTATGAAACTTTTATCCTCTTGCGGTTGTGCAAAAATAACAATAACTCCTGAATCCGTTGCCCCTCGTCAGGAAGGACGCGTTTTACTTGAAATTGATCAAACAGGGAAAGGATTTGGGCAACAACTCTACACGGGATTTGTTGAATATCAAGTCAAGGGAAAATATTATTTGCAACATTTGAACATCAAGACAAACAATGGAAATGGCGTTTCAATCTCGCCAAAGCAAATTGAGATTGATTCTTATTCCGTAACCGTTCACGCGGCTTGATCGCAGACGTCGTGAAAAGTTGAGAATTGAAGTTCAGTTGAGAATCAATTGTGGTGGAGTACGACCATGCAACAGTGCATCGACGCAATTTT
>JAISZO010000370.1 GCA_031269105.1 Planctomycetaceae bacterium | reverse complement strand
CCCCAAATCGGCGAAACCCACCAATTGGCATAAGAATTGATGTTTTCCGCTTCTTTTTCCAGCTGTTTTAAGTTTTTGTCAACTTCTTCGAGTTCGTTTTCATAATCCTGAATCGCTTTCTGACGCAGGACGTCCATGAAATTCTGCATGGAATCCGCCGCCATAATATTTTTAGTTATAGGTTACAGGTATCAGATTCCAGTCGCGGCGTTTCGGCGAAACGCCGCCTACCTCACGCAAAGCCACAAAGTTTTTTTGTTTCTTATTGAAATTCTTTTGAACGCCGATTATAATAACAGGAGTCAGGGGAAAGGTTTCAGGTTCCGGTATCGACGTCCCATACTTTCGCATGTTGAATACCAACACAGGCGCCTGTAACCTCAAAGGAACAAAACAATGACCAACGAAGAATTTGTACAACTTGCTCAAAAAAATAACGCGATTCTTACGCCGGAACAAGACGAACAAAGCCGCCGCGAAACCCTTGAGTTTTTTGAACGGTATGAACTCCACCGAAGCTGGGACGGCATTTATTATGTCGTGGATACTCATAATCCGATTTATCAACTGAATCGACTGGTTTGGAAAGGTCTAATATTCCTTATTATTGCCGCGATGATTCTGATTCCCGCATTCTTGGGGGTTTTCCTTGTTGTTGACGCATGGAAAAATCCTACAAGCTGGATTCCCGTGTTGATTCTGTTGACGTTTTTAATCGTTTGGGATATTCGCCGCAAACGGAAAAAATAGCCGTTAATCAATATCCCAAACGTCGCGAGTTACCGTAACGCTTATGAATTTTGTTTTTTCACACGAAGGCACGGAGGCACAAAGGGGTTTGTATTAGGTAACAGGTTTCAGGTACCAGTGTTGGTTTTCCCTACTTTCCCGTGTTGAAAATCAATACCGGAACCTGGTATCTGGAACCTAAAACCTGCCTGAATATCCGCCGATTATTTTGCCGCCAACATTCGTTCCAAACAAACGCGGGCGTCGGCGGCGATTGCGTCGTCCACCGCAACAAGATTGATCGGATCATCGGCAACAAGATGTTCTAAAACGTAACAAATATCGGCAAGCCGCGTCAACGCCATCGTGCGGCAAACGGACGGATTTTTACCAAGATTAATCACGGTTTTATCAGGAAACGTTTTGCCAAGACGCTCAACGAGACGCCATTCCGTACCGACGCCCCAAACCGTTCCCGGTTCCGACGCCGCAATCGTTTCGATAATCTGACTGGTCGAGCCGGCGCAATCCGCCTGATCGACAACGGACGGATGACATTCGGGATGAACGATGATTTTTACGCTGGGATATTTCGCCCGCGTTTCAGCAATCGCGTCCGTCGTGAAACGAAGATGAATCACGCAACAGCCGTCCCAAAGAATGATGCGGCTTTTTTGCGGATCGTCGGAATAAGCGTGCAACTGTTCGTCTTTGCGACTCCAAACGGCGGTTTCTTCGAGCGTCAATCCCATTTTGAGCGAAGTATTCAGTCCCAGCATTTGATCCGGCAAAAATAAAACGCGGTCGCCGCGGGCAAACGCCCATTTCAAAACCGATTCCGCATTGGACGACGTGCAGGAAAGTCCGCCGCGCCGTCCGCAAAACGCTTTAATTGCGGCGGTCGAATTGACATAAGTAATAGGAATCATTTTCGTCGTATCAAACGTTTGACCAATCGCGTTCCATGCGGTTTCCACTTGTTGTTCGGTCGCAAGATCAGCCATCGAACACCCCGCCGACGCCGCAGACAGCGAAACTGTCGTCGGTTTTCCGTTTCGCGCGGCGAGATTTTCAGGAGCGTTTGCCAAAAGATACGCCGTTTCCGCCATAAAATGAACGCCGCAAAAAAGAATATGATCGCATGTCCGAATTCTTGCCGCCGCGCGGCTCAACGCGAAACTGTCGCCGGTCAGATCGGCATGACGAAGAATTTCGCTTCGCTGATAATGATGTCCGAGAATCAATACTTTTTCGCCCAACGTTTTGCGGGCGTTTGCGATTCGCGAGTCAAGCTCCGCGTCCGTTATCGCGCGGTATTCGTCTAATGTTTGAAAGAGTGTCATAAAAATGGATAAGATGTATAATAATTCTGTTTTGCGAATTTACGGCGAAAATTAAAAAGGGATTATATCAAAAATTCTCAATCCCTACAAGAATTGAACGTTCTCTTTTACAATTTCCTCAGAAAATAATGACCTTTTCTCAAAAGATAGAACAATTAAAGACTTTTGCTTATGAAATCGGCATAAACAAGGTTGGCGTTTGTCGCGCTGAAGCGGCGGCGTCTTATCCATTTTTTGAACGGTGGCTCGATGAAAAAAAACACGGCGACGTTTCCGTTGGCGTCGAGGACGCAAAAAGTTCCGTCAATCGCGGCATGACGTATTTGCTGCGGCGTCGCGAGGCGAGAAAACATCCAAATTCTATTTTGCGGAACGTCAAAAGTTTGATGATCGTCGCGTTAAATTACGATTCGGTGAATCCGCCGACGCAAACGACGCCGACGCTTTCGCAACCGGAACAATTTGGCGTCGTTGCGGAATATGCGCGCGGCTGCGATTATCACGACGTCGTCCGAGCAAAACTCAAACGGTTGGAACAAAAGCATCGCGAATTGTTTCCCGAAGCCGCGTCGCGAATTGTTGCGGACTCGGCTCCGATTCTGGAACGCGAATATGCGCTGCGCGCCGGTTTGGGACGTCTCGGAAGAAATACGCTTCTGCTTAACGAACAATGCGGCAGCCGTTTTTTTCTTGGCGTACTCCTTTCTACGGCGGAATTTTACGCGGAAGATTTGCAACAAAAAAATGCGGAAATGCCGCTTTCGTGTTTGCCGCGAGAAAAATCATGCGAACATTGCGGACGATGCGTTGCGGCGTGTCCGATCGGCGCGTTGGACGAACCGTATCAACTTGACGCGCGAAAATGCCTGAATTACTGGCTCATTGAATTTACCGGAAACGAGATTCCGTCGGCAATTCGCCAAAGAGTCGGCAATCGTTTATTTGGATGCGATACGTGCGCGAGCGTTTGTCCGTTTAATCAAAGAAACGCAAAACCGTCGTTTGCTGAAATTTCTGACGAGGATTTGCGGCGGATGAGTTTGCGTCGCCAACTCGAACATGGTTGTCTTTCCATCGCTTGCATTGAATCTCTTGATGAAGCGGCGTTTCACGAACAATTTTTCGGCACGCCGATTTTTCGTCTTGGTCTGACAAACTTGAAACGCAACGCCGACGTCGTAAAAGAAAATGGTCTGAACGTTGATTTTTGCGATTGATGCGATAGACGCGATCTTAATTTTTCAATATACGCGGACGTTTCGGTCTGAATTTTTTATTCCGGCATTACCAATTCCCGTTGTCCGATTTGGTAAACGCAATCCGGTTCGGCGCCGAGATAATCGCCGCTAACGGCGTAAGCCCGCGCGCGGCTGCCGCCGCAGACGAATCGGTATTCGCATTGCCCGCAGACGCCGCGATAATGATTCGGGTCTTGCAACGCCTGAAAGACCGGATGCGAACGATAAACATTTGTCGGCGAATCATTCGGAAATTTTCCGCATATCACCGGCAAAAATCCCGCCGGATAAATCTCGCCGTTTTGCGAAACAAACATAATACCGCGTCCGTCCGTCACGCCGAGCGGCGCACGATGCGTTCCGCTTCGATGCGGAATTTGCGGCGGATTTTGACGAAGCGTCTTATCGGACGTCGACATTTCGCGCGTCGCTAACGGATTGCCGCCTTGTTGCAAAACGTATCGGCGATAATGCGGCGCTTCGGTTGTCTTGACGGCAAACGATTTTGTTTGCGCGTGCCGCCATAATTTGGCGAACGCCGTTTCATACTCTTCCGGCTTGATTCGTTCTTCTTCGAGTCCGCGACCGACCGGCACAAGGAAAAAGACCGACCACATCATAATTCCCTGATCGGCAAGTAATTCGGCGACGTCGTCGAGTAAATCAAAATTACGCCGCGTTATCGACGTATTGACTTGTACGGGAAATTGGAGTTGTTTCGCAAAATCCAGCATTTCCAGCGTTTTGGCGAAACTTCCGTCAAAGCCGCGAAAAGCGTCGTGAACAACCGCGTTCGGACCGTCGATACTGATTCCCAACGCTTGCACGCCGGATTCTTTCGCGCATTCAAATGCCTCGCGGGTCGCTAACGGCGTTGCCGACGGAGTCAGCGCGGTTTGAATCCCGCGCTCGACCGCGTAACGAATGAGTTGAAACAAGTCGCCGCGTTTAAGCGGGTCGCCGCCGGTAAAAACCATTGTCGGCTTGCGTTCAAACTTCGCAACCTCGTCGATTAACGCCAACGATTGTTCCGTCGAAAGTTCGTCGGAGGCGGCGTGTTCCTGCGCCGACGCGCGGCAATGCTTGCAAACCAAGTCGCACGCTTGAGTGACTTCATAATAAAACATGAGCGGATACCGCCCAAAATCCGACGCTTTGTACGCTGTCTTGTGCATAGAAACTTTCTAAAACTTTATTTTTACCTCATTTTCCAAACAAAACAAGCTCATTAGCAAAGAACTCGCTCAAATAAAATCTTATTCCCTCATTGAATCAGGGGACATTTTGAAAAATAGTTGAGAGAATATAGTTTCAATGATTTCTCAATACGATATAATAAATGTTTCATTAAATCTCCTCATTTGCGAAATCCTCTCTATCCATTGAGTTTCATTTCGTTTGTTATGAGAAGTATTTACCGAAGTTTTTATGTTTTGCAGTTTTAACTCTTGACATTTTATTTTTTGAGGAAATAATTAAATAAAATGTTGTGAAATTCAAACAGTTTTCAGAAAAGGAGAGCCATGTCAGCCCGAAGACATAACAAATTAAGCGAAGCAATGGAAGATTATCTTGAGGCGATTTATCATATCTCTCACGAACAAGGCGGCGGAGTGAAGCCCGGATTGATTTCTTTGCGGCTTGGCGTCCACAAGTCCACTGTTACCATTGCTTTACGTCAACTTGACCGCATGAAACTGATCAGCTATTCGCCATATCAGGAAGTGCATTTAACGGTCGATGGTTTCAAACACGCAGAATCCGTCATTAAACGTCACACTGTTTTTTTTCATTTTTTGCGCGACGTGCTGGATATTGAAACGGATTTAGCGGAAAGAACCGCCTGCCGTCTCGAACATGCCTTGCCGCCGGAAATTGTGGATCAGTTTGTGATTTACGTTCATAACGAAATGGAAAGAAAATTGAAACAACGCGGAACCGGAGTTTCAGCCCAATGAATGATTGGATCGTTATGAGCGTTGCTATTTTTTTGAAGCAAACTATAATGTATTTTTGACTATTAAAATTTTAATCGTAACCAATGAGTCGTCGCCTTACTCAACCGGTTACTTTACCATTAACAATAATTAGGAGATTATGATGAAAAATTTTCAGATTTTTGCAACTTTGTTAATCGTCGGAATGTTCTCGTTTTCGCCGGCGCTTGTTGCTCAGGAGAAAAAAATGATTCCGCTTTTTAACGGACAAAATCTTGACGGCTGGTACACTTTCCTTAAATCAAAAGGAAAAAATTCCGATCCCGACAAAGTTTTTTCCGTAACTGACGGAGTGATTCGGGTTTCCGGTACGGA
>JAISZO010000366.1 GCA_031269105.1 Planctomycetaceae bacterium | reverse complement strand
ACTGTCGAGCGAAAGCGCTGAAATATCGAGTTCAATCGACAATTCCGACTGCAACGCATTGAGCGCTCGAGGTCAGACTTCGTTGTCGGCCCAACGTCGCATACGCATGTAAATCGTAGGCCACGGTCCAAACGACTTCGGCAATTTTCGCCACTTGCAACCGTTCTCGGCAATGTAAAAAATTGCTTTGAGAAAGGTCAGGTTGTCAATCCGCACATTGCCGCGTTGAACAGGCAACACATCCTTGATTTTTTCGTATTGGTCTCGTGTGATTTCCGTCATGCCAAGAATTATAACTGTTTTTCAATCCTCACGCAAGATCATAGCGTGAACACGCCCTAGATACTTTTGGTCAATGATGGAACGCTTTAAATTTGCCCAAAATTGAAAATTCCGCGGAAATATTACGAAATATTCAATTCATTAGGAAGCGTCAATACTTATTTTTTAAGCGGCTTGCGTATAACTCCAAAGAAGCCCGGACGCGGTTTCTTCACTGTATTGTCAATGAAAACGACAAGGACGGAGACAAACGCCCGCCCCTGTCGTTGGAAACTACGCGTAAAAAAAGTTATAACAGGACGAGCAAAACCGTTTCCAAAGCGATGGTTTTGCAACAACTCGCGGTTGGTCGAATGGTATGAATAAATCGCAACCAATTTCGAAGTTTGCCGCAATGCTTTTGTTCCATGTCGCATCCAAATCGGGCGAGGTCGAACCTGCCAGACTTAATGTAACGACGTCGAGATTGTCGCCGAACTCTTGTTTGGCATATTTCGCAAGCGCGGATCCCAGCGTTCCGTCGCCGCTGGCAATAACCAACACCTGATACCGTTTTTTATAGAGTAGTTGCCCCGTTTTGAAAAGTATCAAAAGATCGGAGTTAGTATCCAACCGATTGTTGTTACGGTGGTGAAAAGACGGCGTATTCGGATGAATGTGCCATAGGTTGCTGTAAGGTCCGCCGACAATATCGTTGTTGTCCGTGCCGCTAGCAAAGACGTGTAAGTCAACGAGCGTGCAAACCTTCCGCAATTCTGACGCCAACGCATCAAAATCAATGCGCGAATCAAAATCCTTTCTTGCACTGATGGATGAATTTTCCGCATCGACACAAACGAAAACTCGCTTGCGGCGGCAAAAATCATAAAATGGTTTTGTGAAGTCGGCAACTTCAATTGTTTCGGGTTCAATATGAGTGTTTGACATAATGATTCTCCTAAAAGAGTAAAGTAAAAAATAAAAAAGCCGGAGACGGCGTCGTCTCCGGCACGGAAAGGTTATTTTTTCAACGACGGGTAAATACGGAATGGACTTCCGTCACGACGATTCGGAACGAAAACAACAGGATGTTTGCAGGATGGACATTCATATTTGACGGCGGGATTTCCGTCTTTGGTAACGGTGTCGCTGACGTATAGCAAATACGCTTGTCTACACCACGGACACTGTTCGACGGCGTTGCGCAATTGCGGCGGAACCATTGGACTTTGAGCAACGTCGGGGAACCCGCCGAGTTGATCTTGCCCGCGACGTGATTCGCGGCGCGGCGTCAGTTGCGTTTGCATCGTCGGAGGAATCGGCGATAACGTCCGTTGTTCCGACGATAATGGAACGTATCCGCGCGGAGCGGGTTGATAATTTTTGTGCGGAGTTTGTTGCACCGCTTGGGAAACTGGTTGAGATTTACGCGTGAAAAGCGCCATAGTAGAGTCTCCTTAATGTAAAATTTAACATTTAAGTGAAAAAACAGGTAAAGTTAAAGTGGTGGAATCAAGACGCATTCTTCGGTGTGAGGAATGCGTCTTTGGTTTTCATCCGTTAACGTCTAACGTCGCCGTGATGAACTTGATGATGACGAACATTTGGGTTGTGATTTAATATCACTTGCTAAAAGTTCGTCGCATATGGGCGTCAAGACCGTTTTACTGCCAGAACGTATCATCTCAGTGGCAACACGCGCATCATTAACACGCATGAGCGCAGTTTTTTGTTTCGAGATGACCTTTTCGAGCGTTGACGAAACTTCCGGGACAGCTTCCGCCGTCGTATCGAGCGCCGCTTTCCATTCAGATTGAGTGGTTCGTGCGTTGCTGAGTTGAGCAATGGCACTATCGATTCCCATCTTCAATACATTCAAGTAATCACGGCGAATTTGAGAGGATTTCGCAAGAGCATCGAGAGACCGTTCTTTGGAATTAATGACGGCGTCGATTGCGTTTTTTTCTGAGATAATACTTTCTCGGGAGAATTCTCGTCCGCCAATTCGTAAAATGTCGTCCGATTTTTTATTCTCCAAAAAATCATCCAGTCGACTGAATTTTTCCATCAAATTTTCAAGCTCACACGTGAGTTCGTTAATTTGATTTTCTTCGTCCGCTAGTTCCCGGGACTTCCCCAAGAACACGACAATCTTCTGGTGAATCTCTTTCTCAGACACGTCAAGAAGCCGAGCGTTTACAGCTTCTTCTGTTTGGCTGCCGTTGAAAAACCGGCTTTGCAACCCGCCCAGAAAGCGGCTGCTTTGGACAGCGATCGCTGACGGGAAATCGGACCCGCAAATCGCGAATCCCAAAATTACGCCGCTGATTACGGCGATCAGCATCAGTTTTCCGATGCTGCGCAAACGAATTTGAAACATGATGTTTCTCCGTTTCCTTTTTATTGTTTTTCCCGCCCCCCACTAAACATTTCAGCGGATGGAAAATGCGGGAGTGAAGCACGTGATACGCAAATGCTATACCAAAAACTTTTACAGTTAGAAAAATATCAGAAATTGATTTACAACACTTTGGTTTTCTGTTTTTTAAAAAGACATAAAACATACTTCATTGCTAAAAACAAGCGTCTCCAGCAATCGTTTCAAAAATAAAACCCGAAGTTTCAAGTGTGTGAAGTACATAAAAATATTTTAAGAAAATAAAATTTTAAGATTCGCATTGGACGGAGGATTAGAAAAATACTAGAGCTTTCTATTTTTATTAGAATTTTTCGAAAGTTTTTCAGAAGATTCTAATTTTCGTGATGGTTGAAAACGACAAGGTAGCCAACCTTTTGCCGAAAGTTGGTTGTCGTAAGACGCCGGTGAATCCGGTTGCCGGATCGAATCAGGGGCAAGTCGGCTATCGCCGACCTTTTGCGCCGAAACGTCGCCCGCCTTATGCGACGTTTCGGCAAAACACTGCGGGACTGGAAATAAAAAACTGACGCTTGGGTCAACACCGTATTTACAAGAATAAATCCGAAATTGGCGTTTTCGGGGAATCATAAATCGACGCCAAACGGGAATCCTTCCGAAATTTCGTAATAGATCAGTGGAATTTTCGTTAAACATTTGTCAACATAAGGTAGGCGACATTTCGGCAAAACGTCGCGTCTATCTTATATTGACATACTTTTAATAAATATCCGCTGAAATATTGCGAAGATTCGAAAATTCTATGACTTTGGAGAATTAAGAATGTTTTTATATACAAAGTCCCAATCAAAGACTTTATCAAATTGTCCGCCTTTTTTCAAAGTCTCATGTATTCTTTCCAACGTACTAGCGGTGAGACCATTTGATCCTTTCGTAATTTCTTGTGATTTTATAATGGCATCATCGGCATGGCTTGCCCTACTAGCCCCGGCATTTTTCCATATTGGAAGATAGGCGAGTAAATTCTTAATATCTTTCGGATTGTTTTCCAAAAGAATATCATAGTTTCCTTGTCCTATTGCGGCAATAATTCGCTCTTCCCAAAATTCGGGCGATAACGGCTGAGGTGGTAAAGGAACTTGTTCTCTTGCGGTAGTAGGAGACGGCGCTTGCCCATTGTTTTCGTGTAAATTGCCTGTTTCAGAATTATTTGTTGCGATTTGAGTGTTAACGTTTTTATTTTCAGAAAGGAAGTCTATGTTTTCTTGCTGAATACAATTGCCATCGCTCAAGATGATTGCACGTTTAATTACATTTTCTAACTCCCGAATATTTCCGGGCCACTTCTTCTCATTAGGATTTAACTCCCTGTAGTCCTCAAGCTTATTTAACGCCTCCGGCGTAAAACCGCCAGCATATGCCTCTTTACCAAACTTCTGCAAAAAATATTGCGCTAATAATCGAATATCTTCAATTCGTTCCCGAAACGGCGGAATACGGATTGGGAAAACGGAAATTCTGTACCACAAATCTTCGCGAAATATTTCTTCTTCGACCATTTGGCGTAAATTACGATGCGTTGCCGCGATAATTCGCACGTCTACTTTAATTACCTCGTTCGCACCGACCCGCGTAATTTCGCCGTTTACCAAAACGCGAAGAATTTTAGCTTGCATCGACAGCGACATATCGCCCACTTCGTCAAGAAAAAGCGTGCCCTTGTTTGCGTATTCAAATGTGCCGACTCGGTCGCTCGCCGCATCGGTAAACGCTCCTTTGATATGTCCGAACAACTCGCTTTCAAGAACGTTTTCGCCCAGCGCGGCGCAGTTGATCGCGACAAACGAATTATCTCTTCGTTGGCTGGATTTATGAATCGCCTGTGCAAACAGCTCTTTTCCCGTTCCGGTTTCTCCTAGAAGCAAAACCGTCGTGTTTGTATTAGCACATCGTTCAACCTGATCATGTAGTTTCCATATTGATGGACTTTGCCCAATTATATTGCGATCTTTCCATCTCGTCCATTTTTCTTCTTCTTCTGGCGTAGTTGGGTTTTGAGCAGGATCATTTAACCATGCTTTCCATCTCTCATATTTTTTTTGTTCTTCTTGAGTTAAAGCTGGCTGAGTTTGGCGAGGCGGATTGCCGACGTCATTAGCGGGAATTTCGGGATTCCTGTGTTCTATTAATGGAGTCAAAGACTTGGTAATGTTCTCTTCGGTAATTGCGCCCGATTCCTCTAGCAGTCCTGTCAGGCGTTTTCTTAAATTACCGATCTCAATAGCGGACATTTCGGGATTCCATTCTCCTACTAATTTATCCCACTGCCTGGTAAAGTTCTCTTTGGTAATTACGTCTCCGTTCGCTTCCGACGTCGTTCTTTCCAGGAGTTTTCTTAAGTCGTTAAAATTGCCAGTCCATTTTAGCGCCGGCAAGTTTTCATTTCTGCATTCGCATAAAGCAATCAAATGGTTATATGTTAATTCGTTATAATCTATATCTATTTTATCAGAACGCCTATTTTCTATCTCCTGCAATATGCGTTCAATAGACGGTTCTAACTCTTCCATATTTTCTTGTAATGACGGCAGACGATAAGAAAACCTTGAGAGATGTGTAAATAATCCTTCTGCAAACTTGTCTTCCTTAACTTTCTGCCGTAAATCCTTGCAGTTCGTACTGCAAATTAAGATAAAATTAAATTTTTGATTGTCAAGAATGTTCGAAAGTGTTCTCTGTGTTTCCAGCGGCAGTTTTTCAATTCCCTTAAGAAACAGAATGGCGTTTTCTTTTTTGAGGTTTGCAAAAATATCATTTAATTCATCAGAAGTAACAGACGTCTCGCAATTTTCTATAACATACTTTTTTCCTAATTTTTTACTAATTTTCTCGCTCAACGTGCGTTTTCCTACCCCGTCTTCTCCCGATAAGAGAATCACTAAATTTTGTTGTCTCTTGTTGACGAGATTTACAACATTTTCTTCAATAGCGCTACGAGAAGAAAAGCTGGGATTATTCAACGCGAAAAATGAAGAAACGTGTTTTATTCTTTGGTTGTGTCTGTCAAGACGGTTATTTATCAAATCCATCCCTGATTTTTCTGGTCTGATTTTCTTTTTTAACCGCTCATCAACTTCTTTCGGGTAATAAAAAGTAACCTCAAAATCTAACTTGTTTCTGAAAAATGAGAGTGTTTTCTTTATCTTAATATCATTTTTCGTTTTTTCCTTATCCGGTGAAGAGTAAAACGACAGCGTTTCATTTTCGTATTTCAAATAAGGGCACCCAAGCGTCATCGCAACTCGTGTTAACATCCATAAAGTTCGCCGGTCAACCGCATCGCTATTTTCGTTTGTGAAAAATCTGGTGGTTCTGAAATAGACGCGTTCCACAAGTTCATCCCTTACAAATTTTAACCGACTGAATACTTCTTTAATCTCTTCATCTGTTGTAACAATATTTCCATTCAGAAAGAGAAAAAGCCAGCCGAAAAATATCCCATTGTGATAAAGCGGATATTCCACAATAAAATACGGCGAGTTTTCATCACAAATTGGATGGTAAGTTAATTGAACTAATTGACTGTCACTCTGCCCATCAGGAAACGCCCAATTTTTTCTAAATTGTTTGGTTCTATCTTGGAGAAATGCGACAAGCGTATTGTTAACTGAATTGGCTTGCTTGAATTTTTCCAATTTTTCCTTGTGGAACGTTTCTAAATCGAATCCTTCTTGTATTTCCGGACCGGGAGGAACAATGGATTTTTTTGCATTAATGTATTCTTCTTTCGTCAAAAAAAAATCATGAAAATCAACTCTATATGCATCCGTTTTGGCGCATTTTTCGTTCAACTTGTCAAGAACTATTTTTGCGCATTGTCCATTCTCTTGTTCCCATAAATCGTCGGTTAGTTGTTTCAAGTCGTTTAGTTCCAATAAATTGCAGACTTGCTTTTTTGCAGATACATCCAACTCACAAAAAGACGAAGGCATAAACTGCTTGTAAAAGCCGAGATTCTTGGATTCGTCATTTCCTATTTTAAATTGTATCTGTTCGTTGACATGAAGCATATACGCAACATGCCAAGAAAAAGTGTCTTTTCCAAGAATTCTTCTTAATCCAAGAGTATGCCCGTAAGACAAACGACGATATTCAGCATCACGTTCTTCTTGGTACGCGGCAACAGCGGACTTCATGGTTTCTTCGTCTTCGGAACATTTCGTCGAAAGTCCGGGCAAAATAACACCGTATTGATCTGATTCTGATTCTGATTCTGGCATATTTTCACCTTTATCCTTTTGTTCGAAAATTCATTTATTTTTTTCTGCGATACCACAACGTTAGCGCCAAATCAACGGCAACCATAAGCGTGTTGAAAATGTAAAGTAAAATAACAAGGTCGAAGTTATAGCAAACCTTGTGAGTAATTCCTGAAAGATACCCAAGAATAACAATCAAAGCAAAACCGACGCTTTTTCCGTCGCTTCGCTTTGCCTTCCAGAGTTTCCAGATAGATATGGGCCAACTCACGCCAAACGCCGCTAACATACCAATTTCAAAGGGAGACATATTGATACAATTGTATTTTAAAATTTCAATTACGAAAAATAGAACACACAATCATTATTTGCCCGAAAATGAATGCGTGATGATAACTTACGCTTATTTATAGACGAAAATTTTACCGGATGCAAGGGTTGAAAAAGGAAAAAATTACCCGATAGGCAATTTTTTGAAGTTAGAAATACACCAAAAATGTGTGAAAAGATATTATTGGTAACTGGCGGTAGAATTCATCATTATTGTTGTTATTGTTATTTTGGGATAATTATAAGAAAATATCCATTTTACGACTGATTACCACAAAACACCAATTACAGAAATAATCGCCGCAATTTTTTCCTCGCCAATGAAAATCGCGACGTATAATTTTCTACACGCTATTGTTTTGATTCTCTTTTATTCGGTCTTAGTTTTTTATTCAGTCGTAATTTTTCAGACGAGAACATTGTCATGCACGTTATTATTTTTGAAGACGCTTACGTCTCGAATTTGTATCCGGCGAGTACGGCGCGTCCGGCGTTTGCGTTAAATGTCGGAACTTACACGCTGCTCGATTTGCTCAAAAAATTGGATGCGGAAACGGAAATTGAAGCGGTTGTGCGTCCGCATTTGCGGGAAATCGTCCGGCGGGATTATCCTGAAATTTGGCGGTTTGAACCAGGAAAAGAACGGTGCGGCAGCGTGTTAATTCTTAACGCTCGGATTGTGCCGCATGTTCGGTTGCTCGAAACGCTCAAAACGCTCGTCAAAAATGGACGGCAAGGCGTGATTCATCACGGTCAGGACGTCGTTTGCGCGTATTTGACTTCTTCCGTTCTGCCGAATCAAATTATCGGCGGTTCGCAATTGCTCGGATTGATCGACGATCTTCATCTTGATCGGCTCGACGCGGATATTCCGATGCTGACTTACGCGCATGATTTAATCCGTTATCAGACGAGCGTGTTCAATTCTAATCTCGAAGAACGGCTGCGTACCGGCAATTACAAGGAAATTGCGGACGGCGTGTTTGCGGCGGACGACGTAAAAATCGGACAATATCTTGTCACCGACACGTCGCACGGAGCGATTTTAATTGAATCGGGCGCGTCAATTGGACCGTTTTGCTATCTGCACGGACCGATTTATATCGGCAAAAAAAGCCGCGTGATCGAATACGCGATGCTCAAAGAATACGTGACTGTCGGACATACGACAAAAATCGGCGGCGAAGTCGAAGCGTCCATTGTCGAACCGTACACGAACAAACAGCATCACGGATTTTTGGGACACAGTTATCTTGGCAGTTGGATCAATCTTGGCGCGGGAACGTGTAACAGCGATCTCAAAAATACTTATGGCGAAGTGACAATGGAATATAACGGCGTCAAAAAAGGAACCGGAATGCAATTTATCGGTTGCATTGTCGGCGATTACTCGAAAACGGCAATCAATACGAGCGTTTTTACCGGCAAAGTCATCGGCGTTTGCAGTATGGTTTACGGTTTTGTAACAACCAACGTTCCGAGTTTCGTCAATTACGCGCGGTCTTTCGGACAAGTCACGGAAGCGCCGGTAGACGTTATGATTCAGACGCAAGCGAGGATGTTCAAACGCCGTCGCGTCGAACAATGTTCGTGCGACGTTCAATTGCTTCGCGATATGTTTGAACTCACGCGGCACGAACGCCAACTCGCTAACGAACCATTGTCGTTGTGACGAAAGAATTTTTCGGCAACGATGTACAAATACCAAAAGTATCTCCCTATCTTTTTTCAAATTGCGGGAATCCAACAACCAAGCGTCACGAGAAACGTTATCTTACGAGGATCGGTTTGCTGAACAACACAATCCCGCCATTGCCGCCGACGGGGCGTTTCGTAGAAGCTAAAAGTTGGGCAAACGATTGTTTCAATCCCAGAGCTAAAAATTCCGCTTGCGAAATTTTTGTGATTAAAACAACCATTTGCTCGCTTTGTAGTGAAAAAATATTTAAAAATTTTCAATTTTCCGACAATTCGTATTGACGTTGCGGACAGCAGTTTCAAGTTAAGGATTTGTTTTTTTTGACTCGTTATTGAGTAATTTTTTTGTGGCGACGTGGTTCTTTTTTTTGGTATTTTTTCTTGTTGGCGTTTTTTTTGAAGGCGGTC
>JAISZO010000363.1 GCA_031269105.1 Planctomycetaceae bacterium | reverse complement strand
CCTGAAAAATTGCGTCGATGCACTGTTGCATGGTCGTACTCCACCACAATTGATTCTCAACTGAACTTCAATTCTCAACTTTTCACGACGTCTGCGATCAAGCCGCGTGAACGGTTACTATATTTTAATTGCGGCGTCAAGCAATCATACGCAAAATCAACCGTGTATTCTTTCTCAAATTCCGCTTTCTTTTTGGTAGAATCGGTGTAAGTGATTTTTGAGATTTTCACCGTTCCCGACCAGGATTTAATGGACGTCCGGTTGGCGTCAAACTTATCTCTGATTGTTTTGGCTAACAACAGTTGCTCGTCATGTTTGACAACCAATTCGCCTGCCGCACAAAACGTGAAAATCATAGCGTCGAAAATAATAAGAGTCAATAGAAAAATAGGTTTCATCGGATACTCTCTCCTTAATTTTTAATAACCTGACATAAAATACAAATTGAAAATTGATTTTAAAAATCATTCTATATCCTGGCACTTATATTTTTTAGGTTGCAGAGCGTCGTCAACAGGCATTACTCCGTCAGTCACGCAATTAACACAATAACACCACCCGCAACGCTTCACCGCTAATCATCAATTCAAACGCGCGTTCAATTTGATCCAGCGGCAGGACATGCGACGCGATTTTTTTGACGGGGATTTTCTCCGACTCAATCAAATCGACCGCTTTACTCACATGTTCCGGCGTGGAATCGCTGCTTCCGACGAGACGAATTTCGCCGTAATGCAAAATGCGGCTATCGATGTTTAACGTACTTTTCCCGACCGGCAGCGACGCGAAAAGACAGACCGTTCCTTGTTTCCGAACCAACGAAAGAGCTTGTTCCTGCGGCGGAATCGCGGGAGCGGCGACAATCGCAATATCCGCGCCGACGCCGTCTGTCGCTTGCCGGACAATATTTGTCAGGTCTTCCGTTTCAGGATCGACGACAAGATCGATGTTGAACGTTTTTGCTTGTTCGCGGCGTAACGGATTCTGTTCCGAAAGAATAATCTTCGACGCTCCGGCAGCCCGCGCGACAACGGCGTTGAGAAGTCCCATCGGTCCGGCTCCTATCACAAGAACCGTATCTCCCGATTGAACGTTGCACTGACTCGCGCAATTCACAGCGCAACTGACCGGCTCCGCTAACGCGGCGTATTTCGCTTCGACATGCGGCGGAACTTTGATAACGTGTCCGCCTTTGAGCGCGGCGACAGGAATCGCAACATATTCCGCCATTCCGCCCGGATATGAAAACCCCATCGGCGCAATGTTCTCGCAAAGATTCCGCCATCCGCGCCGGCAATAATAACATTGACCGCACGACACGCTTGTCGCCATCACGATGCGGTCGCCGACATGAAAATTTCCCGTTGCCGACGGCGAAATTTGTTCGATGATTCCGGTAAATTCGTGTCCCATGATCAACGGAGCTTTGATTCTTGGATTCCCGTGCATCCGGCTTTTTAAATCCGTTCCGCAAACGGCGCAAGCGTCCGCCTTGACCAACAATTCCCCGTCGCCGCACTCCGGTTTGGGAACGTCTTCGACGCGAATATCGTTCGGCGCGTAATAAACAATCGCTTTCATTGGAATAACTCCTGATTTTCTAATGTGATTTTGACGTTTGAAATTTACCAAGACAATTTTTAATTTTCATCGCCGACGACTATTTTTCTTCTTTATCCGCCAGCGCGACGAACTGCGTATGATAAATCGCGCAGAGAAGCAAGTCGTCGTTGATATTTTCAGGAAGTCCGTATTGCTCAACAAGGGGCTTTGCGAGAATTGCGGCAATATGTTCGCGCCGACGCGGCGAAATCGCTTTACGGCGATGAACATAAAGCGCCAACGCTTTAAGAGCGCCGGGCGAGAGCGGCAATACCGGAATTTGTTCGGCAATCTTAAAAACTTCAGGATGTTTAAAACGCACCAAATCGTGCCGTCCGTAAGCATTTTCTTCGACAACGACCATTGTGCCGCAAACCAAATCACCAAAACGTTGAAACCGTTTCGTGCCAAGAATCATTGCAAAACCAACTCCGGCAAACGCGATTGGCTGCAAATCAATCCACCGCAAAACGTTTCGGGTGACTGCTTGAAACGAGTTAATCGGCTGCCCTTCGGTACTTATCACGCGGATTCCGAATAAATATTTTCCGATTGTCTGACCGTTCCAGACGGTTTCTTGAAAGCCGCCGAAAAACGAAGTCAAAAAAAACGCCAGAATCAGCCAAATCCCGTAAGCCAATCCGCTTGAGAAAATTTGATAATTCGCCAGAATCAACAGTAAAATTCCGGTCGCCAATTGAATCGCTCCTAACGCCAACATATCGATGAAAAACGCAAAGATACGCTGTAACATGGAAGCAAGTTGATAAGTAAACGTGATATTTTCAGGAGTGATTATTCTGACGACCGTGTCAATTTGCGGCGAAAAACGGGCAAAGTTGCGCATGATAAAATTATTTTTAGAAAATCAAAAAAGAATAAATACCAAGTCATAAAAATATTTGACTCAAAATAAACTGTTATTAAGCATTTTACATCAAAAGTTTCGGCAAATCAAGTCGCCGGCTTGATTAGCGTCAATTGCTGTGATAAAATATAACGCATCGCGTATAAAATTCAATACATTTTTCCTTTCTTTTGCATTTTGAGAAGAAACATTATGACGTCTTTTTATTTTTTGAAAAAATTTTCAATCTTATTACGCCTTTCTCGTTTTATGAAACCGGCATGTTATAGTCTTACGTTTTTCGTCGCAATTTTTGCGGTTTGCCTTGGAATTGCGGAAGACAAAAACGCAAAGCCGCAAGAGTTTATCCGCGTCCGTTATGCCGAAAATCCTTCGAATCGCGTTGTCGCGTTGGATACGGCGGCGTTGCGTTTTGAATCGAAATCAAAAAAGAAAAACTCGCCGACTGTCGATTTAATCGCCGCGGTTCATATTGCGGACAAAGAGTATTACGAAGAATTGAACAAATTGTTCGGGACGTACGACGTCGTGCTTTATGAACTTGTCGCCGATGAAGGAACGCGGATTGATCCGAAAATTGAAGCGGAATCCGACGGCAAAAGTCTGACGGGCGGCGTTCAAAATGGTTTCGCAAGCGTTTTGAAACTTGAACATCAGTTGCGTCATATCGACTATACAAAGAAAAACATGCTTCACGCCGATATGGACGCGGAATTGTTTATGCAGCGGATGATTCAGGAAGGCGAATTGGGCAGGATTTTCGTCCGCGCGATGGCGCAAAGTATTAAGCAATCCGGTTTGGGATCCGACAAAACCGCCGGACGAATATTTGGTTCGTGGCTTGTTTCGCGGGATAAATCGGTTGCTTTGAAACGGATCATGGCGGTGGAAATGTGCAAGGAAATTGAGAAACAGCTTTGGATTTTTGAAGGAGACGACGGCGCGACGCTGATTCATGAACGCAATGAATGCGCGTTAAAAAAATTGCGGGACGTTCTCAAATCCGGCGATAAAAAGAAAATTGCCATTTTTTACGGCGCGGCGCATCTTTATGATTTTTCCGAGCAACTGGAAAAGAATTTCAATATGCGTCCGGTTCAAATTGATTGGATTCGCGCGTGGAATATGGAAGGCAAAAAATAATATCGCAACAAAACCGCGAAAAGTTATCCTTACTCAAAACGTAAAAATTCCGCCGCGAGCGGTTATAAAATTTGCAAGCGGTTTAAAATGTTTAAAAAGGAAATGTTATGAAAATTACAAGGACAAATTTTGTTGCGATCTTACTTTCGGTTGTTGCGTTGTTTTAATTCGCTTGTTTTACGACTCATTGTTTTGCTCAGCACAAGTTGCGGATTAAATCAAGAATTTTTTAACTTTCATGGATAAATCCGCGTGGAGAAATTTTTTGCAAAGAACCGCTTTCGGCATAACGAAGCCATTGCCCGGATTCTGAGACAAACTCGCCAATATCCGTTAATAGAACGTGCGATTCTAATTCTTTGAGCGGTTGTGTTGTCGTCAATTTCTCGGCTTCCTCTGGCGACGTCGCCAGAATCAACTCAAAATCCTCGCCGTCAAACAACGCACGCTCAAGCGGCGATGGTTGCGGATTTTCTTTTGCTAATTGAATGGCGTCCTGCGAAATCGGTATCTTGTCGGCGTCAATCACAACTCCGACGCCGCTTTCGGTTGCCATCCGCGATAAATCCAACGAAAGTCCGTCGCTCACGTCCATCGCAGCGTGAATTTTGAAATGCTTGTTAAGATACAACGCTTCTTCAATACGCGGCTCAAACTGAAATTGACGTTTCAAAATACTCCCGCCAAATTTGCCGGTCGCAAGAACGCGGTCGCCGGATTTCGCGCCGCTTCGTTTTAGTGCGCCGTGTTTAGTAACATGACCGATCGCCGTAATAGAGATAACCAATCCGCCGTTCCACGTGTTTGTATCGCCGCCAATCAAGGCGACGCGATATTTTTCCAGAAGCGGCTGCATTCCCTCGTAAATCCGGCGAGCAAGTTCCGCCGCGTTCTTTTTTGGTAAAGCAACTGCGACAAGCACGGCTGTCGGCGACGCTCCCATCGCGGCAATATCGCTCAAATTCACGGCAAGCGCTTTACGTCCAATCCATTGCGGATCGGTTGAATCCAGCAAAAAATCCACGCCTTCCGTCAGCAAATCGACCGTCAAGACAACATCTTGAGCTTGAGCGCTAAGAATAGCCGCGTCGTCTCCGATTCCGAGCAAAACGCGACTGTCGTTTATCGGCGCTTTTTGCCGTAACTGTTCAATCAATTGAAGTTCCATGATTCGTGAAACGTTTCTATTTTCTCGTCAGCACGCCATCTTAATGGAAATAACGAGGAGAATCTATTGATTTTCGCTTCCCGAAATCCCCTCCGTATAAGCCCGCATGAGTTCTTCGTATTTTCCTTTGGGCGGCGCGTAACGCTGCGATTCCGTGATTGCGGTATGCGATTGCGGCGTGCGGATTCGGTAGTCGCCGACGGTCGATTTGGGCGAAAGTCCGATGTTGCGGAGCGTTTCGTTCCATTGACGCTCCTCGTTGGAGCCGGGCGATTCTTCCGCGTTTTGACGCATCGCTTTCCAACGATTGACAAAACGTTGTAAATCGTCCTTTGTCCAACCAAGACGCTCAAGCAACTGCGGATTCGGACGCTCTTTCGCTAATTCCTCTTCAAGATATTTTATCGCTAAAGAGGTTTGCCGTTTTGCGTATTCCAAATTCGCCGATTCCGCCTGCCGGTCAAAAAACGACGAACCTTTCGTTTGCGGAACAACGTCCGCACTTTCCTGCCGCTTTTCTTCACGCTCGTGATAATGTCCGTATTCCTGTAACGGCGTTATACGGTTACGGGTAAGATTTTTATCGTCCTCGTTTTGCGGATTTTGGGCGGCGTCGGAATTGCCCGCACGACCTGAATCGCCGGACGGATTCGACGACGCGTTTTCGTCGGAAGATTGATTTTGACGAGTTTGTTCCGTATTATTCGCGTCGTTATTTTTTGACGGCTTCCAATCGTTACGAAACGGTTTTGGATTTTCCGTATTCGCATTTTGATTTGTCTTATCGCGTTCGGACGGCGTTGCGTCGGAATTTTCCGAGCCGTTGTTGTTCGATTGTTTCGACGTCGTTTTTCCGTCAAGCGGACGAGCTTTCTCCTTTTCATTCGCTTTAGCGCTTCCCGCGCCGGAATCGTTCGGGTCTTCAAAGACTCTGTCGTTTTCGGTGAAATTCACTCTTTCCACATTCGGATCGTTTCCTTCGCGGGCGACGTAAAATCCGGTTTGATCGGTTGCGTGCGCGTCGTCGTGCAGCGTCGGAATTTCGTCCGGCTTATGATCGCTCGTCAACGGCTTTTCCGTCGCGGGATCAATCGCCGCTTCCGCAGCGCCGGTTTGCGTCGTTTTTTCTTGCCGTCCGTGCCGACCGTTTTGTTGACGGTTTGTTGATTCGCTTTGCGCCGCATCGTTTTGCGATTCGTCGTTTTGCGAATTTCGCGGCTCGCCTTGACTATCGGGCAAATTCGCCGATGGATTTGAAGCGTCCTGATTCTCCGTCGATTGATCCGCCGTATTTTCCGCGTTTTGTCGTTTCATCATATTCAACGCTTCTTCAAACACGTCGCCCGGATTCGTTTCGCCGTCAATCGATGGATTCTGTTGGACGTTTTCTCCATTCGCGCTGGATTGTTCTTTGCCGGAAGATTGTTTGCCGGCGGAATTTTTTTGATCGTTTGACGCGGAATTTTGATTTTGACCGGATTTTGAACCGGAAACGCCGCTCGCCGCGTCGCCGTTATCCTGTTGTCCGCCGCCGGAATTTAACGTATTCTCCGCGCCGGACTGCGAGTCGCTTGGCCGACCGTTTGTTATATTTCCTGATTGCGTTTGATTCGCGGCTTCGTTGGTTTCTGCGGCGGCGGAAGCGTCGGGACGGTTTTCGTTTCCTTGTCGCCGACCGGCGTCATTTTCCGCTTGTCCGTCGGATTGCGCGTCTTTGTTTTGCCGCTCGCCGTTTCCGCCGTTATTTTGTTCGCCGTTTTCGTTTCCGTCGCCGTTTTGATTTTGCCGTTCGTTTTCGCCGCCGTCTTTTGCGCTATTTTTGTCTTCGTTTGGATTTTGCGTCTGTTCCCGTTTTTCTTCTTCCTGTTTTTCTTTGTCCGCCGCATCGCTCTCTTCCGCCCGCAAAACTTCTACCCGATATATGCTTGGCGACGGATTTGTGCGGTTTTTCTCATCCCAACACCGCAACGTATAAGAAGTGCAAATCTGTTTTTCCGGTTGTTCTTTGTCGAAAGAAAGCGTTAATTTTCCGACGGCTTCCGTTTTGTCCGGCGAAATTGTCAACCGAATTTCACGGCGGGAATCGTTGTCCAACAACAATACGGCTCGATTCATCTTGATATTTGACTTGGCGATAATCGTCGTTTCCGTTCCTTCGATTGCCCGCAAATCGCCAACGTTTTCGACTGTTCGCGGTTTCAATTTCGCGTAAGCCGGATAACGGTATTCCGTTGATTTCACGTCTATCGAAATTTCCGGTTGAACGACGACGGCGTAAGTTTTCGAGCGGCTGTTTCCCGATTCAACGCGGTATTTTATACTTTCTTTTAATCCCTGTTTTTCCGCAGGAAAACGGAGTTTGAACCGAAAACCGTATTCCGCGTCCATTGGCGTCCGCCGATCAACGATACGTCCGTCAAGCGTTGAATAAACAAAATAAACCGCGTTTGCCGGACGATCGACGCTCGTCGAGACATCGAGAAATTCTCCCCGATACAACGTTACGTCGCCCGGCTCGACCGTTTGAAAATTGAGCGACTGCGGCGGTTCAATATCCAGAAACGGCGCCGCCGCCCGCGCGAACGATTGTAAGGCGCTTTTCGGCGAAAAAATCGTATAACCGCAAAACAACGCAAGAACAGCCGCGAACGCAATTCCCCAACGAATCGCCGACGTGCAATCAACGACAAGTTGATCGGGAACGGCGTCGAGCCGCGCGACGGTTTCGCGTTCAATACGGTCGAGAACGAGGCGTTTAGTTTGAAAAGACGGATTCGACGCGTCTTGTTTTTCGCGGCTCAAAAAGACCCAGTTGAGCAACCGGTTTTTCATTCCGCGATGCGATTGCTCCAAGACGTCCGCCGCATACGCCGGATTGATGGAATAGCGAAACATTGGAATCAGCCGCGCCGCGAGATAAACAATCGCAGCGCCGACTCCGACCGTAAAAAACAGATATCGCAGCGCGTCCGGCAAACCGTCGGAAAACGCCCAATGATCAAGCGTTACCGCAACGAAAAGCGCCGTCAGCAAACACGCTCCAAGCGTCGTCAACGCCGTCGCCAGTTCGACGATCCGAATCTGCCGCCGCGTCTTGTTGATTCGAGCAACGATGATATTTTGCGATGTTTGCGACATGAGTTGAGTTCAATATGCGTTTTTTGAAGGCGTCCCGTCATTGTCTAACGAGGTAAAAAATCCAAGAGAAATGTTACAATATTATATTAAATGATAAAACGTCAATTTCAAGAGTTAAATTTTCCAAAACTTCTTTTTACCGCAAATCGTCAGGAATGTTTATGAATTTAATCAATTTAGATACACCCTTCCCGCTTTAAATTTCGGCTTTTGAAATGGAAAAATGCCTCAAATTGCGGGATATACCAAAGCTACTTTAAATTTTCTTTTTCTCACAGAGGCACAAAAACGCAAAGTGTTTGTTTTAAAAATCTCCGTGTCTCGGCGCCTTCGTGAGAGACAATATTTTAAGTGCGATGGGGATAAATGAAAATAAGAAGCCAATTTTTTCAAGTGAGAACAATATACGTTAACGCCTATGGCTTCTTTTTGTTCCGTGCCGTGATTTTTTCGCTGCTGTAAAGCCCACGATAAACGTTTGACCGTGTATCAAACCGCCTTCGGCTGTTGGTTTAGCGTCTTTAATCGGTACGTTGTTTCCATTGCCAGTGTTTGTTCGTAAACGAAAACAAATTGGATAAGCTCTTCGGCAAGCGGTTTGTTGTTGAGAATGTAATATTTTTGTAAATTTTTGTTCTTTGATTATCTCGCAAATATATTCAGGATTGACTGAAAAATAACCATTGATATGAAAAGATGGTGGAATTTCAATTCCTGATAAAAATATTTTATTTGAGGAAGTTTTTGTTATCACTAATCAATTCTGCATGTAACCAATCTGGAGTTTGGATTTGTTCAATATGAGGAAATCCATTTGAATTACCCGATGATTCTTTCAAATCAATAGTTTTTTCTATTTTACTACCGGGTAAGATGTTTTCTAATGAAAGTAGAGGAGGATTAGGGATAATTTTCCCTTCTGCAACTTCAGATATTCATTTTGTTTGTTATTCGTATTTAGCGCTGAATCATTAAGCTGTAAATAATCATGTTGTATTTGATTTTGCGGAGAAATTGTATTAGAGTTTTTAAAAAACGCAAATCGTCCCGACAATGCCTCGGCAGTCGTTGTGAAAAACATACCTGTCGGACGTCCGATATTTCCGTAAAACCACAGTTGCGCAAAAACGCATTGAGAATCTGTATTCTCCATTTTTATGCGCCAGAAAATGCGAGTACGAGCAATGTCTGATTTTTGGTTCATCCGACAAGTTCGTACCTTGCGTTATGTATTGCCAAGATTTTGAGTTTGAAAAATTCGAGATCACGGAAACCGTATGCTTGTCTTTTCATGGTTTTGATTTTATTG
>JAISZO010000355.1 GCA_031269105.1 Planctomycetaceae bacterium | reverse complement strand
GCCGATAACATTTACCGTCCCGTTTCGCCTCTCGAAAAATACAAAAAGGAACTCGCCGCAGAACTTGAAAAACATCCCTGCCGTAATGTTGCCGAAGCAATTTCAGTCATTAAAGAAGTAACCGATATTGATTACAAGCGGACCTTTGCCTACGAGTTTCTCACTCGTCTCGGCTTCCGTCCGCGCAAAGTCGGCAAAATTCCGGCAAAGCAATTGACGCCGAAACAATCGGCAAAGCAGGATAGAAAAAAAAGAGTGAGATGACCTGAATTTGCGGGCTTCCAACGGTGAAATCCATTTGTATTACAGCGATGCGGCACACTTTGTTATGGGGGGGCTTGAGGGGCGTTTATGGAGTAAAGAGCGGATATTTATGCCTACGAGTAGCGGTCGGCAGCGTCATAATGTTCTTGGTGCAATAAGTCCGTTGTCGGAAGAATTTTTTCAGGTCAATAATGACGCATACATTAATTCTGATAGCGTTTGTGAGTTGTTGCGTCAGATAAAGAAACGCATCAAGCGGACGGCAAACCGATATCGATTGTGTTGGATAATGCGAGTTATCCGCGTTGCAAAAAAGTAACGGAATTGGCAAAAGAGTTAAAGATAGAGTTGGTATTTTTGACGCCGTATCGTCCGCATTTAAATTGGATAGAGCGGTTATGGCGTTTTGGCAGAAGCGAAGCGTTCTATTGTCGATATTACGAAAGGTTTGTTGATTTTAAGAATGCGTTACAAAATTGTTTGGGAAATTTAGGGTCGAAATACGACAAGCGAATGAAAACATGATTGAATCCGGATTTTCAGTCGTTTGAAAATAGCCGTGTCGATAGCGAATAGAGTATAACATACCTGAAAACTAACGCCTTCCTGAGGTGACAATTTGGGAACTAATGAACGCAGATAGCTTTGATTCTACAATCAACGCTTTCACTTTCCGTTATTCGTTGTTATTGATTTTTCACTTTCACATGAATCTTTGCCGTTTGAAAAAGCGTTTTGAGTTCTTCAAAACGCCGCTCCGCGCCAGGGCGTAGCGTTACGGAAATTTCCGGCTTCCAATACATTCCTTCGCCGGGACGTCCCCATGTTTCCATGTAATCCCGAAGCGCCAGAGTTATCGCGTTTTGCACGTCGTAAACCGTTCCGTTGTTCGGAATCGGAATTTCACGGTCGATTCCCCGATTTCCCGACGCTTTAAACGCTATCGCGTCGCCGCGACATTCCGCAGAAATCACGCGAACCATTTCCGTCGCGCCCCGATAAACATTCGGCATCACCCCGTCGCGCGCCGGATCGATTTGCGGTTGCGGACGCGAAGCCGATTGTTGCGGGTTACAAGTTTGAAAGGCGGAATTGTTATTCGTTTGTTGTTTGTCCGAGTTTGTTTGTTGCGCGTTTTGCATTTGTGAATCATGATATTCTTTTGAATCGTGATAAGGAATCGGCGCATCTTTCGGGAGTTGATTGGCTTTCCGATATTCTTTTTCCCATGCGGATTGTAACGCCGCATCCGCCGCAACTTCGGCAATACCTAGAGCGAATTGCTTTGCCAACGAAGGTTGCGGCGACGCATACGTTGGCGACGGACTGTTTGCTTGCCGCGTTGATTGCGGGGCGCTTCTCGTCAGTAAATTGGGCTTAAAATTAAAATGAGAATCTGTCGCCGCCTGATTGACGGACGTTCCGTTATTTTCATGGATTCCCTGCGCGACAGAAAAGTTTTCTTGCGTAGGCGGCAAAGTTCCGTCATGCGTATTATTTGTTCCATAACCGCCGTTTGAAGAATAACCGCGCGGCGTTTCGAGAAAACGGCTGTCGGCTGTCGGAGCGTTTCCCGTTCCCGCTCTCATGTTTCTCGCCTGCGCCGCCAACGCCGCTTTGAACGGAATCATTCGTTCCCGCGACGCGGTAAGCTGCGCGTTTAAGCGTTCTTTCAACGCTTCGTTGGCTTTCGGAAATTGCAGACGCCAATCGGCTCCGATCAGTTCGTAACCGAAGTGTTCGCTCCAGGATTGAATCGCTTTCCGCACCGCGTAATAAACGTCAATCCCGTCGGGACGCACAAGAATTAACGGATACGGTTTCGTTCCCGCCGGAACCGCTTCCGTTTCGGTATAAAACAAACTTGCCGCGCGAATCAGAGCGTCTAACGGATTGTCGGGATGCGCCGCGGTGAGAAAATCGTCTGCATAAAGCGCTATTCCTTCCGGTTGAATAATCGCGCAATCTTTGCGACATTCGATATAAATCGGTCGCCGTTGCGTTCCGTTGAGTCCGCGATACGGAATCACCGCGTAAGAACGATGTTTGCCGTCCGCCGCTTGTTTTTGCAATTCTTCTAATTCCGCTTTCGCTTTCCGCAACGCTTCTTTCTTCGCCGCGAGTTCCGCATTTCCTTGATTTTGATCGAATTGAATTTTTCCCCGCTGATTTTCGAGTTCACGAACCGCGTCTTCCATTCGCTTGATTTCGGCAACCATCTTTTCAATACTGCTTTCAAGCGACGCCAGTTTTGCCCGCTCGTTTTCCACGTCGGCGCTCGTTTTTTCTTTCGAGACCGCCAAATCCTTCGCCAGCGTTTGCATCATTTCCGCGTCGTTTTGGAGCGATTCGGCAACGGCGTCCGCTTGTTCGCCGACGTCTTCCGCCGCTTGAGTTCTCGCATTCCGCGCAATAACAATGAGAAGTAGAATCAGCGTTCCCAATGTGCAAATCAACACCGAAAGGAACGGGAACAGCGCAACGCAATTGTCGTTTCCGCTTGATCTTCCGCGCCCCGCGTAACTCATGCCGCCTGACCTTTCTCTTTCTCCTGTTTGAGCGTAATCGGCGCAACGGTCATCGACGACTGTTTGGAACTCAAAAGATGCACCGCCGCCGCCAAACTGTTAAGCGTCTCCTCAAAGTAACGCGATTCCGCCAGCGCGGCAAGATTATGATTGAGCTGATTCTCGATTTTCGCAACGTCGCCCATCGCATTGACCACGTCGCGCAACGTTTCGCTCTGACGAAGCGCTCCCTGCTGAAAGTCGCGGAGCGACGCGGCGCTTTGTTCGATAGATTTCGACATGTCGAGTATTTGCCGTTTGGAATTTTGGATTAAATCCTGTTCGGCTTTGACGAGCGTAAGGGCGTGATGTTCCGCGTTTTCCTGAATAGAACGAATGAGCGCCGTCTTGATTTGCGCCGCGATTTCCGAAAGAAGATTCGCGTATTGGGATTGCGACGCCTGCATTGCCCGCTCCCAAATATCGGACTGATTTTGAATCAAATCCTGCAACGTTTCGAGAACCACTTCAATCATCATGCGGACGGCGACCAACTGACCGTTATTTCCGCCGGTTCCGACGCCGGTAAAACGTCCGCGAAGTTCGTTATCGACATGCCGAGAAACCGCATTGAGCATCTTTTGTTCGTCCCGCCAAAGCGAGTGTTGCGAGAAGTAAATAATCATGCTCAACGTCAACGCCAAAGCGGTCGTATCGAACGCCACGGTTAAACCGCCCATCACGTTGGGGAGCGATTTTTCGAGGTCTTCCGGCGACAAATGCCCCATCGCAAGCGCAATTCCAATCACCGTGCCGAGAAATCCGAGAATCGGAATCGCCCAGATAATCAATTTGACGAATCCGTATTCCGCTTCGGCGTCCGCGTAATCGTCGTCGGCAAGCGAGCGGAGATCGTCGTCGAGTTTGTCGGCGGATTCGGAATGCCGGATATTGTTTAAAATCGTTCGGATGCGAACGGCGTGGAGCGACTCGCCGTTTTTGCGGAGATTGTCGTCGGCTTGTTCGATCAAACGCGCCGCTTCCTGCGGTTCGAGTTTCCCGCCGCTCTGCGGTTCCAACACGTTTCCCGCCCGAAGACGCGACCAATGTTGTCGGACGTCGAAAAATCTAAGACAAATCGACGCCATACCGACAAAAAACATCGCGGTTATCGCGTATTCGGTCGGATGGTTTGCCGTGTAACGAACGACGAGAGCGTTTGTTATAATTTTGCTATTCAACGCCGCGTAAAACGCAAAACTCGCCAATCCGCCCCATAACAACGGAGATTTCAGAAATTTTGAAAACAACGATCCGAACATTTGACTTTTCCGGTAAAATGTAAAAACTGCGAAGGTTTGCAAAAGAAAAAGAGAATACTTCTATTTTTGCATTTTGAGAATCATACACAAAAAAAAGAAGGGATTCCAGAGCAGTTTTTGAGAAAAAAAGAGAGTCGTTCTTCTCTCCGCTTGTATAACATTTCGCGAGACGAACCCAAGCGGTCAAAACATTTTGACTGTTTTGGAGCGCCGTCTCAATGATTTGGTAAAATCACCGTGCGTCCAGAACCAGTAATGACATTGTTTCGGGAAACGGTTTTTTTCGCTTTTTCCATTGTTGTTTCAGAAAGAACGGGACGAACCGTTCTGTAAGGAATAACGTTTTCTTTCGGCGTCAATGTTTCGGACTTTATTGATATTTCGGGTTTTATTGTCGAAACGGACGCGGCAACGACAGGCGACTTTGCCGCGGATACTAACGAATCGGCAGACAACGGCGGAGCAACGAGAGTCGAAGTTTCGGAATGCGCGAAAAGTATGTCGGCAACATTCGGAGACGACGACGGCGTTGCGGGAGATTCCGTAAGCGATGAAATTAATGTCGGCGGCGACGGCAAATCTGCAAAAAAAGTCGGATCGGGGTTTGGTCGAGAAATCGACGGCGGATTAAAAGGCGCGTATGACGCTTGCGGCAAAATCTCCGTCATTTGTTTTTCTGCGATATTTTTATGGGAATGTTGCGACAATTCTATTTCTTCGGCGGAATTTGACGAACCATTCTCATTGAATTCCCCGTAATCGGCATGAGAAAGCGCGTTCGATGCGTTGTCGGAATCTGTTGCCGAAGTCTCCCAACGTTCGCGATAAGCCGTTTGATCGAAACCGGAATCCGCGACCGAAACGGAATTGTCCGCGTTTTGATAGAGAAAATCATCGGAGGAAACAAACGTCGAACCTCTTTCGCCGTCGATGACAGCGGAAGCCGATGGTATTGGATTGGATGTTGATGCAAATGTTGTTTCCGGTGAATTTGCGTTTGTTTCAAGAGAACGTACCGCATTGACGCTTGCTTGAATCAAATCGCGTTTTGCCGGAAAACGAAGAGCTAATAACACTCCGCCGAGCAAAATGCCGCCCGCAATCAACACCTTCCACTCAGGGGGGAGAGAGGATGTAATCATTGTAAAAATAGGACGTCTAAAAAAACGAGAACGACAAGGTGCAGTTGCCGCAAGGTTGGACTTTCCGCCGATTCTGCTTTTATACAAAAAAACCGGAATATTTCCACGAAGTTATTATATCACGAAAAATTTTCTCTTGCGTCTTTTATGAATAAAAATGAAGAATTATCGTCATAAAATCAAATTGATTTTAGTATAATCCTTGCAAGAGAATTATTTTATCATCTTGCTCTTAAAAATTTAATTGATATGATATTACGTCGTTGCGGATATTGGAGGACGCTTTTAGAAAAAGCGCTTTGCAACTCCTTTTTATTCAGGCAATTTGTCCGTTTTTGTCAATCGAAAGTTGCAAATTACGGAATTTTTGGACGAACCCGAAACAACAACCAAAACGATGTCAAAAAAAGGACCGGAACGAATTGGGAAAATTCTCACGCGAATTATGGCGCGTTATGGATTTCAGCAAGAGATTTCGCAGGAACAACTCGAAAAAATATTTACGGAAACGCTCGGTCAAACGTTTACCTCGCAAATTTGTTTTGGTTCAATCCGTCGCGGAGCGCTGGAAATATTCGTAACGCATCCGGTTTTGAAATCAGAACTCTCTTTCCGCCAAACCGAACTCTTGAATGCGCTCAATCGCTCTCTCGCAGACAAAAAAATTAAACGTATTAAAATAACAATTATGTCGTGAAAACACGCAAGATTTCACAGACGTTTTTCACCACGAAGAATCGCGAAGTTTTTAAAGTTAGCAAAGGATTATTTCAATCCCAGAACGATGCATTCCGCTTGCGAAACTTTTCACCTTTTAATTTTTAACTTCCTTTAATGTCAGACCGGATCGTAAGCGACGGTTTCACTCTCGCTTACGTTTCGGGACGCTTCGTTTCCGCTTCAAAGGAGTTTGAGAGATTGCGACAAAAACTTTACGGAATTTCGTAAAACTCCGTTTCCCAAATTCGCGCGAGGTTTTCCGGCGTGGCGGTAATCAGCAGACGTAATTGTTGCGTTTCAATTGTCGGAAATTTGCAACCGAAATCGCATTGTTTGTTACCCTTCACGGCGGTTTCCTCGATGTTCCGCCATTGACCAAAAACGAACCGTTGCAGCACAAAATCATTGATCGGCGTTATGGGAAAACCGTTTCCCGCCTGACCGGTGAGAACGCGGAAAGCGTTGATTTTGACCGGTTTTTCCAAAGTAAATTCAATCCAATGTTCCGTTTCTTGATTGTCGCTTACCCAACGTCCGGCATTATTGTTCAAGTCGTAATTTCCGTCGTTGACATGAGCGACGGGATAATTCGATTTCGTGTAAACGCTCGACGCTTTGACTTTCGCGTCGCGGGCAAGATTCTTTCCGGCAATTTTCAACCATTTCGGCTGTGCGGCGGAACCGCTTTGCGAAACTGGCGGCGGAGCGACGCCTTCTTCCAACAACGTTTTCAATTCGTCAAGATGATTTTGATAAACGCCGCGCGGAGTCGCGTCATGCTTTTTGCAAATCGACGCCGCCATGCCGACAACTTCGCCCATCATTCCGCCGGTACGCATCACGCGAATCGTGCCGAGCGCAACGTGCGTCACGCTAATATCGCGTCCCGCCATAAACAAATTCTCAATATTCCGCGAATAAAAACAACGATACGGAATCGCATACGGTTCTACACGTTTGGTCGGCGCGATGGTCATAAATTCTTCGCCGGGAAAATCTTTAGAATTTTTTGGCGCGGGATAATGCAAATCAATTCCCCAAGTCGTCGTTACGCAAGCGTCGTCCCACTCTTTGCGTTCGAGAATATCCTGCTCTTTCAAAATCACGTCGCCGAGCAAACGCCGCGATTCCCGTTTTCCGGCAATAAACGCAACCCAGCCGAGTTGACGATTCCGCACGCGCTCCGCCCATTCGCCGCCCGCTTGATTTTTCATGTACGCCCAATGTCCGTAAGCCGCTCGCAAACCGTGATCGCGGATTCTCTCGAAATCCCAGATTTGATCGAAATTCAAACCGGTTTCCCAATCCCAATCGCCTTTGACCATTGGTTTTGCCGTTTGTTCGTTGAATTGAATTGCCCAAGGAAGTTCGGGAAACTCGGACGCTTGACTGGACTCGACCGAATACCATTGCACGGACGCTCCCATTGTCATTTTGTCCGCTTTGTCCGGCGCAAGCGGTTCGCCGGTTTCCGCTTTCGATTCGCGTCCCATCCGCCAATCCGCACCGGCGTAATAACCAATGTTGCCGTCGCCGGTGCAATCGGCAAATAACGGCGCGACAAAACGATACTCTTTTCCGGTTTCCGTATGCTTTCCGATAACGGCGGTAATTTTATTGCCGCTCTTTTCCACGCCGATTCCGCGCATACAGAAAAACGTTTTTACGCCGCTTTCCGCCGCGAGCAAATTCATTTTCTTTTCGTCTTCATAATAATCGGCGGGCATGGCGTTACCGTCTCGCCGATGATTCATTTGCGCCACAAGATTTCCGAGATTTGGATACGGAGGCAGATTGATTCGCCCTTGCAAATGCACGCGGACTTCCGAACTGTTGTTTCCGCCGACTAACGGACGGTCCTGCACGAGCGCGACATGCAAACCGAGCCGAGCCGCCGAAATTGCCGCGCATGTTCCGGCAATTCCGCCGCCGACTACGACAAAATCAAACGGTCCGCCTTCCGCGTCGGGCGGAACGTCCGGCAAACCGAGCGCAGCGCGGCGGTATTTTTTCAATATTTCAAGATCGTTTGGCGGCGTAAAATTTTTGTCGGACGTAAAACAAATCGCGTCAACGCGACCGTCGAATCCCGTCAAATCCCGCAGTTCGAGCGCGCTTGTCAAATGATTTTCCCCGATGACAATCTCTTCTTTTCCCGGTTGCCAATGCCACGCTTCGCCTTCCGTACCGAATGTCGTCGGATAAGTTTTGTCGTTAATAACGAGTTGAAATCGCCCCGGCGAATATTCCGGCGTCCACGTTGCAACCCAATTTCGCGTTCGGACAAACACGCGATACGTTCCCGCCTGAGGAAAAACGACGGCGGTTTTAGCGTTTGTTACCGGATTTCCCATCCCGTGCGCCAGCAAAACGGACGATCCCATAACGTCGATAAACTGCTGATCAACCGCCCAGCCCCCTTTTTGAGCAAACGATTCCGCCTCGACAAACACCGTCGTTTTCGGATTGTACGCCGTTTCCTGCGCTTGCGCCAATACGTTTGCAAAAACAAACGCCGATAAACCGGCAAGTAAAATGATCCTGTAAATTTTCATAATGTTCCGTCCTTTCGTTTCATTAAAAGAATCTTGAAGTTTTCAATTTTAAGAGATTATATCCGTTGAAAACCCCAATTTCAACACCCGTCCCGCTTTTTGCTGATTTGCTCCATTTTCTTTTTTTTCAAATTAATGTCAGCAGCGTTTTTATTCATTTTTTCAATGCGAATTAAGTTTTTATAACTTGAATGAGATTTTATTTTTATTATTTTATGATACAATGAAAAAGAGGCAAGAGTGTTTATAAAAAGTAATATGATAAAATAATGATATAACTTTTAACGGCGTTATTTTTTGCAAAAATTATTTTAGAAATAAATAACAAAATAGAGCGATTGTGTTTTTTATTTTGTGTCAAAAGAGTTTTAGAAATTTCCAAAATTATACGATGTCATCTTCTCAACCGTCGCGTCGTCAGTTTTTGCAAGGAGGTTCGTTTTTGGGAAAACTTCGCGACGTCGCGCAATCTGCGGACGTCTCCGAAAATGAAACCGTTCAGGAAAATCTTCCGCCGTCGCAACAGGTTTTACAGTCCAATCTTCCGTCCGTCGGCGGATTTCCCATGTTGCGGTTTTCGAGAAATGCCATGGCGTCCGATTTTGAAATCACGTTCAATCGCGGGCAATATCCGCAGGCGACCGCCGCCGCTTTGGATGCGCTCGACGAAATTGAACGTTATGAAACGTTGTTGTCGGCGTTCAAAAAAGAGAGCGAAATTTCATCGCTCAACCGAAACGCCGCCCGCGAACCGGTTCCGGTGATGTTTGACGAAGTTTGGCGGCTTCTTTGGCAGTGTCGCGAATTTTCGCGCGAAACGCATGGAGCGATTGACGTTACCGCGTCTCCGCTTTGGCGGCTTTGGGGATTTGCGAAACGTGAAGGCAAAGTTCCGTTGCAATTGGAAATAGACGCGGCGTTGCAAAACGTCGGGCATTCGTTGTTGCAACTTGATCCGAAAGAAAAGACGATTCATTTTTTGCGGGAAGGAATGGAAATCAATCTTGGCTGTATCGGTAAAGGAGCGGCGTTAGATTCGGCGGCGCAAAAAATATCGGAGCAAGGCGTTGAACACGTTCTTTTACACGGCGGACGAAGCAGCGTGTTGGCGCGAGGCGGACGTATGGCGGAAACGTGGACTTGCGACGCGAATGAAATGCGGTTTTCCGCGTCGAATACAAATTTTGTTTTGTCGGAATTGTCGGACGCAACATTTGCCGCACCGTCGCGGGACAGAAGCGTCGGTTGGACAATCGGCGTTCCGCATCCGTTGCGTCCGGGACGCCGATTTGCGGAAATTCGGCTGACAAACGAATCGCTCGGAACATCCGGCTCGCAACATCAGTTTTTTATTTGTCAGGGAAAGCGATACGGTCACATTATTGATCCGCGAACCGGTTATCCGGCGACGGGCGCGTTGACGACAATCGTGATTGCTCCGACCGCCGCGATTGCCGACGCTTTATCTACCGCGTTTTTTGTTTTGCGACCGGAAGAAATCGCCGAATACTGCCGCAAACGCTCCGACGTCGCCGCACTGCTTATCGCCGCCGACGAAATTCAACCGCAACGATATAAAATTTCACACTTTGGTTTTGAAGCGAATCAAATTCGTTTTTTGTAATTTATAATTTTCTTCGACGAATCCGTTGATCAATCATTTTTATTGAAAAAACGACGAATTCTACTTTATTTATGGTTTGAGCGAATTATAAAAAACTTCATCATGTCGAAAAATGAATTATTGATACGTGATATTATTCACCCTTCGCAACTTCAATTGGCGCTTGCCGTAACCGGCGGCGGCGCAGGAGCTATCAATGAACTTTTTGCGACGCCGGGCGCGTCGCAAACGGCGCTTGAAGCGATTGTTCCTTACAGCGAAGCGTCGCTTATTGAATTTCTTTCGCACGCGCCGGAGCGCTTTTGTTCGGAAAGAACGGCGCGTCGGATGGCGATGACGGCGTTTTTGCGGGCAAAAAAATTATCGCAACCCTTCGACGAAAAAACAAACGCGCCGCAAACGTCTTACGTCGTCGGCGTCGGCTGTACGTGTTCATTAGCGAGCGTCCGTCCGAAACGCGGAGAACATCGCGTCCATTGGGCTGTTCAATCATTCCGTCAAACATTTGCCGCGTCGGTCGTTCTTCAAAAAGGAACTCGTTCCCGACAAGAAGAAGAGCGTCTTGTTACCGATTTGTTAATAACAACCATCGCCGCTTTTGCCGATAAATCTTATCAAGAAAACGACGCGGCGTCTTCCGGCGTTTTATCGGAAGAACTTCAAAAATTATTGCGAAACGACGAGCGCGTTCAAATACGCGGCGTTTGGGCTTCTCAAATAGAACAAGAAATATTATTCGGCAACCGCAGGGCTTATTCTTTTATGCCGGACGACTCGCCGCAAAACCTGGACAAATTCTTCGCGAAAAATATTCAAGCCAAAGAAAATCCGCCGCAATTTTTATTTTCCGGTTCGTTTGACCCGATTCATCGCGGACACCGCCGTATGATAGAAATTCTCCGCGAAAAATTTGGGCAAGACGTAAAGATCGCGTTAGAAATCGCGGTAAAAAATGCGGATAAACCGCCGATGGATTTTATCGACGTCCAAGATCGGCGGAATGGAATTGCTCAAATGTTATCCGATAAAACCATTCCGGTTTGGTTGACGCAATTGCCGAGATTTGTTGATAAAGCGGAATTTTTTCACGGAGTCGTATTTCTTGTCGGCGCCGACACGCTCGTGCGAATCGGATCGCCTCGGTATTACAGCGGCGGCGTTTCGGCGCGCGATCAAGCGATTCAACGGATCGCCGAAAAACAATGCCGTTTTCTCTGCTTTGCCCGAAAAAATGACGAAGGCGTTATCGAAACGGCGGATTTATTAGAATTACCGGAAACGTTGCGGCGTATTGTCGTCGGCGTTCCGTCCAACGAATTTTGCGATGATATTTCCTCGACGCAATTACGATTTTCCAAAACGCCGCCGGATTGAAAAACGGCGCTGTCGATATTGAGACTTTGACTATCCGGGACTTTTGAGACGATCTTTCGACGACGTCCCTGATATACTCTATTCGCTAATGACATGGCTGTTTTGACCTATAAAAATAGCTATTTCATTAGCGAATAGAGCATATTTGTTCATGGAAACGGAACATTTATTTTGTGCCGCTTCCACAAGAAGAGTATCAACAATTTCAGCTCCACTCTCATTTTTGAGCAAAGCCAGAATTGCACAAGCATCTAAAACGTATTTTTTACTCATCTATCCAATTCCTTGTCTTCATTTTTATACGCCCGCAATTTTTCTGTTGTCAGCTTACTTTGCGACGCGATTCCGCGAAGACCTCTGCCTTCGTTCAACGGAAGTAACATTACTCCGCCGTCTCGTTCTTGTAAAAACACTTGAGAAGAATGCAGCTTTTCCCGAATCGGAAGTGGTAACGTATCTGTATTTAGTACAATCGTTTTCATAATCAATGACTCCTGATTTTATTTTCAAAAAATTCGCTAATGAAATTTTCTTTTTGCTTTTTTTCACTCTTCCGTCTTCACTCGCCAGCGGAGAAACGATTCTAAAAATTCCTGAATATGACCGTCTAATACGGCGTGGAAATTTCCGACCGAATAGCCGGTTCGCGCGTCTTTGA
>JAISZO010000343.1 GCA_031269105.1 Planctomycetaceae bacterium | reverse complement strand
CTGAAAAATTGCGTCGATGCACTGTTGCATGGTCGTACTCCACCACAATTGATTCTCAACTGAACTTCAATTCTCAACTTTTCACGACGTCTGCGATCAAGCCGCGTGAACGGTTACGATTTTTGTTTGGCGATCGGAATGTTTGGCAAGGCGGTAACGAGGGCGACGAGTTGTTTTTCCGTCAAACCGGAAGCGAGCCAGACGATGGCTTTGACGCGGTCGGCTTCTCGTTTCTTTTTCAACGTTTTATGCAGGAGTTTTAAACCTCTGCGATCTCGGCGGCGGATAATTTCTATTCGTCTATAAGTTGACCTCGTGTTGATAAGTATAAAATATCCTATAAAATCTGTCAACACATCGTTTTTCAAACGGCTTTGGCATATTTTTGCTCGTGAAGCAGGGGTGGTTTTCAACACGCGAAAGTACGGCAAGCCCACTCGGAAATCTGGTCGCTGGCGGCTGGAATCTGAAAATTTTTCGCTTTTAATTTTTAACTTTCCTTTTTTTCTTTTTCTCTGTTGCATCGCAATCCCAAAAATCATTATAATTCCCTTCGGATGTTTTTTCAATAACTCTTTTCCTTTTTAACAATGTCTCGTTTTCAGAAAATACTTTTGATTGTTCCCTTTTCCTTCGTTTTCATGCTGGGACTCGTTCCGTCGCGGGGAGCGGGCGAAACGCCAATAGAACCGCCGGACGCCGAAACGGTTTCGCAATCCGCATCGCCAAGCGTCGAATGGAACAGCGAATCCGTCGCGGTGATTTGTCCGTCAATATTCCGTAAAGCGTTGGAACCGTGGGTGTATTACCGGATGAATCAAGGGTACAAAATTTATATTCTGGAAGAACCAAAAATTCGGGCATTGCCGCAAAACTTGCATCGGGAATCGCCGCCGGAACATCTTTCTTCCGACAAACAGGACAAACAAAACGCGACGAACCTCATGCCTTATACCACGCCGGGACTCTTGAAAACGCGGATTCTCGCGCTGGCTCGCAAAGACCCGTCGTTGAAATACTTGCTTCTTGTGGGCGACGCGGCGCCGGATGTGAAATCGGAAACGGTCGCGTCGTCGCGTTTGATTCCGACCAATCACGTTGAAGCGTTGGTGATTTCTTCTTTTGGACGCGAAAAAGAAATTGCGACCGATAATTATTACGCCGATCTCAACGACGACAATTTGCCGGAACTTGCCGTCGGACGTTTGACAGTCGATACGCCGGAAGAATTGTCAACGGTGGTCTCGAAAATTCTTCGCTACGAAAACAACGCCGATCACGGTTTCTGGCGACGACGTATCAATCTTATTGCGGGAATCGGCGGTTTTTCGCCTCTCATCGACGCGCAAGTCGAATCGGCGGCGCGTTACATTTTGTCGGAGATGATCGGCGAAGGTTACGATCTTTCGCTCACGCAAGCTAACTGGAAAAGCGCGTATTGTCCCGACCCGGAAATGTTCCGTAGCGTTACGGTTGAGCGGCTTAATGAAGGATGTTTGTTTTGGGTTTATATGGGACACGGTTTGCATACGTCGTTAGATTATCTTCGCACGCCCGACGCCGATTATCCGATTTTCGCGTCCGGCGATTCGCAATATATTGAATCGCGGAACGGGTTGCCGATTGCGATTTTCTGCGCATGTTACACCGGAGCGTTCGACGCAATTGAAGATTGTATCGCGGAAGACATGCTGCGTCAGCCGAGAGGACCGGCGGCGATAATTGCGTCGTCGCGGGTTGCCATGCCTTACGGTCTTGCGACTTTCGGTATGGAATTGATTGACGAAGCGTTGAACGGAGAACGTTTGTATATCCATTCCGGCAATGCGGCGCAACATCTTCAAAACAAGGGCGTTAAAAATATCGGAACGATTTTTCTGAACGCCAAACGAAACCTATTGCCGCAATCGAATGAAAAACGGATTCTTCCAACATGGAAAAATCCGGCGTTGAACGTTCTTTCCGCGCCGGTCAATGTTGTCGCGGAAAAAGTCGGAGCGAAAAAAACTTCCGCCGTTTCAAAAAAACAGGCGATTCGCGGCATGATCGACACGATGGCGTGGTTCAGCGATCCGACGTCGAGACGTTTACAAGAACAGCTTGTCGATCATATTCATCTTTTTCAATTGTTCGGCGATCCGCTGTTGCGACTTTCGTTGCCGGATACGATGACTATGGAAACGCCGGAAAGCGTAATCGCCGGAAATACGTTGACGATTCGCGGCACGGCAAGTAACGCGGAAACGGTCGTTGTGGAATTAGCGCCGCCTCGCAAACAACCGACGACGGTTCCGAAAGAACGCATGCCGTTTCATCTGACCGACGCGTCGCGCGAGGAATTTATGAAAACCTATCTGTCGGCAAACAACCGCGCGTTGCAATACGCGGTCGGACGCACGCATGAAAAAGACGGAACATTTGAAATTTCGCTGACCGTCCCTGACAATCTCGAAGGCAAATACGTCGTGCGCATTTTCGGAACCGGCAAAAATGGCGTTTCCGTCGGTTTTTGTAACGTCGCGATTCTCTCCAAAACCGCGACGGAGACAACGGCGTCAAAATCGAAAACGATAAAGTAATTTACCACCATTCTTCTCTTCCAGAATTTAGCGGAGAAAGAAATTTGCTCATGCCTTTGAGATTTTGGTTTTTGTGAAAAATCCGAGAAAAATTTTTAATCTTCTCTCTGTCATTTTGGCAGACACGATCTCGCAAAAATCAAAAATTATTTTTCCAAAGAAAATCCACCGTGAAAAATTACGAGGAATTTTCTTTACCTATTGATACAAAAAAAGTTACGTTAACCGGCGTTGCGAACTTTTATTTTGGCACGGGAATTGCTTTCTGAAAAGCAAAACGCTTTCATTAGCGCCAAAAACGGTTTTCATGTTTGCAAAATTGTTTTTGGATTGAATATCAAACTTTTGGATTTGCGTTTTACGCAAGTTCACCAACAAGAAAATCTGTCAGGAGAAAATTTTGAGTCATGGCTAAGAAAAAAACTGAAAATTGCGGTTGTGAAAAGTCGGACGGCAAATGTAGCGGAATGAAAATTCAACCGCTCGGCGACCGCGTGGTGATTCGCCGTGAAGAATCGGAAGAACGGACGTCGGGCGGACTTTATCTTCCCGATTCCGCAAAAAACAAACCGGCGCGGGGGCTTGTGATTAGCGTTGGCGACGGTCGCGTGTTGGACGACGGAAGCCGCAGTAAGTTCCAGATTCAGGAAGGAGATCGCGTGATTTTCCTTTCTTACGCCGGTGAAGAATTTAAAATCGGCGACAACGAATTTCTGCTCATGCGTGAAAGCGACATTCTGGCTGTGATCGTGTGAAGTATTCAGGAAACAGCAGACCGCCAGATTCATTATAAACGCGGTACAGAACAAATTTATTGAAATTCAAACTTGAACCCATTAAATCATTAAATAGAATTGAGAGAAGGAGATTATTATGGCAAAAATGATTGCATTTGATCAAGAAGCGCGCGAAGCTCTGCGACGCGGCGTTTCAAAGTTGGCAAAAGCGGTAAAAGTCACGCTCGGACCTCGCGGACGTAACGTGATTATTCAAAAAAGTTTCGGCGCGCCGCTTGTGACGAAAGACGGCGTGACGGTGGCGAAAGAGGTTGACCTCGAAGATACCTACGAGAACATGGGCGCTCGGATGGTTCGCGAAGTTGCGTCCAAAACCGGCGACGTTGCCGGCGACGGAACGACAACCGCGACGATTCTTGCCGAAGCGATTTTCACCGAAGGTTTGAAAGCGGTTGTTGCGGGCGTGAATCCCTTGCAAATGAAACAGGGAATCGACCGCGCGGTCGAAGACGTGATTGCTCAACTCAAAAAGTTGAGTACGTCCGTGAAAAACAGCAAAACGGAAATCGCCCAAGTCGGAGCGATTGCCGCAAATAATGACGCGGAAATCGGAAATCTGATTGCCGACGCAATGGAAAAAGTCGGAAAAGACGGCGTGATTACCGTTGACGAAGGAAAAAGTCTTGCGACCGAAGTTGAATGGGTCGAAGGAATGCAATTTGATCGCGGCTATCTTTCGCCGTATTTTGTTACGGAACCGCAGAAAATGGAAGTCGTGCTGGAAGACGCTTATGTGTTGCTCAGCGAGAAAAAAATCTCAAACATTAAAGAGATGATTCCGATTCTCGAAAAAGTGGTCAATACCGGCAAACCGCTCCTCGTTATTGCAGAAGACGTGGAAGGCGAAGCTCTTGCAACGCTCGTGATCAATCGGCTGCGCGGTATTATGAAAATCGCCGCGATTAAAGCGCCGGGTTACGGCGACCGCCGCAAAGCGATTTTGGAAGACATTGGTATTTTGACCGGCGGAGAAGTCTTGTTTGAAAGTTTGGGACGCAAACTCGAAAGCATGGAACTGACCGATTTGGGACGCGCGAAACGAATCGTGATTGACAAAGACAACACGACGATCATTGAAGGCGCGGGCAAAAACGAGGAAATCAAAGGACGCATTGATCAATTGCGCCGTGAAATTGACGTTGTTACCAGCGATTACGACCGTGAAAAATTGGAAGAACGGCTTGCAAAACTTTCCGGCGGCGTGGCGAAAGTGAATGTCGGCGCGGCGACGGAAAGCGAAATGAAAGAGAAAAAAGCCCGCGTGGAAGACGCGCTTCATGCGACTCGCGCGGCGGTGGAAGAAGGCATTTTGCCCGGCGGCGGCGTTGCGTTTGTTCGCGCAGCGAAAGCGTGCGCCGTTCCCGAAGGTTTGACCGCCGATGAAACGACGGGATACAACATCATTCTTAAAGCGGTGCGTTATCCGTTGGTTCAAATTGCGGTCAACGCCGGTAAAGACGGCGGTATCGTTTGCGAAAAAGTGGCGGACGGTAAAGGAAACTTTGGTTACAACGCGGCAACCGACACGTTTGAAGACCTCGTCAAAGCGGGCGTTGTTGATCCCACCAAAGTAACCCGCAGCGCGTTACAAAATGCGGCGAGCGTTTCCAGCTTGTTGCTGACAAGCGAAGCGTTGGTAGCGGAAATTCCCAAAGAAGAAAAAACTCCCGCAATGCCGAACCCGGAAATGTATTAATCAATCTCTATAGAAAAATAGAAATTTTCCTGTAAAATTTATATTTTTCAGAAATTGCGGCGTTGTTAGAGCGTTCAAACGTTTTAACAACGCCGTTTTTTGAAAAAAAACAGAAAACGCTTTTTAGACAGTCCTGTAAATATTCGCGGATTGAGTTTTTTTTGCTCTGGAACGATTGATAAAATATTGGTATAATAAATATGTTTGTTTCTCGGCAAAATTTCGCCGGAACGTCTTTTTTCGTAATGAATTTTATATCAATTGTTACATTGACAAAGCTGTTTTGTTTTTCCATTTTGTTTGTCGTGACGATTTTTGCGGCGGGATTGTTTTCCGGTTGCAAAATTTTTACGCCCGCGACGAAAAAAGACACGATTGCTGAAAGCAGAAATCTTCGTCAGGAAGGAATTTTGCTTTTAGAACGAGGAGAAATTCAAAATGCGGAAAAGAAACTCTCTGAAGCGGTTGAGTTGAATAAAAAAGACGCGGAAATTAAAAGAAGTTGGGCGGAATCTCTCTGGAAGTTAGGAAAAAAACAAGAAGCGGTAGCGCAACTTACGGAATCGCTGGTATTGACCGGCAATAATGACGTTAAAACATTATTATCGCTTTCTGAAAAATGTTACGAACTCGGAGATTACGAGATAGCGTTTGATTGTGCGGAAAAAGCGATTAACGCCACCAAAAGCGACTGGGCGGCCGCTGAAGAAAACCGAGCGCTTATTTCGCGCGCATGGGTGATACGCGCGAGAGTGAAGCGAAATCAAAATGAAATTCAACAGGCATTCGCCGATTATCATAAAGCCATTTCGCTTGATCCCAAAAATGCGGGCTTGCTTTCTGAACTGGCGGTATTACAAACGGCAAATCATCAGCCGGAACGCGCGTTGGCAACATGGCACAGCGTCGGTCGATTGTATCCTCCTGAACAAGAACCGCCGCAGGTGGTATTCGGTTGCGGCGACGCTTACATGGCAATGCAACAGTATCCGTTGGCGTGCGATCAATATGAAATTGCCAATCGCCGTTGGCCTGAAAATATCAATTCTTATTGTCGGCTGGCGGAAGCAAAATTAGCATGCGGCATGATCCACGAAGCGGCAATTATCGCTCAACGCGCTTTTGAACTTGCTCCCAATCATCAAGAATGTCTTGCCGTGCGAAATCATGTTGAAAGCGTCATTGCTCAACAACTGCAAGGACAGGGATTGATACGATAAACTGAACTCCCTTTTAACCGCTAATCACGAGAAAAAACTCTATGAAAAAGAAAACCCTTAACTGCTTCGTAACAACGTTGATTTTATCAATGTTGTCCACATTTGTATTTTGCACAACGATAAATGTTCTTGCAAATGAATCGTCGTTGTCGTTGTATAAAGTTGTTTGGGATTCGCCGAGTAAGAATGTTTACGAAACGATGCCGCTTGGAAACGGCGAAGTGGCTCTCAACGCTTGGATTGATGAAATGGGCGATTTGAAATTTTATATTGCCCGAATTGATTCGCGTGACGAATACAACCGAATATTGAAACTCGGCTCCATCCGAATTCGAATCGGCGAACCCAATCAAAAACGAACTACCGAATCGTTCCGCCAAATTCTCGACATCAAACGCGGTGTTCTTGAAGCAAGTTACGGAATGGACGCCGAAAAAATTTCGTTGCGTCTTTGGGTTGATGCAAACCGTCCGGTGATTGTTGTTGAAATCTCAACCGCAAAATCCGTAACAGCAACAGCATTCAGCGAAATCTGGCGGACAAAGCAAGATGTCTTGCCCCATGTTGACCCCGGTGATATTTATAAAGATTCATCATACAAAACAATTGTCGAACCGGATATTGTTCTCAAAAACCGTAGCAACGAAATCGGTTGGTATCATCGGAATATTCACGATGACGCTTATAAACGTTGTGCGGAATTGCAGGGGCTTGATGATTTTCCGCGTGAAAGTCCGCTTCTGCATCGGACTTTTGGAACGTTAATTCGTTGCGAACGTCCCAATCGAATTGATGATTTAACGTTGCAATCGACCGAAGGACAAACGCATCGTTTTGAAATTGCCGCTCACACAAAACATCCGGCAACCGAAGCAGAATGGTTAACCGAAACAGAACAAATTCTTAATAACGCACAAAAAATTTCATTGCAAAATCGTTTTGCGGAACACGAAAAATGGTGGAATGATTTTTGCAACCGAAGTTGGATTCATATCACGCAGGGCAAGAATAAAATTGATGCGAAAATCAATTTGCCAAAAAATGTTTTTCCGGTCAATAAACATTCTGTAACAATTGGACAAGATCAAAACGGCGGTTCAAAATTTCAAGGTCAATTCGGACGAATTGCTTTGTATCAAAAAATTCTTAACGCCGGTGAAATTCAGAAACTTGCCCAAACCGAACCGACAGAAATTATTGATTCCAATAAACCGTTTTTTGCAACAATTCCGTCTGAACCGCAGAAATTAAAGGATTCGGCGAGTTGGGAATTTC
>JAISZO010000222.1 GCA_031269105.1 Planctomycetaceae bacterium | reverse complement strand
TCTTCGCCGAAAAGCCAAATCGTGCGGGCGTCGGGAATTTTGTCGGCTCTCGTAAGACCGAGAAAATGTTGGAACGAAAGACGATCGCGAATCTGCAATTCGGTTTGTTCGTCGGAAAGGTTGTAAAGATATTTGAGGACAAGAACTTTGCAGACGAGGACGTTATCGTAAATAAAAGGAACGGACGGACTAAAAACTCTAAAAGATAATCATAAAGGACGCTCTCAATCTTGTAAAGAAGGAGAGGAGGTTATTAGAACCGCCCATAATTATGCGATACCGCGTTAATAAATCGGGATTTTAGAAATGGCAAATCGGAACATAAGCAACGATAAATCTTTTGCTTATCGTTTCGGGGCGCTATTCTTGAATTTTTCAATTTTATCGTGCGAAGCGGCACGTTTCATCATAACGCCTTGTTTTGAGAAACAAACATTACAAAACTGAAGTTTTTATATTTTGCGTTAAAAAAGCAGGACGCCGTTCACGAAATTGTGCGTTCATGGCAAGCGATAACGAAATGAACGAAGTCCTAAAACTCGTTGAACGGCAGGAAAATTTCTTATTTTTCAATCGCTCTTTCGTAAGTTCCGCCGCTGGAAAAATGTTCTTTTTGCGCTTTATTCCAGCCGCCGAACACGTCGTCGATCATAAAAAGTTCCGTCGGCTTAAATTGATCGGTATATCTTGCCATAACGCCCGAATCGGTTGGACGATAAAAGTTTTTCGCAATAATTTCCTGCGCCGTTGGTTCGTAAAGAAAATGGAGATACGCTTCGGCGACGTCGCGCGTCCCTTTTTTTTCGACATTTTCATCCACAAGAGTAACCGGCGGTTCCGCAAGAATCGAAATGGAAGGCGTTATGATTTCAAAATCGTCGCCGTCTTTCATAAATAACAACGCCTCGTTTTCCCATGTCAGCAACACGTCGCCTTCGCCGTTCCTTGCAAATTGCTGCGTTGAACCGCGTGCGCCGGTCGCTTTTGCGGGCGATTTTTGGTCGTTGAACAATTTTTTTACAAACTCAAACGCTTTCGTTTGCGCCGCCGCGACTTCATTTGCTTTCGCGGAATCGTGCAACGCGGAAAAATCGCCGAGTTCTTTTTTCAAAATATATCCCCAAGCCGCAAGATAATTCCATCGCGCGCCGCCCGACGTCTGCGGATTCGGCGTGACAATCGTTACGTCGTCTTTGAGCAAATCTTCCCAATCGCGAATGTTTTTCGGATTTTCTTTCCGCACGAGAAAAACAATCGTCGATGTGTAAGGACAACTGTTATTCGGCAAACGTTTTTGCCAATCCGCCGGAATTAAATTTGCGTTTTCATGAATCGCGTCAATGTCGTAACCGAGCGCCAGCGTAACGACGTCGGCTTCGTTGCCTGTAATCACGCTACGAGACTGTTTTCCCGATCCGCCGTGACTTTGTTTGACCTCAATTTTTTCTTCTTTTTCCCGACGCCATTTTTGCTCAAACGCTGCGTTAATCGCTTTATACAACTCGCGAGTCGGATCGTAGGAAACGTTCAGAATTTCCCGTTTTTGCGAAGAAGCGCCGCATCCGCCGACACAAATTCCGTAAATTGCACCGATTACCAAAACAATAATCGTAAAAATTCGTCGCATATTTCTTTCCTTTTGAAAATGGATTGCAAAAATCATTTCCCGTGAAATATCACGGGGGCTATCAAATATGATATTTTATCGGATTTTAAGAAATGCGGAAAGATGTTGTCTAGGAAATATGATAGAGGAATTTGAAATATTAATGATATTTCAATAAAAATCTGTGATATATCACAGAATTAAAATTAGGAATGAGTTTTCACGCAAGTGAGTTTCCCTTGCGGCATAGCCAAAAGTATCTTCCCAAAGATTTTACGATGAAAATTTCGAGAAAAGCCGTTCCACGCAAAAAATCAAAGATTTCAAAAAAACGAAAAACAATATTACCAATTATTCAGAGACGCTCTCATAAAATTTCACGCAAATATCTTATTTTGCCGATAAATGAAGTAGAGTATATACAGAAACGTAGGAATCTTTTCCATTTTTGCGCAAACATTAAACAGATTGCCGTCAACGGCAAAGAATTATGGGCAGTATTCAACTTGGTACAGGTTTGATTTCCGGCATGGATATTGCGGGAACGGTCGATAAATTGATCGAACTGGATTCCGGGATATTAAATAATCTTAAAGCTCGTAAAGAGAAGTTTCTCGCGCAACAGACATTTTTTGCGGAGATGACGACGATTTTTATGACTTCTAATTATATGATTAAGAATCTGAAAAACGTCACAGTCTTTGACCGCCGCGACGTCGCCAGCAGTAATGATTCTCTGTTGGGAGTCGCCAGAAACGGAAATCCGCCCGCAGGAACGCATACGTTTACTCCAGTTCGCACGGCGACGTCGCATCAGTTGATGACTTCCGGCGTGAAAAGCGCTACGGAAGCGCTCGGAGTTTCAGGAAATATCACGGCACGATACGGACGGAATCTTGAAACAAATTTCGAACTCAATAATTTGAACGGCGGTGACGGTTTTCAGCGCGGGCAAATCCGTATTACCGACCGAAACGGTGACAAGGCGACGATTGATCTTCGCGCGGCGGTAACAATGCAAGACGTGCTGAACGCAATCAATAATAACACGGACATCAGCGTCCATGCGGAAGTGGACGGCGATTCTCTGAAATTAACCGATTTGACCGGACAGACGACCGGCAATTTGATTGTTCAGGAAGTCGCAGGCGGGACAACGGCGGCGTCACTTGGATTGTCGGGAATCAACACGGCGGAGCAATCGGTAGTTGGGACATCAATTGTCAAGCTGGGAACGAATCTCAATCTTTCAGCATTGCATGACGGAAACGGTTTTGAGTGCAATTCTTTCACGGAAGATTTGAAAATTACGCTTTCCGACGGAACAGAAGCAACGATTGATTTCTCGCAGTATGTTGCCGCAACAACGAAAACCGATGAAAGCGGAAATACGGTTGTCGACAAACCGTCACATCATATCGACGAAGTCACATTGGGAGATATCCTCAGTAAAATCAATAATAATGAAGCACTTAAAGGAAAACTTGAAGTAACAATTTCGGACGACGGTACGCATCTTGTTTGGACGGACAAAACAAACGCGGCAAATGGCGGTACAGGAACTCAAAAACTCACCATTGCCGCCGTGAACGTTGCCGCCGTGAACGTTGCCGCCGTGAACGGTTCATCGTCGCTCGTCTCGCTCGGACTGGTTCCTTCTTCCGCAGCAACTTCGATTTCGTCTGATAATGGAACAATCGCAGGCGGACGCATCATCGGAGGGCTTGGTTCTGTACTATTGAGTTCGCTTGACGGCGGCGCGGGAATCGTTTTTACATTGCCGAATGATAAAACTGCTTTTGAAATTAAAGTGAATGATTCTAAAGATTCTTATGACGAGAATTCAGGAAAAACTCTTGTTTTTACTAAAGATGACGTTATCGGAATTGACACGCTTGACCAATACATATCTTTAGTCAACAAAAAATTTAAGGAAAATAATGTTGATTTAGAAATGCAACTCAATAATTCCAAAACCGGATTGGAAATCAAAAACACATCAGGAACGGGAACAAATATCTTTTTTCGAGATTCTATCGGTGATTTAGCGTCTAAAATGAAACTGAATTATCCGCTCGATTCTGGCGACGACGCGACGCGCGATCTCAATTTGCAGGTCGTTTCGGCAAACACGCTTCTCTCAGATCTCAACGGCGGAAAAGGCGTCGATACGCTTGGAGCGATTAAAATTATCGACAGCAAGGGCGGAACCGGGACGGTGACAATTACGGACGACATTGCGACAGTCGGCGATTTGATTCGCGCAATTTCCAATAGCAGCGCAAACGTGGCGGCGGAAATCAATCCCGCCGGCGACGGAATCCGTATCATCGACAACGGCGGCGGAAGCGGTCAACTTGTTGTGACAGAAGGAAACTCTTATTCGACACTTGCATCCGATTTGCATTTTCTTCAAACCTCAGTCGAACGAAACATTTACGGCAGCGGCGTCAATCGTTATGTCATTGACGGCTCAATGACCTACAATATTCCGATTACGGAAAGCGATTCGCTGCAAAGTATTGCGGAGAAACTCAACAAAACCGGCATGGGAATTTCGGCAAGTATTTTCAACGACGGATCGTCAACGCCGTACCGTTTAATGGTCAACAGCGGCAGTACCGGCGACGCGGCGCATCTGACGATTGATCTGTCTGTGTTGGGATTGACGCAAAGCGATATGAGTGAGGCACATGATGCGGTTTTGGTTTACGGTGATATTTCTTCGAAAAACAGCGTGGTGATAACGTCGAATCAAAATATCATCACTGATATCGTGCCGGGAATCAATGTTGAAATCAAAGGATCGTCACTGTCTCCGGTTACGGTTTCAACGGAAAGTTCCAGCAAGGAAATAAAAACAAGTATCAATACATACATCGAAAATATCAATAAATTTTTGGAAAAATATCATGAGGCAACTTATTATGATCCGAACGATACGGAAAATGCCGGTCCGTTGTACACCGATTCTACCGCGCGGTCGTTGTACAATGATTTGATGAGCATGCTGACAAGCCGGATTGAAACCAAAGGCGGTGTTCAGTCACTGATGCAGCTTGGAATTAAAGTGACCACCGACGATAAAGACACGCCGGACAATCCTTACGACGATATTCGAGTTCTTGAATTTGATGAGGAAACGTTTGATACATTATACCAACAAAACCCGGAAGGCATCCGCGAATTTTTCCTCAATCCCGTGACGACGTATGACGATGACGGCAAAGAAATCGAAACGCAAGCCGGTTTTGCCGCCAAATATACGGAGATGGCGGAACGTTATACCGCCGTAGAAACCGGATCGCTCGGATTCAAATACAGCGCTTTGCAATCAAAAATTGACGCCGCTACGGATCGCGAGGATTTCTTGCAGGCGCGTCTCGATGCAAAACGGCTGCGATTATACAATAATTTTATCGCAATGGAATCCGCGTTGGCAAAGATGCAAAAATCTATGTCGGCGATTGAACAAATCGGAACGACAACGGCGTAACGCTTTGTATAAATTTCATTGATTTCGTTTACTTTTACCCATGATGACAAGATTATGAAACCAACTCCTCAAAGCGCTCATCGGACTTATGTTGAACGCGAAGTCGCCACCGCTGCGCCGCAAAAATTGCAATTGATGCTGATAGAAGCGGCGATCAAAAATATTCACCGCGTGAAATTGCATTGGGAAAACAACAAGACCGACGAGGCGTTTCAATCGCTGACCCGCGCGCAAGATATTGTCACCGAGATTTTGTGCAGTCTCGATATGGAAAATTCGCCGGAAATTGCGAAGTCGCTCGCGTCAATTTACGTTTTTATTTTCCGCAAAATCGCATTGACGCACGGGCTGGAAGATAGCGCCAATCTTGACGACGCGCTGAAAGTGTTGATGGCGGAACGAGAATCGTGGAAAGAAATCTGCGAAAAATTCGGCGCGCGAACAGACGCCGCGAAACAAAATTCCGCGTCATTCGATTCCAAAATCCAAAACGCTGGCGCGAAACTTCAGGAAATTAAATCCTCTGCGCCGCACAAACCGCGTCCCGCAACAGTTTCTTCCGCCGGTCAGGGAACGTCGTGGGATGCGTGAGAAAAAAAGTATTGCGGGTACTCAAAAAACAAGGCGTCGTCAGTTTAGGACTCGCTTACGTTTTGGGAATCCATTGAAAAAAGAACGTCCCTAATTCAAATATTGACTTCAGAAGCTCGGCGGAAGAAGATGGAAATTCGCTGGGCAACTGTTTGTTCGCCGATTTTTCGTTGGAATTTGTTGCCGTTTGCGTTTTGGACAGGCGGCGGCAAAAAATCAAAAAACTTAAACCACAATTTCCCGACAACCTCTCTTATTCTTATCGTCGGCTTTTTGAGTATATTATCAGAAATGCTATTGCGATTATGCCATATCCTACAATTTATTGCCTTAAAAGCGAAAGATGGAAAGATTTATATGCAGATTTTTAATAATTTTTAGAAAAAACGTAAAAATTTTGCTTTTTTTGAGAAATTCCACTTGATGCGAGTACGCATTTTTCATATTCTACTCCCGTTATTTGAGTTGTGTTTTTATTTCACGAAACCAACAGAATAAAAAGTGTCGATTCATTTTCTTCTTTCTCCTGATGCTCTGTTATGAGAAACGAGGATGCGGGACCTCGCATTATCTTTCCCTCCTGGGATGGCGGGGAACTAACGATAGGAAACACGTACTGGGTCGGTTGCCAATCGGAAGCTCCTCATGACGGAGCAATTTTTGCACGGCGTTGAAGCTATTTATTAGGTTCAACGCCGATTTCCTCTCTTCTGCGCTATTTCATCATTATGACGCCCCGAAACGTAAGCGAGGATATAAGGCAACCTCTCACACCCCGCCATTTCCAGAACGGTTGAGTATGTTAGAATAAAATATTTCGGAAGGGGAGTATCCTGTCGCAAGATTCGTTTGCCTCGTTCGCGGTTGAGCGTCAACTCGCCAAAATTTATGAATGGAATCCGTTTCTCAAGCGTCTCGACGCAGCGATTGATTGGGAAGCGTTTCGTCCGTTGATCAAAACGGCGCTCCCAAGCCGGGTTCGAAGGGCGGACGCCGTCCGTACGACGCCGTGTTAATGTTCAAAATTCTCATTCTCAAGACGCCTTATAATCTGTCCGACGATAACACGGAGTTGCAAATCCGCAATCAATTGGTCTTTCTCGCATTTTTGCGTCTCGATTTGGGCGACAAAGTTCCCGACGCGAAGACGCTTTGGCTTTTTCAGGAAGAGTT
>JAISZO010000129.1 GCA_031269105.1 Planctomycetaceae bacterium | reverse complement strand
AACTCCTTCTAAACTTTTAAGGTTTTTTGAAACGAAAACGACAAAAATCACAGCGACTTTGTCATTTCAGTAAAGTGTATTAATTCTTATTATGCACAAATAATCCGCGACGTCAATACAAATTGTCGGAAAATTGAAATTTTTTTGAAAATATTTTTTCACCACGAAGAACGAAGAATCGCGAAGAGGTTCACGAAGAATTTTTAAAGTGGGGCAAATGATTGTTTCAATCCCAGAGCGCCGCATTCCGCTTGCGAAACTTTTAACTCCTTTAGCTTTTAACTTTCCCAAAACCTTATTTTTCTCAACAAAACAACCTCAGTAGCCGGACGTTGCGCGCTCAAAAAATAACCTTATTACCTCATTTTGAATTTTATGCGAGGGGTTTACATCCAATTCCCCTTCGTTGGGACGCTTGTCTGAACTCTGATTTTTGTGATGGATGCAGTTTTTATGATTCGTTCCGCAGGAACGAGATAATGCATAACCGTAGGTGAAGTGCAGTGAACCTACGGAGACAAACCTCACATTTTTTTCAAGCCGCGCTAGCGGCGGCATTATCCGCTGGTTTTTATAATCTCGCCCCGTGCGGGGCTTGATTGTTTTTCGCGAGTCGCTTTCCGGCGGTTTTACCGCCGGTTACACATGATTCCGCCGCTGCGCGGCTATTCCAAGATTTTATTTCAATCACAGAGCGAAAAATTCCGCTTGCGAAACTTTTAACTCCCTTCGCTTTTATCTCTTAACTTTTAACCTTCTCCTATCAATTCCTGAATTCTGACGACTTGGTTGCGGAGTTTGGGATTGATTGCAATTTTTTGTTCGATTTCGGCGACGGCGTGAGCGATGGTTGTGTGGTCGCGTCCGCCAAAGTATTTGCCGACGTCTTTCAAACTGATACTTGTAAGCTGCCGCGCGAGATAAACTGCAATTCCGCGTCCCAAAACCGTCGTCGATTTCCGCGACTTGCTTCTCAAATCGGCAAGTTTCAGACCTAATTGTTTTGCTGTCGTTTTAGCGATGAAATCAAGCGTCGGAGCCGCCGCGCGTTCCGATTTCCGAATCGCCTCGCGCGCCGCCGACACGTCAATCGTTTTCAGAAATTTCTCTTTTTGCGATTCCACAACTCCGTTTTTGTCGTCGCTGTTACGCTTTTTTCCTTGAGAAACGGAATTTGTGCGATTACGTTTGTTTTTCGCAACGTCGGCGGGAACGTTGCAACTTTCGCTTTCCAACGCGAGTTGCGCGAGCGTTCCAAACAGTCGCGGAACGCTCATCGGTAAACCTTTGGCAAGAAGATTCGCCGCCGTTTGCGTCAATTTGACGCCAAGATAGTCGGCAAAATGTTTTAAGAGAGCAAGCCGCGTTGACGCTGCAGGCGGCAAAATCGGCGTTATCAATCCCGCCGCGAATCGCGCGACCAGCCGCTCGTTAGAAAACTGACGCATTGTTGGAAAATGACGCGACGTCAACACGACTGTCCGCCGCTCCGCCAGCAAGACGTCAAGCGTAATAAGAAATTCGCTTATCGCCGCGTTTTTGCCGGAGAGTTGTTCTAAATCGTCGAGAACAAAAAGTTCCGCCCGCCTCGTTTTTTCGTGAAATTCATCGACCGTTCGGGAATTGATTGCGTCGGCAAACGAGCGGGCAAACGTTTCGCCAGTGAGAAAAACGGCGTATTTTCGGCGGTGTTCCTGCCGCCATTGCTGATAAATCCCGTGCGCGAGATGCGTTTTTCCGCAGCCGGACGCGCCGTAAAACAACAACGGCGAATGCGGCAGATAATAACCGTCCGTAGAATTTTCGGACAAATCGCCGCATAATTCGCCGTTCAACGCCCATCGCACGGCTTCCGCGACAAGCTGATTTTCCGCGCCGGCAAAAAACGGCGCTCTGGAATCGGCGGCGGATTTCCCACCGTTCCATTTCCCGTACACCGGAATTTGCGTCAGCTCGGTCATTGATTCTCACTTGGGATTTGTTCCACGAGGAACATGAAATTTCACGGAAATATTACGAATTTTATTAAAGAAACTTCTTAAGTACAAGTATATGACGTTATGCAAAAAAAGTAAAGAATATTATCAAAATAGGCGGCTCTTTGCCAAAACGCAACGGCTAACCCAAACGACGAAAGAGATGCGAAATAAAAATTTTGTAAAATTTTTTTTCTAATTGTGACAAACGGGATTTTTTTTGTTAAAATGAAATTTTATACTCGTATGTTAAATCGTTTACGGTTTATTTCCTCAAATTTCTCCTGCCAAAAGAAAAGGTAAACAGAATGAAACAAATTTCACGACGACATTTTTTGCAAGGAACGTCCTTGACCGCGTTTGGTTTTTGGGCGGCGTCCGGTTTGAGTCCGGTTGTTCGGGCGGCTTCGCCAAATGAGCGAATCGCCGTAGCGGGAATCGGAATCGGCGGAAAAGGCGGCGGCGACGTCGCGAACGCCGCGCGTTGGGGCGATATTGTCGCGGTTTGCGACATTGATCGCGGACGTTTAGCCGGCGCGCAAAAACGTTACGAAGGCGCGAAAGCTTATACCGATTTCCGCAAATTGTTCGACGAAATGGAAAAAAGTATCGACGCGGTGACAGTCAGCACGTCGGATCATGTGCATGCGGCGGCGGCGCTCATGGCAATGCGTCGCGGCAAACATGTTTACGCGCAAAAACCGCTCACGCGAACCGTGTATGAAGCGCGGCTGATGGGCAAAACCGCGTTGGAACGCAAAGTTTGTACGCAAATGGGAAATCAGGGAAGCGCAAGCGACGGTTTGCGAAAAACCGCCGCGCAACTTCAAGCGGGCGTTCTCGGAAACGTGACCGAAATTCATATCTGGACAAACCGCCCGATTTGGCCTCAAGGAATCGACCGAAAAAAACAGAGCGATTTTCCCAAAGATCAAGTCGAAAAAGGTCTTCAAAACGTCGATTGGGACAGTTGGATTGGTCCCGCTCCGATGCGGGAATTTTTGCCCAACGTTTATCACGATTTCAAATGGCGAGGATGGTGGGATTTCGGAACCGGCGCGCTCGGCGACATTTGTTGCCATTCGTTCAATATGGCGTTTGTCGGACTCGATTTGCGTAATCCCGCGTCGGTGATTGCGAAAACGACCGGACATAATCGCGACAGTTTTCCGTCGAGTTCGATGGTAACGTTTCAATTTCCCGCGCGCGGAAAACGCGGCGCGGTCAAATTCATTTGGTACGACGGCGGATGGAAACCAAACGACGAAATACTCGGCGATCACGGTTTTTCGAACAAAGACGACAACGGAATTCTCCTCATCGGCGAAAAAGGTTATATTCGAGGTTCGCAAATCATCGGCGTCGATCCGATCAAAGACGTCGATGTGCGATTTGCTCCGAAAACCGACGACGCCAACGAAGACGCTTCTCATTCGCTCGAATGGGGAACGGCGATTAAAGAAAACAAGCCGGAAAATTGCTGGTCGAATTTCACAACGACTTCCGGTCCTTTGACGGAAACCGTTCTCGCCGGAAATCTCGCCGTTTGGAACGCCGACAAGCCCAACGAAGAAGGCGATCTTATCGAATGGGACGCGGTCAAAATGAAAATTACCAACGACGTCAAAACGTCCGGTCTTGACGAATTGATTCAACCGGTTTACCGTAAAGGTTACGAACTGGACTAAGTGAAAAGCTAAAAGTGAAAAATTAAAAGTTTCGTAACTATTCAGTTCCGCAGGAACGACATGATGAATAACCGGCGGTGAAGCGTAGCGTAACCGCCGGAGACAAAATGGAAGATTGACGTCTTCCTATTTCACCATAGATAATATTTTGTTAGAATACTATCGCGTCTTGTCGATTATTTAGGGCGCCTCTAACGCCCGCATTTTTTCTTGCACTCCTCATTTTCTCCGATGGATTCGGGGGAATATTTCCTTTGCGTCATGCACAAATCTTTTGCGTCATAAAAAAATCATTGAC
>JAISZO010000070.1 GCA_031269105.1 Planctomycetaceae bacterium | reverse complement strand
CCGCCATACTGCGTAGCTGTATTTCCAGTAAACGTAGTCGGGTTATTCTCATCAGTCGATAATAATTGTAAATTAGTCTCAATAGCAAGTATTCCTCCGCCAAATAATGCAGTATTATTTTCAAATAATGCGTTCTCTAATTTCACAGTGGAATCCGTTACATAAACAGCGCCGCCAAAAGATGCAGTGTTTCCGCTAAACTCTGTATCCGTTATCGTCAGTGATGACTGTGAAGCGTATATTGCTCCGCCGTAAGCGGCGCTATTACCGGTAAACTTTGAAAAACCGCTGATTGTTATCTGATTGCCGGAATCAGCATAAATTGCGCTGGAAGCGGAATCGCTAATCGTTACATTTTGTAAATCAATGGCGGCGTTAGACGCATAAATCGCGGTACCGTTAACCTTTTCAATGTTAACGTCGTAAAAACCGGCTATAATTTCAGAAAACTCAAAACCGCGAGTCACTCTTGAACCGTCAATTGTTACGTCAACGTTTTCACCGTCTGGATTCACGCCAATAATGTAAATATCGCCGGACAACCCCGTAAATCCCGCAGTTTGAGCGAGTTCTATTTTTTCACCGTCAAAGTCTCTATCAAATGCGATGACGTCAGAGTCCGGAGATTCTTGCGCTAACGCTAATGCGGCATTAAATTCCTCAGAATTCATGACCCAATAAACGTTATCTACTAAAGAGAAATCAGTAACGTCTTTATTTATTAATTTGTCTTCATAAGCCGCGAAAGCGGAAGCTACGGTATCCCATGCTACCGGCGTAACTGATAACATCTGACGGCTTTCCAACGTTTCTACTGATAATCTCTTGTGTCTGGGAGAAGAGAATACGTTTGTTTTGCGAACGCCGGTAAAGTTGGCGAATAAATTTTTCACCAGTGAAGAAAACTTTTTTTCCATAAGTTTGCCTTTCAAAATAATTTTTGTTTTTATACAGTTTGAAATTGTTTGAGTTTGAAAAGAATTAAAGCGAGTTAGTTAATTGCCCGATTATTTGTCTATGTAATCCCGATTGTTTATGATCAATTCACTCAAATCTCCTTTCCGTGTATAAAAACACGATAAAAACTAAATTACTTTCCTGCGACGATTTTGAAACGTCTTTTAGCAAAGATAAAATTCAAATTTTATATTGCAAGTACGCATGTCAAATTCTATTTCAAGGGACGTTTTGCGTCGAGCGATCTAAATTTTGTGAAAAATATTACATTCTCATGCTTTTTACATAATAAAACCATATATTTTACTATAACTATGCTTCGGAAAAAATCAATCGTTTAAAATCAAGAAATATTATATTTTTCTGAAAAAATGTCAAAAAACGGCAATTTATGAAAAAATCAAATAAATTTACATATTTTTCATCATTGCGGAAAATTTTACATTGTTTTATACTCAATATATTCTTAACGTTTTGTCTCGTTCATCAAAAGTCATAAAAGGAGGAATGATTTTTAACAACGTACTGATAAGAAAATACAACCGTAACAATAACTTTTGTCTTTCGCAAAAAGCAGGTTACACAAAGATCATGGTAGGTCTTCTGACTTACGGCGAAATATCTTCGATCTTCTCAAGCCCTCAAGACTCAATGATCTCCCAAAGAGCAAGATATTTGTAATACCGAATCACAGCGACGAGGACCGTCCCTGAATAATTTTTGACGTTATATTATTACGTCAAAAACGCCGGAGTTCCCTGTTGTCCGGCGAAATTCAGAAAAATCAAAAACAGCCAGTCGCCAATAATCTTTTATTATTTTAGCAAAGCCGAAAAACGCGTCAAGCATTCGGAAAACGCAAAATTCCCTAAAAATAATTTATCAAAGTCAACGGATAAATGTATTTCTATCTTCTACAACAAAATGCACAGTAATAGAGTTGTTGTCATTTTCAGTTTGAGGCGACGTCTGTTTCACGTCAAAACGCATTCCGTGCAACATAATAACTGGCGCGTCAATTGTAACGTCTAATTCTCCTTCCGGTTCGAAAGACGCTTGCGGAAGGTTTTCAAACGCCGGGCAAAACGGAATGTGTTGCGTTTTTTGTCGTTCATTTTCCGAAAATGTCGTTTTTATCCAACCGGTAATTCGTTGCTTACCATCCGGCAAAATGATACGATTCATTGATAATTGCATGTCGCCGTCGACAGGTTTGATTTCAGTCAATTGTTCCGCGTTCGCTCCGGCTATCGCCATTTCAAGCGGCATTTTTGTTGCGTCAAAAAAAAGGTTTTCAGAACGATTCGCCGACGATTCCGGTTGATGAATTTGCCGCAACGGTTCATTAAGTCCCCTGCGATACGCCATCACTGTTTTTTTGGAAACGCAATACGAAACGACGTCGCCTGCCGCAAATAAAACAACCAGCGAAATCAAGAACCGCCAACTCGCGTCAGTGGAAAGAAGCATCATAAAAAACGACGCGACCGCCGGAACAAACGCCCATGTGTGCCGATTTGCCAAAACTCGATGCAAACCGCGAGGTTGCAAGACGGAAATATTTCCATGCCGCCGCCGAAAATGACATCGGTTGCAATGACAACGCCATCGACCATTCGGGTAGCGAAGCGACGTAATTAAATGATCCCATTCTAAAATGTGATGCGAAAAAATCGCCGACCAAAACATAATGATCGAGCAAATCACCACATATTCCAGCGATAATTTATCGGGATTCTTTGCCGTTCCGAAAATGAGAATTTTTCCAAGAAAAATCGCAAACGTTGCCCAAAGCGCAATCAACGCCGTATAACGAAAAAACAAAACCAACCGATGTAACTGAGCATATTTGACATAAGTCGTTTTACGATTCTGTTCCGGTTGGCGTAACGGAGTTTCCAATAGCATGTTTTTGAAATGGCATTTTTGGAGAATGAATTGAAATGTAAAGTCGTTTGTAACAATTCCGAAAATTGTTTTCCGAATTGTTACTCTCCGATGAGATTTTTACGACAATCCTGCCGCTTTTTTAAGTTCGTCGGCGCGGGCGGTGTTTTCCCATGTAAAATCGGGATCGTTACGTCCGAAGTGACCGCCGTAAGCGGTTTTCTGATAAATCGGACGGCGCAAATCCAGATATTTGATAATTCCGCTGGGACTGAGCGGGAAAAATTCGCGAATCAATGCACCGAGTTTTTCCTCGTCAATTTTCGACGTTCCGTCCGTATCAATCAACACGCTGACCGGCTCGGCAATTCCAATCGCATAAGCCAACTGAACTTCGCAACGATCCGCAATTCCCGCCGCGACGACGTTTTTCGCAACGTGCCTCGCCATATACGCCGCGCTTCTATCGACTTTCGTCGGGTCTTTGCCGCTGAACGCTCCGCCGCCGTGCCGCGCCCAACCGCCGTAAGTATCGACAATAATCTTGCGTCCGGTCAAACCGCAATCGCCGTGCGGACCGCCGACCACAAATTTTCCGGTCGGATTGATAAAATATTTGACGTCGCCTTTGAGCAATTCTTTCGGCAAAAGCGGTTCTACAATATTGGGAATCACGTAATCGGCGATTCCTTTTTGGTCGATGGACGGATCGTGTTGCGTCGAAACGACAATCGTATCGATACGAACCGGAGTTGTTCCGTCAAATTCGACCGTCACTTGACTTTTGCTGTCCGGTCGCAACCATGTTACTTCTTTGTTAATGCGAGCTTCCGTCAAACGGTTTGTGATTTTATGAGATAGGGAAATCGGAAGCGGCGTCAATTCCGGCGTGTGATTGATCGCGTAACCGAACATCAATCCCTGATCGCCCGCGCCGACTTCGTGAGCGGATTGGCTTTCGGAAACTTTCACCATCGTTTTTCCGCTTCCGTCCGAAAGATATTCCACTTCTTTATGTTCATTCACGCCCTGCGCAATATCGGGGCTTTGACGGTCGAGCGAAACCAGCACGGCGGCTGTTTTCGCGTTGATTCCCCATTCGTCATCGACGTAACCGGCGTTTTCAATTGCCTTTCGGACAACTTCTTGATAATCAATTTGAGCTTTCGTTGTAATTTCACCGGCAATAATCGCAACTCCTGTCGTGACAAGCGTTTCGCACGCGACACGGCTATACGGGTCTTGAGTGAACAATGCGTCGAGTACGGCGTCGGAAATTTGGTCGGCGAGTTTATCGGGATGTCCCATACTCACCGCTTCGCTTGTAAATAATCGTTTGGTCACGTTAATTTCTCCTCACATTTTTTATTTATAAAACAGTAATGTGTTGCAGTTAACTTTAATCATTTTGTCAAAATTGCAATCTTACGAAGGATTGTCAATTTCTTTAATGTATATGGCATTATATACATTTCGTCAAGATTCCCCAGTCACCCCCTATGGTGTTTTGCAACAAATAATACAAAAATATTAAGAAAATTTAATAATACTTACGAAATTTCAACTTAAAAGAGAGATTTTATCAAAAATAACAATTGTACGCCTTGGAGATAATATAGCATATTTAGTCGTTCCTGACAAAGCAAATTTTCCTTAAAACGGGTGCGCGGTAATTTAACTGGTTTGTATAAATAGATTGAGTCGTAATTTGAGTTTGTTCTCAATTTCCGAGTCAATTTTGTCCGCTTTTTGAGCGATTTTATCTATTTTTCTTATTTTCGGACTTCCGAATTCTCGCAATGGCGCAGCGTGTTCGTTCTCGCGAACGCGATCTACGCTCGGAAATTGGCGTCGAACATGCGGCAGCTCCGAAGATACGACAAACCTCTGTCGCGTCAAGTAGATTTTTTTCAAAGAAAATCTTCGATTGGATTGAATCGAGAATACAATATTGTATAATAGATTTGTTTAATAATACCAAGTACGCTATAAAAAATCGAGAGAAAGCACAAGACGCCAAATGGTTATTAAGCAAGCTTAATCAAAAATCGTAGAAAAACAAAAACCATCCATTCCCCCCAAAAAGAAAGGGAAACCATGCCGCAAATGCAAATTTTGAAAATATCGTGCGCCGTCAACGTTATTACGTTGTTTTTCGCCGCGATGGTTTACGCTCAAACGTATTCCGCCGATCTGGCAACGCCGTCGGTTTTGCCCAACTCCGCGTCTGTTGAAACAATGGGCGTTTCTCCTCAATTTCCGCTGGGAAATTCGCAACGTCTTGATCCCGAAATGCGGGCAATATTGACGCGGCGTTTACAAAATTTACGTCTCGCCGACGCGGGACTCGCCGATGAAATTCAACAAGTCGGCGGCGAATCTGCTCCCGGCACGCAGCCGCTTGTTTTTCAGCGTCGGGAAATTCAACGGCAAATTCAAGACATTGAACGTCAGATAGGATCGCCGACTGGAACCGCGTCTCCAACCGCAGCGGCAAATCCCGTAGAAAGTCCGGCGAATTTGGCAGCGGGAATGGGAGGAATACCGGTCGTCCCGGGAGCCATACTTCCGCCGCAAAATATCAATCCGACAACTGGCGGCTTGCCGTATCCGTATCCGCCAACCCCTTATACTGGTCTCGCTCTTCCTTACAATGCTTACGCGGGAAATTCTCCGCAAAACGCGGTGTTGGAACAACTCAAACAGGGCTTGTTAAACGATTTGCGGAATCTTCAACATACGCTTGCGCCGATTCCGCAAAACGATCCGGTGAGACCGACGCTTGAAGCTCAGCAAGCGGATTTACTGCGTCAGTTGCAGTCGGTCAATCAACAACTGGGAACGCCGGCAACGTTGAATACGAATCCGCAATTGGCGGCGGGAATGTTTGGCGCTCCGACAAGCGTTGACGCGCTGGCTGCCGACGCCGAAAGAGCCGCTAGGAACAGACCGCCGACAACTCCGCCGCAAACAAATACCTCGTATCTCGCGCAATTACAAAATGCGGAACGCGCGCTGCGGGCAAGCGGAAACACGGCAATGGCGGACGATCTTTTGAAACAAATTCAACAAGCTCAAAACGTTCCATTGCCGCCGGAAGTTGTGAACGGCGGTCTCGGAATAAACGCCGCGTCTTTGCTTTCGTCGCCACCCGTATTGTCCGCGTATCCGCAACCGACTTCGGAAACGACCGATTTGAAAAATGCGGTTTCGTCGTTGCGAGACGAGGTTTCGTCGCTCAAAGAAGAAATTAAAACGTTGAAAACGCTTTTGCAGCAATTATCCAGCAACAATCCGCCGGAACCCGCCGAAACAAAATCCGCAATAGACGAAACTCTCGATCTATCACCGTGATTGGCAATTCCAACGCGACAAGAATAAATCCACTGATAACACAGACGTTTTTTATATGAAAGTGAAAAGTTTCGTAAGCGAAATGCGTCGCTCTGATATTGAAACAATCATTTGCCTAACTTTAAAAATCCTTCGTGAAATCTCCGCGATTCTTCATGGTAAAAAACATCTGCGTCGTCTTGTATCGTCTTTGGGCAATCTATTCAATATTTTCAAAGGACGCCGAAACTTTGTTCCGCCGCGCGGGCGGCGGCGCCTAACGGAACGGCGAAACCGAGCGCGTTGAGCGTCATTTCTATCGCGCAAAGGACGCCCAACACGTCGCATTCGTCAATCATGCCGAAATGCGCCATACGAAAAATTTTACCTTTCCAATCGCCCTGACCTCCGGCCAATTTGACGCCGTAACGATTTTCTAACGTTTTCATCAATGTTCCCGCGTCAATGGTTTCCGGGATAAATGCGGCGGTCATTGCGTCCGACGGAAATTTGGTCGTTAATCGCAATCTCATCGCGGTCAGTCCGGCGCGAGTCGCGGCGGCAAGTTGGGCATTGCGTCTCCAAACATTCTCTAAACCTTCTTCTAACAAAAGGTTTACGCTCAAACCAAGCGCTTCAAGTTGCGATTTTGGCGTAGTAAACGGCGTGGTCAAATCCGCCGCGTTTTTTTTGTATTTCACCAAATCAAAGTAAAACGCTTGTCTCGACGTTTTTTCGCATTTTCTCCATGCTTTTTCACTTACTGAAATGATCGCCGTACCGGGCGCTCCCATCAACGCTTTTTGCGACCCGACCGCCAAAACGTCAATTCCCCAATCGTCTGTTCGACATTCCACAGATCCTACGGCGCTGATTCCATCGACGACAAAAATTGCATCGGTTTCTTTTACGATTTTACCAATTCCTTGAACATCATGCCCAACTCCGGTACTCGTTTCACAAAGCGTTCCGTAAACTGCAACGACGTCGGGATTGGCGGCAAGAATTTTTTTAACTTCCTCGTTATCAAAACGCTCGCCCCAAGCCAATTCATAGAAAATCGGCGTTATTCCAAACGCTTTGGCAATCTCTCCCCAGCGTTCCGAGAATTTTCCCGACGACAGAACGAGAATTTTTTCGCCGCGCGACGCAAAATTTGTTACCGCCGCTTCCATCGCCGCCGTTCCCGAACCCGTGAGCAAAAAGAGGTCATTCTTTGTGCAGCAAACCTGTTGTAACGCCGTTACGACATTTTTATACAATTCGGCGGCGTCCGGCGTGCGATGATGCGTGACTTGTTTTGCCAACGCAAGCAACGACTTTTGAGGAACTTGCGTCGGTCCCGGCGTCATAAGACGATATTTTCTCATGTTTGTTTTCTATTGTCTTTCCCAAAAGGGTTCCAAGATCAAGTTGTACTCAATCATGTTGGCACGATGAATCCTGCCGAAAAGACTTTCTCTTGGCTTATTCCAAATTTTGTATCAATTCTTTATCGCCGACAAGCCAAATCAAATCGCCAGGCAGTAACGTCATCATTGGAGGCGGATTCAAATAGCGCTGATCGCCGCGTTCTAATCCGACAATCAAACCATTTACCGCATCCCGAAGTCCGCATTCCCGAATCGGTTTATCCACAAACGAATGACCGGAATGTAAAACAAGGGAAACCAATCCGAAATTTTCATCATCCGTTTCTTCTTCGCTATCCAGGCGGCGTTCGATTACGTCGCGCACGGCAAAAAGCTGTTCGTTGGTGCCGATTAAATAAATTTTGTCGCACGGCAATAAAATCTCATAACTTCGCGGCGCAACAATTGTTTTTTCGCCGCGTTTGATCACGGCAATGGTGACGCCGTAATCATTTTTCAAGCCGGAATCCATAATCGTTTTCATTACGAGCGGCGAAAATTCTGAAACCGTAAATTCCGTAAGCCGCGCTTCCCAAGGAACAAGATGCGAAAGTTTCGCGCGTTCCTCAATGATTGCCCGTTCTTTTTCGGTAAGATTGGAAAGAAAATTTCGCTCAATTTTAAGATACAGCGGCTCAAAAAATCTGCTGAACAGAAGAATAAAAGTCGACGCCGCCACCAGCGCCAGCAATCCCGCCGTTACTCGCATCGAAATAAAATTTGCGACAATAAACGCAATCAACAAACTTCCTACCAAAAATCGAATCAGCGAAACGCCGACTTGCAATCTCATCAGCCGCGCAAGCGTTTCCGTGTCGTAATCGTCGGTGCGAGGCGGACGATTGCGGAGAATCGCCCAGAGAAAAGGCGTTGAAATAAAGAGCGTAAGAAAACAAATAACAATAGCGGTGAGATCGTATTGTCCCCAACGAAAACCGTTTTCCTGTTGAAAAAATTTCAATCGCTGCAAAGATTCCATCAGCGAGTCTTGGAAATATCGGGCAACCAGCGTGATTCCGACAATAATCACGGAGTTGAGAATCAACGAAATTCCGTAAACTTTCCAAAACAACGAAAACGCGCTTTCTCTTCCCGATTCTTTCATTGCGGCTTCGTAACGCACGAGTAAATTTTGAATCCGTTTGGGAATGACGCGGTGAAGTCCCAGCGAAAACGGATCGGAAAATTTGATTAAAAACGGAGTCGTTAATGTCGTTACCGCAGAAACGGCGACCGTAATTGCGTAAAGCGACTTGTCCGCTTCGCCGTTTTCCAACACGCCCGTTACTTTGAGGTCTATTCCTAACATCGCAATAATGAATGAAAACTCGCCGACTTGCGCCATACTCATTCCCGCCTGAGTGGAGTCGCGAACATTTTGCCCGGAAAGCGCCGCTCCCAACGTTGTGCCGAAAAACTTTCCGACAATCGTCACGCCGACGAGAATCGCAATGACGTTCCAGTGTTCTTTCAAAATGACCGGCTCAATCATCATACCGACCGATACAAAAAAGACGGCGGAAAAGAGGTCTTTTACCGGAAGAATCAAATGTTCAATGCGGTTTCTTTTCGACGTTTCCGCTAATATCGATCCCATCACAAACGCGCCCAAAGCCGCCGAAAATCCGGTATGATTAGCAACAATGACCATCATGAAACAGAGTCCGATGGAAACCAATAACAAAATTTCATCCGACAACAAATTCCGACAATACCGCAAAAATATCGGCAGGAGAAAAATCCCCATAATAAACCACAAAATCAGGAAGAACGCTAATTTCAACGACGACAAGAGAAGTTCCGTTCCCGAAAGCGACTGCGTGACGGAAACCGACGTGAGAATCACGAGCAGCAAAATGGCGATTAAGTCTTCGACAATAAGAATCCCGAAAACGACCGGCGCGAAACTGCGTCTTTTGAGTTGAAGTTCGTCAAACGCTTTGACAATGATGGTTGTGGAGGACATCGACAAAATCGCTCCGAGAAACAAACTTTTCAGCCAATCCCAGCCGAACGCTCTCCCGATAAGAAAACCGACCAGAATCATAAAACCGATTTCAACCACAGCCGTAATCGACGCGGTTTTTCCAACCTGAAGTAGTTTTTTAAAACTAAATTCTAATCCAAGTCCGAAAAGCATAAACACGATTCCGATTTCCGCCCATGTTTTGATACTGCCTACTTCCTTAACGGAAGGAATATGAGAAAAATAGGGTTCCAGAAGGCGGGAAAAATAGGGTCCCACAAGAAAACCGGCAAGCAAATATCCCAACACGATCGGCTGCTTCATTTTTTTGAACAACAGCGTCATCAGCGCGGCGGCGATTAAAATTAATCCCAAATCTTGAATCAATGGGTCGAGATGCATGAACGAAAACTATTCTTTATGAGTGAATGATTGTTTGAAGTACGAGCGTTAAATTTACCATATTTTTTAGAAAAATACCAGACGGGGGCGGAATTTCACGAAAGAGTTTTAAAATGTTGTTTATCGCACACGCTTGACGCCGACTCGCTTTTGGCTAAAATGTAAAACTTCACGGTGAAAGTAGCGCAATTGGTTAGAGCATCGGATTGTGGTTCCGAAGGTTGGGGGTTCAAATCCCCTCTTTCACCCTTCTGTAATTTCTTGGCGCAAAAAGAGTTGCGTCTTTTTATTGAAAGCTATGCGGCGCGTTTATCGATGGAATCGATAAATTGTAATTCTTGCGCGCGATTTTGAATCACATCGCTCGGCGTTTGGTTGAAGAAGGCGCGACCAGTGATTTCCCATTTGTTTGTCGCTTCAATAAATTTTGCAATGACGGTAAGACGCCGGTAAAATCGTTCTTTTTTTAATTTACAGGGACGTTTTGATGGGCGTCGCATTTCCACAACGACCGGAAGATACGCATAAACCACGCCTTCCCGTTTTGATTGAGCAATCAGAATATGGTTGCCAAATTCTACTTTGTTCCAAATCCAGGTATTAACGTCTAATTGTGATTTTGCGTAAGTAACAAACTTGGCTTCCAGCCACTCGCGTTGCCAATAGAATAATTCTTTCGCGTTTTTTAAAAGTTTTATCTGATTCTGTGAACGTAGTTTATGAAGAATCAGTTGGTGCGATAAAAACACGGCAGCGCACACGGAAAAAAATAGGAATGCCAGAATAATCGAAACGTTTTCCATTTTGAATCTCACGTTGCTACGACAAAAATAATGACCATTTCTATTATTATATTCAAAAACCATAATTGTTAGCAATGCCATTTTTGAAAAATCAAAAAAAATTTTCAAGAAAATTTTCATAAGTCAAAAAATAAGGATTAAGATGGGGTAAATGATTGTTTTATTCTAACATAAGGAAACTTCTAAAAACCTTGTGTTGACTATACCTTACCCGGTCAAGACACGAACATTTGAAAACGACTGGAACTTTGGGTTTAAGAGTTTTCGCAGTTTAGGTTTATGAATTTTATTGGCGTTGTCCAAGCAGTCCAGGATACTTTGCTTGTACGTTGCAAAGTCTTGATAATAGCAGGAATACAAACAGGTT
>JAISZO010000017.1 GCA_031269105.1 Planctomycetaceae bacterium | reverse complement strand
CGCAACTCGAAAGATTACGAACGAAACACCGATTCCGCCAAAGCAATGATACATATTGCCATGTCAAGCCGTATGCTAAATCAACTCGAAAAAACAAATTTGACCAGTTAAAGACTTACTCTAAAATGAAAGATATTGGTCATTCTAAACGAAAGTAAAAAGATGAACGTCGCGGAACTCTTGGAAAAACGCCGGACAGAATGGCAAGAATTGGAAGACTCGATTGCAAAGTTACAACGAATCTTGGGACGTCGCCGTATGAACGAAGTCGAAATAGCGCGATTTACGTCGCTTTATCGCGGCGCTTGCGCCGACCTTGCGTTAGCGGAATCGTATCGTTTGCCGCCGGGAATCATTCGTTATTTGAATAATCTTGTCGGGCGGGCGCACAATCAGTTGTATTGCGATCAGACAATCGGTTGGTCGGCGTTACCCAAAATGTTGTTTCGGGAACTCCCTCGCCGGATTTTTTCGGACGGCGCGTTTTGGAGCGGAATGTTATTGTTTTGGATTCCGTTTCTCGTCTGCGCGGCGCTTGCCGCCAATATGGACGGTTTTGCGGAACAAGTTGTCGGTCGGGGAACAATGCGTATGATGGAAAATATGTATTCTCGCCCGTTGCACGAACATTCCCCAGACGAGCGAATGGTAATGTATGGTTATTACATTTTCCACAACAGCGGAATTGGTTTGCAATGTTTCGCCGCCGGAGCGTTTTTCATGGCGACGGGAATACTGATTACTTTAAGCAACGCGATTTATCTTGGTACAATTTTTGGACACATGGCAACGACCCCGCAAAGCGCAAACTTTTATGAATTTGTCGTTGCGCACGGTCCGTTTGAACTCACGGCAATCGCGATATCGGCGGGCGCGGGCTTGCGAATCGGATTTAGTTGCATTTCCACAGGCGGCTTGAACCGAGTGGATTCTATGAAAAAAGCGGCAAAACGAGTTTTTCCGGTCGTTCTTTTCGCCGTATTTTTGTTTTGCTGCGCCGCGTGTCTTGAGGCGTTTGTTTCGCCAAGCGGATTCGAATCGTTAGAATCTTTAGGGATTCCGCCGGTCGTTTGCAAACGCGCAATTTGTCTCTTGTGCGCGTTTTTGTTATTCGGTTATATCGTGATTCTCGGCGGCATGCAATGGTTAAGAAACCGTTTGGAAACTATCGAGTCCCTAAAATCTACGGAGTTTTCAAAAAATCCCCAACGCGCGTTTTAATCGATACGTGGCGAGAATCGCGTCGTAAACGGCGTTGTAGTAATTGGCTTGAGCGTTGGCGGCAAGCGTTTGAGCGTCGAGGACTTCGGTATGATTGACAAGACCGGATTGAAATTGCATGGTAACGACCCGCAAATTTTCTTCCGCAAAATTCACGCCGTTTTCCGCGACCTGAATACGGCTTCGCGATTCTTGTTCGGCAAGAACGGCGGTTTGAACCTGCAATTCAATGAGCGACCGCGTTTCTTCGCGCATTTGATTGACCGCCATTGCTCCCTGAGCCGCCGCGCGTTGTTTTGCGCGGCTTGCGCCGCCGTCAAACGGAGTCCAACTGACGCCGATTCCTCCCGCAAAAAGCGTGTTCGGATCAATCGAACGATTTTCCAGATACGTGATGGAACCGCCCGCGACCACTTGCGGCAACCGATCCGCCCGCGCGATTCGGGATTGCGCGTTTAACGCTTGCGCTTGCGATTGCAACTGCGTCAGTTCGGAGCGGTTTCGCGCCGCGTTATCTCGGATTTCCGGCTGATCGCTCAACATCGGGGGAATATTGATTTCTTCCAATTCAACCGGCGTCTCCAACGGACGGTTTAAAAGCCGGTTGTAAGCGGCTTCGGCGGTTTGAACGGCGATTTTTGCGCGTAACGTATTTTGCGACGCCAACGATTTTGCGGTTTGCGCGGCAAGAACGACGTTTCTTGTAACAAGACGCGTTTCCAGCATTTTTTGCGAGTTTCTTTCGTGTTGCGCGAGAGAATTTTCCGCTTGAAACGCGATTTCGCAAAGCCGGCGGGTACGAAGAACCATGAAATAAATTTCGGTGATTTCCATTCTCACATTTTGAGTCGAAGCGGCATACTCGGCGACGCTTGCATGAACTTGAGCGTTTGCCGCGTCGATTGCCGATCGGATTTTTCCGCCGGCGTAAAGCGGAACGGCGGCGATTGTCGAGTTTGTAACAAACGTTTTATCGGCGAGCGACGTTTCCGCAGTGATAGGCGGAACAAGCGGCTGAAGAATAGAGAACGGCGGCGGAAGCGATATTGTCGCGTGACTTGTCATGCGCGGAGATTCCGGCATAGCGACGATTGCGGTTTGATTGGAAATAATCGGCGACCGCAGTGCGCGCGCGGCATGAACGACTTCGCGGTTGGATTGAATTTGATGCCGTTCCGCGTGAAGTTTCCGGCTGTTTGCCGTTGCCGCCGCCCACGCCTGTTCAAGATTTTCCGCGTAAACCGTAAATTTCCTTGTATCGGCAAAAAGCGCCATTGTTCCCGATACAAGGAAAATTAACAATCGACGGCAAAAACGTCCTTGTCTTGCCATGAGAATGACTCCCTACTTGTCGTCAATATTCCAGATTTCAGCGACGGATTCCGGCGTTGGCGTTCAATCCATTCAGGTATTGCAAACCAACGCTGGTATTCGGCGTCGGAATGCCGAAACTCGAGCCGCTTCTGATTACAAAAAAAATATCGGTTGTAAGGAAATGCGGGATGACGAAAAGAACGGAAGGGAGGATTGTAGGAATTAGTTGCATTATACCAATTGTGATAAATCTCCGGCGGTTTCACCGCCGGTTACGCATGATTCCGTCCTTGCAGGACGAATGCGAGGCGCGATCTTGTTGCTACTGAGGTGTTTTGTAGAAAAATGAGGTGACAGGCGCCAGATACCAGATTTTAGGTATCTGGAGTTGGTTTTCAATACATTCGCCACAAGCGCCATCAACTCTGGGGGAAGCGTCAGAAACCGTTCTGAAGGGATGCGGAAGTTCCGACGAATTTGCTGAACATTGCGGCGGACGTCGGAGAATCCGCGGGAAATCCCGAAATTCAAAATTTAACATTAGTGATTATTGAGCATGGATTTAGGGGAAATTGATTACACCCGGATAAAGATTTCATTCCGCGCCGCCGAATTTGACTTTTCTTACAATTCAACGCCCTTTGCTCTTCCGTCAACAGTTTGTTACGATAGCCCTTCTCGAAATCTTGTAAAATCGTAGGTATTAGAATTGCCCAGTTATTGTCCTCTTTTTCTCTTGTCTTGCCGAAAAAAATTTTTGTGTTAGAATAGCGACTTTTGTTGACGTGCCGGAATATCGGCATGGCGAACATGACTCTTGAGATTGATGACATTTAGCACGAAAAGGCAGAAAAGTAACCTGAAATGACCGACATTTCGAAATGGCGAAACATTGGAATCTCCGCGCATATTGATTCCGGGAAAACCACATTGAGCGAGCGGATTTTGTATTACACCGGACGCATTCACCGCATGAACGAAACGCACGGCGGCGGCGGAGCGACGATGGATCACATGGAGTTGGAACAGGAACGCGGTATCACGATTTGCAGCGCGGCAACGTCGGTTGTATGGAACGATCATGTCGTCAATTTGATCGACACGCCCGGACACGTTGATTTTACGGTCGAAGTCGAACGAAGTTTGCGGGTTCTCGACGGTGCGGTGTTGGTCTTGTGCAGCGTTGCGGGAGTGCAAACGCAATCCATCACCATCGACCGCCAGATGAAACGCTATCAAGTGCCGCGTTTGGCGTTTATCAATAAAATGGATAGAATCGGCGCCGATCCGTTTCGCGTCGTTAAGCAACTCCGCGAAAAACTCGACAGCGCCGCTCAACTCATGCAGTTGCCCATCGGAAAAGAGACGAATTTTGAAGGCGTCGTGGATTTGATTCGCGGAAAAGCGGTTTATTTTGGCGGCGATCAAGGCGAAAAAATCCGCGAAGAAGAGATTCCCGCCGCGATGCTCGACGAATATCATGCGGCGCGTACCGAGTTGCTCGAAGCGTTATCGATGTTCAGCGACGAACTAATGGAACTGCTGCTTTCGGACGAAGAACCGCCGGAAGATTTGGTGCATCGGATTATTCGGGAAGCGGTTTGGAGTCGTCAATTGACGCCGGTTTTTCTTGGAACCGCTTATAAAAACAAAGGCGTTCAACCGTTGCTCGACGCGATATGCCGATATTTGCCCGCGCCGGACGACGTAGAAAATTACGCGTACCGCGCCGGAGCGGAAAAAGACGATCCCGACGCGAAAATGCGGCTCGAAGCGGACGATCAAAAACCGATGGTTGCTATGGCGTTTAAGATTGTTGACGACGCTTTTGGAACGCTGACTTATATGCGCGTTTATCAAGGCGCGATTGAAAAAGGCGGTATGTATTACAATCAGCGAAGCGGCGACAAAGAGCGAATCGGGCGGATTCTTCGGATGCACGCCGACAAACGCGAAGACGTCGATCGCGCGGTTGCGGGCGATATTGTCGCGGTGATTGGTATCAATTCCGCAAGCGGCGACACTTACGCATCCGAGCCGAAATATTGCACGCTCGAATCGATGTATGTGCCGGAACCGGTGATTCAAATTGCGATTCGTTCCAAACAAACGAAAGACGCCGACCGACTTGCCAAAGCGTTGTACCGTTTTCGGCGGGAAGATCCGACGCTCACGATTTCCACCGATTCGGAAACCGGCGAAACGCTGATGGCGGGTATGGGGGAATTGCATCTTGACGTCTATGTCGAGCGAATCCGCCGCGAATATAATGTTGACGTGGAAACCAGTCCGCCGAAAGTCAGTTACCGCGAAGCTCCGACTCGTGAAATTGCTTACGACGTGCGGCATAAAAAACAGTCCGGCGGTTCGGGGCAATTCGCGCATATCGCGGGAATCATGTCGCCGATTCCTGAAGACGACGAGTCGGGCGAAACGTTTATCTTTGAAGAAAAAATTGTCGGCGGCGTGATTCCGCAGCAATACATTCCCGCCGTCGAAAAGGGATTCCGCGCCTCGCTGGAAAAAGGACCTGTGGCGGGTTTTCCGGTCGTCAATCTTAAAGTGATTCTCAACGACGGTTCGTACCACACGGTGGATTCGAGCGATTTAGCGTTCCGAATTGCCGCGCAAACGACGTTGCGTGAAAAATTTCCCGACATGAAACCGACGCTTCTTGAACCAGTGATGAAAATCGGAATCGAATGTCCGAGTCATTTTCAGGGAAGCGTTGTCGGCGATTTGAATCAACGACGCGGCTTGGTGACGATAACGGAAACGCTTGGATCAACGACGACTATTGAAGGAGAAATTCCGCTTGCCGAAACATTTGGTTACGCGACGAATCTCCGCAGTTTAACGCAGGGACAAGGAACGTTCAGTATGGAATTTCTCAAATACAAGCGAGTCCCGTCGGCGATTCAGGAAGAGATTATCAAAGAGCGGAAGCAAGGAAAGAAATAAGAAAAGCGCTTTACTGGAGCGGCGCTGACCGCCGCTTCATCCAACCTTATTTTCCGTTTTTTTATTTGATCTTGCCAGTTGGAAGTCATAAGATTGTTATACTTCCCGTTGTAAAAACGAACGCGTCAAAATACCCAAAATCTCCGGTGCATTAAGCTGATGAACAATCCGCGATGCGTGCGGGAAATGTTGCGTTTTATTATGGTCTGCCAAAACAACCACCGTAAACGCTCCGGCAGAGCGAGCCGCCAAAGAACCTTGTACGCTGTCTTCAAATACCATCAATGACGACGGCTCAATCTCAAAACGCTCCGCCGCTTTGAGATAAACTTCAGGATTCGGTTTGCCGTGAACAATGTCTTGCGACGTCAAAATAAAATCGAATCGCGGCGCCATATTGTAAGCATCTAAAATCAGTCGAGCAAAATACGGCGTATTGCTAGTACAAATACATTTTGGAATTTTGCGTCGTTCAATTTCATTCAATAATTCAAACAGACCCGGCATCGGCTCGACTCCTTCTTCTTCAATCAGTTTGAGGAAAATCGCATCCGATTCTTTTTGCATTTCTTGCCATGCGTCGTTCAACGAATACCATTGAATCATCATCATGAACGACGCTTTCGGCGGCGTTCCCATAACTGCCTGACAGAGTTCGTCGGTATATTCGCGTCCGCGCCGACGCATCAGTTCGCAATTAACGCGGTAATTATTTTTTTCCGTGTCAAACATCAAACCGTCCAAATCAAACGCGACGGCTTTTATTTTAGAAATAGTCATTGGAATTTTCTACGAAACGCGCAAAAACAACTATTCTCACGTCAACGGCATCAAAATATAAGTATAATCGTCGTCTGTTTTGAATACAATCGGACCGTCGTTGGCGACATAAACGTCGATTGTTTTTTCCGACGGCAAGACCCGCAAAAAGTCAATCAAATACGCCGGATCAAGTTTAACATTACACGGTTGTCCCTGATAGGCGATCGGCATTTCAATAACCGATTCGCCGATTTCCGCGCCTTGCGCCTGTAACACGAGATTTCCTTCGCTGAATTGAAAAATAACGCCCGGCTGTTTTTCCGAAGTAACAATCGCCGCTTGACGCACTGCCGAATAAAATCCGCCAACCGGAAGCGGAACGCAAATTCTGTCGGTTACGTTCGGCATAATAGTCCGCCATTTTGGGAAACGCCCTTCGATCAAACGTGTAAACAGCGTCGTGTTTTGCGAATTTGCCAACATGCGGTTGGAACTCATATTGATTTTGATTGTCGGCGATTCGTCTGTTGTTGCTCTTTCGACTAAACTCAACGCGCGCGGCGGCACAATAGCGGTTCCTTCGGAGAGATGCCCGCCAACCGACGACGCGCTGATTTCCTGACACGCCAGCCGCCGACCGTCGGTTGCCACGCCAATAATTTTGTCGTCGAGCATTTCCAGCAACACGCCGCCGAGTGCGTAACGCGAACTTTCCGTTTCCGTCGCAAAAACCGTCCGCTTAACCAACTCGCGGAAAACGTCGGTGGAAACTTCATGATAAGCGGTTTCTTCAAACGGATAAACTTCAGGAAATTCATCTGTCGGCTGCGTTGTCAGTTGAAAACGACTCGAATCGCATACGACCGTCATCAACTGCGAATCGCTACTAACGTCCACATTTCCAGACGTTACCTCCTGCAAAATCAACTTCATTCGCTTTGTCGGAATAATCGCTTCGCCCGTTTCGGCAACAGTGCATTGCGTCACAGACTTGCGTATTCCAATTTCTCCATCGGTCGCCATCAACACTAATTGTTGTGCGTCGGCGGCGGATTCTGTTTTGACTTTCACATTTTGCATCACTGGCTTCACATCGCGTGTCGCAGCGACGGACGCCGTTAATTGAAAGATTTGCGAAAATTGAGTTCGCGGCGTGGTAAATTTCATGAGATTGTACTCTTTTATTTAAAATTTTTTTCCGAAAAGTTAAGGTGACAAATTGCGTCAAATAGACAAACATTGCTTGCATTCGTTGTATTATACAAGTATTCAGTTCTTATGCAATGTCGCGTTTTGAAAGATTTACGATGCGCGTCAATCCCTTATTCACAACAAAAGACGCGAAGAATTATATAAAACATAACTTGTTAAATTGAAACTATTTAGAAATTTATATTGAAAACTTTTGAGTTAAAAAATAAGTTTTTTACTCTCTATACTCCATTCGCCAACAATACGGCTATTTTGAACGATTGGAATTTAGGATTTAACAGCGACGCCAACTTGATAAGCGCTGTTTCGTTAGCGAAAAGAGTATAAAATGGTCTTGTCGCATAATTTTTTCAAAAAAGTCCATCTTTTTTGAGTTTTCCTGCGTAGTCGAGTTAGATTTTTGTTCAGATTCACTCATGTTACGAGGTAAAGCATGTCGCAAAAAGCGTTAAAAAAGAATAGAAAATTATCCATTGGAAAGAATACAACCAAGCTCTTGTCAATCGCGGCGATTTTACGCTTTGGATTTTCGACGAGGCGATTCAACAATGGCGTCGCGAAAATAAAGCGTGCAAGGTCGGACGTCCTTTTGTTTATAGCGATAGGGCGATTGAAACGCTTTTGACATTGCGCGAATTGTTTTATTTGACTATCGCGCCGTCGAAGGTTTTGTTTGCGGATTGGCTCGTTTGATGAAAATTGAAGTATAAATTCCAAAATTCGCGTCGCTTATAAAAATTAAAAGAGACGGATACTTTTTGAATATTCCAAAATCACTTTTGTCACTTCAGCAATTCTGCAACTTTGGTATCGACTTCATTATGATTTGTTGTGACAATTTTTCCCTGTTGATCGCAAAGCAATATGAGCGGTACTCCGCGAAAACCGAACTCGTCGGCGTATCTCGGAAGTCCCGCCTGTTTTGATAATTCTTCCGAAAGCAGAATCCATGGTATTTCCAGTTGTTTCGCGTCGCGCGAAAACAATCAAAGCCCCGCACGGGGCGAGATGATAAAGCGTATCGTCATGATATTTTTCATAACTTTTTTTGAACTGCGGAAGAATTTGTTTGCACGGACCGCACCACGAAGCGGTAAAATCAATATGACCTTGCCCCGATACGCATTCCAGTCAAAAACCTCGTTATCAAATGTCTGCCCGTAAAGTTTCGGATCGCTGCCAACCTGCTGTCGTCTCAATTGCGCTGGGAATTTTCAAAGCTGCCTTACGCACTTCAGAATTGACGTCTTTCCACGCATCGGATTGAACAAATGCCGTCCATTCTTTTACCAATGTCGGCTTAAACTCCGGTCTCCTCCATAACGCGCCGTCAAAACGGATATACGGTACCGTTACTTCTCTTTCATCGTTCGCAAACTTTAACGCCCATTGCAAAACCTCTTTCAACAGAGAGTCAAATTTCGCTTTAGTCAACGGATCGGAAACATCCGTACACGAAGCATACATTTTTTCATCAAACTTTTTCCATAATAAAGAACTTGCTGTTTTTGACGACTGCGAGTATATTTCTCAACTTCGTCAAAAGCGCTGGATAATTGTTTTTCATATTCCGAAACGTCTTTTTTTTGTTCGGAATAACCGCGAATAAGAAAAGTCAATCCCTGATATTTTGCCGCCGCCGCATTTCCTCTGTCGTCGTCGGATTGGGCAAGTTCGGTCAACCGTTCCGCCGCCTTAAGTAATAGGTTGCCAACGGACACATCAAGTTGTCCTATTCCGTCTTTGGGATTAAATTTTTGCATTTCCTGACGCGCCGTTGTTTCGACGTCTTGTCTTGTTTTTTGCACCGGCAAAAGGATTCACGTCCTCTGCAAATATTTGCGAAAAAGTCACGGCGGCAAACAAAAGGGAAAGAATCGTTTTCATGAGAGTATCTCCTTTTTTGTATGTTTTTGAGAGATTGAAAGTCGTTTTGGTAAATCAGGTCGTCAGGTTGTTTTATTGTCTTTTTGCTATTAACGTTATTTTATTGAAAAATTAAAAACTAAAAGTTAAAAGTTTCGCAAGCGAAATTTTTAACTTTGCGATTGAAATAATCATTTGTCCAACTTTTAGTTTTTCATTTTTAACTTTTCGTTTTCCTCTTCAATTCCGAGTTCCTTTAACGTTTTGCGAATCCAAGCCAGCGACCGTTCAATGAGCGGTCCGCCTTGACCTTCGCATTCCATGCTGATTGGTCCGTTGAAACCGGATTGGT
>JAISZO010000426.1 GCA_031269105.1 Planctomycetaceae bacterium | reverse complement strand
GCCATGCGACGCAACAAATTGAATGCGACGACTGGAAATGCGGAACAAATATCGATAGATACTTAAAAAATGCGACTTTCGGGGGATGGATGAAGTGAAACTTTGAGGGATTGCTCCCGTTTTTCTCTGATTTCTTCCGGCGTTCCCTTTTCGAGAATAACAAAAACAATGTCCTTTGCTCTTTCGCCAAAACAATTCCAAAGCGTCCGTCCGTAAATCCCTAAGGCGGCTTCGGGAAGCGACAACATCTGTTTTTTTGCAACAGTATCTAACAAGTCAACAGACGATTTCGCTTGAGATTCTTTCTTTTGTTTTTGCGTTCAAAACGAAAGAGGTTTTTATCTTGTAGAAATCCTTGTAGTAAAAAAAAGGATTCGACATAAAATATTATGCTTTATGGAGTTACAACGGCAGTAAGAATCTGAATAAAATTTGCAAGGTTTTGGAGAAAAAACGCCACTTTACAAAAAATAACTTACAAATTCTAACAAACAAAAAACGCTCGTCAACTGTGTATTTCTTAAGGGAAATTTGCTTTTTCAGGAACGACTAAATAGTCGAGAACGCCAATCCGATGGAAACAAAAGTCGAAACCCGCGATTCGATTCCGCCGAAATACGGTTCGCAATCTCAAGAAATGCTGACTGTCGAAAAAGGAAAGGAAAAAACATTACGCTTTTGACTTGACGACAAAATAAACGTTTGATAAGATGGATTTCTTCGAGATTTTGAGTAACAAGTAAATCCCGCGAGACGAATGCGGTCGCTTCGCTTCCACGAACCGCCGCGTCAATCAACTGCGTTGACCGATGGAATTTTGTGTCGCGTTTCATATCGTTTCGCCTCTGCGGGGCTTATGATTTTAGCGGCACGGTATGTTCCGGCGGTTTCATTGCCGATTATGTATCACGCCGCCGCTGCGCGACTCTTACAATACAATTGACCAACGAAAATAAAATCCCATCAACCATCAAAAATAAAAATTCAACGCAAGGAACAGAACATGAAAAAACGTTTCTTCTTACTTTTGATTCTTTTTTGCGGAACCCGCGCAATTTTGGCGGCGGAAACATTGGAAAACGGCGTCGCCGATCCCGCGTCTTATCTCGGCGCAATCAAACAAGACCTGAAAATTCAATGGCCCAAAAACAAGACGGCGAATCTTGTTTTTCACGGACACAGCGTTCCCGCCGGTTATTTCAAAACGCCGGAGGTGCGGTCGTTTCAGGCATATCCGGCGCTTGTTCATCAGGCGGTCAAGGACGTCTATCCTTTTGCCGTGCTGAACGCGATTAACACGTCGATTGGCGGCGAACAATCGGAATCAGGAGCGGCGCGCTTTCAACGCGACGTCTTGACGCATCGTCCCGACGTGATTTTCATCGATTACGCGCTCAACGACAGAGGAATCGGATTGGAACGCGCGAAGAAGGCGTGGGAAACGATGATTGAAACGGCTCTCGCGCAGAATATCAAAGTCATTCTGCTCACGCCGACGCCGGATTGGTCGGCGGATATTCTTGACGACAAGACTCCGCTTGCGCAGCACGCTCGACAAATTCGGGAACTGGCGGCGAAATACCGCGTTGGGCTTGCGGATAGTTACGCCGCGTTCAAGGAAAGAGTTCAAAACGGCGAAAATATCCGCGATTATTTGAGTCAAATCAACCACCCCAACGAAAAAGGACACCGCGTCGTTACCGAGTTGATTATGCGGTATTTTAAGTAATGATTCCGTCGAATTTCCGGTCAAAAAGTCCCAAACACGAAAAATTCGGTTGAATTTCATGCGCCGGATATTTCAATTCCAGATATTTTTCTGTAAAATCCTATTAAACAGACGATACTGTTTGCGTTCTCGAATCGTCGGCGTTTATTGTGAACGGCGATAATAATTTCAGAAAATTCGGTAAAAACTCATAAAATGCTCTGGAATCATAATGCGAAAATTGTTATATATATGAAAAATCAACGAGATTGTATCTCTTGAGATACAACAATTATAAAATTTCGCCAAATCGAATCTCTCAAAACAGTAAACTTATTCGCAAAGAAGCAACGGCGTAAAGTAAAAAAGTTTTTAGAATTCACTCCCCAATTAACCATTACTACAAAAATTCAACTCTGTAAAGGAGATATTCTGTGTTAAAAAAACAAATTGTCGTGTTGTGTTCGCTTTTTCTGATGATTTCATGCCGTTTTGCGGCGGCTCAAGTATCGCCCGATATTTTGTTTCCGGGAACGACGCAAGGATATTTTTCAGTGACGAGCATTGACGCGTTCAAACAACAATGGCAAAAAACGCGATTGGGCGAATTGCTGAAATATCCGCTTATGAAACCAGCCGGCGAAGAACTTCAAAAACAGATCGAAACGAATTGGATAAAACGCGTTGGATTATCGATTGACGATCTAAAATCTCTTCCCACAGGTTCGGTTAGCGGCGGTTTAATTGCAGCGCCGGGAAAAACGCCCGGTTTCGTGTTGGTTGTCGGCGTCAATGGACGTAACACGGAAACGTTGGATTTTCTACAGCAAATCGGTCAGAAATTGACGGAACAGAACGTCGCCAAAGCCACGTCGCCGGTTGACGGAGCGTCCAAAGTGATAAAAACATATTTTACTTTTCCCGTTACGGAAAAAAATCCGAAAGGCGGAATTGCCATTTATTTGGTGACGCAAGATATGCTTGTTATCACCGATCAACATCATTTGGCGGATTTATTTGTCGCGCGTTTAAACGGCGATCATTCGTCGCCGCTTAAAGAGAAACCGGCTTATCAAGCGATTATGGCGAGAGTAACGCAAAAATCAAAATTTCACGCGGAGACGCCGCTTTTTCATTGGTATATCGAACCGTTAGAATTTGCCGCGGCAATACGCACATTGACCGAAGAAGAAAAAACGTCCGTGAAAAAAGCGCCCGGACAAATTGACGCTTACGAATTATTAGCCGCTCACGGTTTCAAAGAGATTCAAGGCGCCGGTGGTATTCTTGATCTGGCGACAGAAAACGGTCAATTGGCGTTTCGTACGATGGTTTACGCGCCGAAACCGCATGTCGGCGCGGCGATAAAAATGTTGAGTTTTCAAAACAACGACAATTTTGCATTACCGGAATGGCTGCCCAACGACGCGGCTCGCTTTACAATTTTACACATTGATCCGCAGGCGATTTTTGAAAATATCGGACCAATCTTTGACAACGTTGTGGACGAACCCGGCGTGTGGGAACAAGTTCTTCAGGCGTTCAAAGAAGATAAATATCGGCAACAAATTGATATTCAAAAAGAATTGATTTCTCTTCTTGGCAGCCGGTTAATATTAACGTCGCATTTTCAGAAACCAATTTCGACCGACAGTTCTCGTTTTATCGCCGCGCTGGAGTTGAAACCGGAAAAAGAGGCGGAAGTCAAAGCCGCGCTCGATAAATTATTAAGCAGCGAACAAGACGCAAAAAAAATTGAAAAAAACGGTTTGATTTTCTGGCAATCAAAACCGGAAGATAAAACAAGTTCCGCGTCGTCGTCTTCATCGGCAAGAAGGCGAAATTCTATCGTTCCCGGCGGCGCCCGCTCAACCGGAACCAACATACAGCGAAATAAAACGACGACGACGGGAAAAGATTCTGAAAGCAAAGAATCCGGGAAAATCGCCCGCGAATTATTTTTTGATAAAGGAGCTTTGACCGTCGCGCAGGGTTGTATTTTTATCAGTAATAACATGGATGATCTTGCGCTGGCGCTGGATCCGTCGCACAAAGAAACGTCTGTTGGCAAATCGGAAGATTATGCGGCGCACATACAATTGCTGGAGAAATTGGACGCCGGAAAAGGCGACCATTTTATGCAGATTTTCGCGCATTCGGGCGATTTGATTGAACCGACATATGAATTAATTCGTCAGGGAAAAATGTCGGAATCGCAAACCATTCTTGGCGTCGTTATTCGCGAGGCAATAGCGTCGCCGGAAAACAAAGCGACTCAAAAAAATATTTTTAACGGCGCTTTGTTGCCGGAATTTGAAAAAATCCGGCAATATTTCGGGACAGCCGGAGTCGTTGGAACGGTGGAAGACGGCGGCTGGCTCATTGAAGGCGTACAGATTCCGTAATATGAGAATAACGAAATGCTCAATTTTGATATTCCGCGATGTTCCCGAATATGCGCTTCCACTCGCCGCGAATTGAAACCCGGCGAGTGGTTCTTTTCCGTGCTTTTTGAAGATAATAAGGGAAATGTCAAACGTCTTGATTATTCGCAAGACGGTTGGGAAGGAGCGCCGTCGGACAAAGACGTCGAGTTAATTGGTTATTGGAAATCGCGATTGGCGGGACAAAATGATAATAAACTCAAACTTGCTCCCAATGATATTTTATTAAATCTATTTGACCAAATCAGCGATCAATTAGACAAGCGGGAAATGCGTTACGTATTAGCGTTACTTTTGATTCGGCGGCGAATTTTGCGGCTCGAAAAAGAAGAAACCGCCGAAGATGGACGCAAAAATATGATTCTTTATTATCCAAAACGAGAAACGAATTATTTGGTTACGATCGTTCAACCCAGCGACAAACAAATCGAAGAAATGCAAAATACGTTGATTTCATTGCTCTATGCGGGATAGTTACTTTTTGTTTTCAAAGCGGCATGTTAAGACAAAAAATTTTGTAAGTCGTCGCCCCTGAAAAAAAGAGAGAGTTTATTTTACGATTTTTTTTGGCGATCGGAATGTTTGGCGTCGGTCGGATACGTGATGTTTTTCTCTTGAACCGTCGTATCGCCAACGGTCTTGGAGAGTTCTTTAGGAGAAACGAATGGATTCTCAAGCGCCGGGCGGATTGTTTCGGCGATAAGCGTTTTCATTTTTTCTTCGCCAATTCGATCACGCCGGTTACGAAACAATTCGTCTTGTCGCAGTTTTTTGAAATACGCTGCTTTGCAAAAAACAACTTGCAAATTCTAACAAACAAAAAACGCTCGTCAACCCTATTTTTTAAGGGATATTCGCTTTTTCAGGGACGACTAAGTAAACAACTCTTTAGGATTGGTTTGATCGCCTTTGTCATTCTTATCTCTTTTTCCGCTAAAAAAAGTATGATCATTTTTTGCACACTCATAAAAGCCGTCTATTAAGCTAACGCCTTTTATCGTTGCCCTTGGGGGAATATTGTCATTGGTTGAATTGACATTTGTTGTCACATCTTTTTTATGCGTAAACAAATAAACATTGCCATTTTGTCCCATAAACACATAATCTTCCGGTTCAAAAAAATTATATAATCCCGGATCTGCCTTAACATATTGACAAAACGAATCAATATTCACCCGAGGAGACGAACGCTACTGTCTCCAAACCAATGAAATTGGATTAAGTTGCGCTGCGTTTTGTTCCAATGTTTTCCTTACATCTTCCGGGATTACGAGATTATTATCCGCTGCAAAAGATAAGTGAGAAAAAAACAAAATGATCAAAGAATGCGTCATTATATATTTTGTCATAAATCGAAAAACTCCCGCAAACGTGAAGAATATACGAAAGATCAAGTTCATCATCTTGAGAAAGCAAAACGAAATTCCCAATAGAAAATCTAGATAACAATAGCGTAAAAATTTTAAACAATTATAAGCAAGTCAAATTTAAGCGCCAAGAATAAAAGCAACTTTTTTGCCAAAAAATCGAAAAAATTTGTTTTCTCGGCGCTTGAATCGTCGAGAAATTATGTTATAAATAATGTCTTGATTTTTGGCGCTTTTCTTTTTACGAAAAAAAACAATAGAATAGAAAGTTCGTTCCATGCGTTTGTAACTTAATCATTTTCAAGCAAAAATAATTTTCTCCGATTTTTTGAGACGGCGATGAGGGTTTGTTTTCATTTGCCGCAAATTTTGGTTTTGTAATGATTAAGGCGTAATTTATGGAATCTTCTCCTTTTGAATCTCTCGAAATTTCCGACGTCTCGATGCAAATCGACCGGATGACCCGTGTTGAAAGCGTCGTAAGCGAGCGGGCGATTCTTGTTATCGTAACGCTTTCCGGCGAAAAACGCGATTATGATGAACCTGCGACGCCGGAACATCAAAATAACGCTGCGTTTGACGAACTGAAAGGTTTGGCGGAAGCGGCAAACGCGGTGGTGGTTGGGCAACTGTCGCAACGCCGGAATATGCCGGATAAAACAACGTATCTCGGTTACGGCAAAGTGGAAGAACTCAAGCAGATGATCGCGTCGTTGGACGCCGATCTCGTGATTTTTGACGCCAATCTGAATCCCGGTCAGACGCGGAATCTCGAAAAGGCGTTGAAAACGAAAGTGATTGACCGAACAGAGTTGATTCTCGATATTTTTTCAACTCGCGCGCAAACGCACGAAGCGCGGCTGGCGGTCGAATTGGCGCAGCTTGAGTATTCGCTGCCGCGATTGAAACAAATGTGGACGCACTTGGAACGTCAGCGCGGAACCGGAACGCAACGCGGAGCGGGCGAAAAGCAGCTTGAAGTCGATAGACGGCTGGCGCAAAAACGTATCGCCGAACTGAAAATCCTGCTCGCCGAAATACACGGACGCAAACGGCGGGAAGTGGCGGGACGCGGCGGAACCCGCGCGGCATGTTTGGTCGGTTATACAAACGCCGGAAAAAGTACGGTTTTGAACGCGCTGACCAACTCGGACGTGTTTGCTAAAGATTTGCTCTTTGCGACGCTCGACACGCGCACGCGGCGATGGCGGCTTCCCGGCTGGGGACCGGTGTTGTTGAGCGACACGGTGGGATTTATTCGCAATTTACCGCACGATTTGATTGCGAGTTTCCGCGCAACGCTTGAAGAAGCGACGCAAGCGGACGTGTTGATTCACATTGCCGATGCAAGTCATGCGGAAGTCATGGAACAAATTACGTCGGCGTATCGCGTTTTGGAAGAAATCGGGATTGAACAAAAAGACACGATACTGGTTCTCAATAAGATCGACGCATTGGAATCTTCGCCTGAAAAATTAGAGCGAGCGCTTTCGCATTATCCGCAGGCGATTCCTATCAGCGCAAAGACCGGAGAAGGATTGGATCGGTTAGCGGCGGCGGTTAGCGACGCGTTGAGTCGCGAATTTTTAGTTCTCGACGTTGATATGCCAGTTTCCAACGGACGCTTGGCGGCGTATCTTGCCGAAGAGGGCGAAGTCCTGTCGCGGAATTACGAAAACGACCGCGCCGTATTCCGCTGCCGCGTCCCGCGTTACGTTTTGGGACGTTTGCAAAAAGAATCGGACGTCCGCGCAAAAGAAAAAACGCGAGATACGAGATAATAGACGTCGGAAAATTTTCGCATAGTATAAAACTGCCGAAAAAACGGTTAAATTTACGGCTGTATCAATTCTGATTTTTCGGCGGGAGCAAGATAAATTTCGCTTTTAGGGGAAAACGCATCCCAAGGACGATCGGCGTCTCGCGGACGTAATCCGCTTTTGTCGATTCCAATTCCCGGAGCCGGAAGCGTGTCTGAAAGGTTCATATTGTAACGTTGTTCTTCAAGCGTACCGGGATGTAAAAAGTTTGGTTTTCGCCATCGTTCATTGTCAAGACAGCAACCGGACAAACAAACGACGGCAAAAATCAAAAAAAACACAATCAAAAAATAGTTATGGCGATAAGGAATTTTGAACATACATAAACGCGAAACGAAAATACAAGAGACGAAAAATAATTCACAGAGTAGGATTATTAAATAAAAACCGCAACGAGTCAAGTGCAATTTCCGCATAATAAAAATTTATTAGAGTTCTCTCATTTTTTTTGGGCGGTGGTTGTCAATTTATATTTTTTTACGATAATTTGATTTCGTTTGTATTTTTTCTGATGATTGTCGTTTACGTTTGTTGTTATTGTCCTTTTTTTATTTCCCTTTTCTTTTTAAGTTACAGTAGCGCCGATTCGACGCGGTTTTGATTCTCAAATTGATGAGAGAGGTTGCCGCGGTCATTCGTTAATAGACGAGCAAAAAGCGGGCGACAAATTGAAATCAAAAACGCAAAACGAGACGAACCCGAACAAAACAAGAAATGGATTTTCACAATGATTTCATTCTCAAAAAAGACGACGCAAGAAACGATGAGGATTGTTTCGCTGCAATCCGGGAGCAATGGCAACTGCATTTTTGTTGAAACCCAAAAGACGCGGCTTTTGTTCGACGCGGGAATCAGCGCGAAACGGGCAAAAGAACGTTTGGAATTTCACGGCGTCGACGCCTGTTCGATAGACGCTCTTTTGATTTCTCACGACCATTATGATCATGCCGGAAATATGGGCGTTTTTTCGCGAAAATTTAAGTTGCCGGTTTGGGCGACGGAACAAACCTATCAGGTTGCCGGAAGAAAAAAACATATTGGCGAAATCGAACATCTTTGTCATTTTACATCGGGAGAAACGCTGCAAATCGGCGACGTTCGCATTGAAACGATTCGCACGCCGCACGACGCGGCGGACGGCGTTGTTTTTATTGTTGATAACGGACATGTTCGTTTTGGTATTATGACCGATTTGGGACATCCGTTTCACGATTTGAAAGAAGCGGTTCAATCGCTCGACGCGGTGTTGCTTGAAAGTAATTACGATCCGCACGAGTTGAAGTACTGCGATTATCCCGAAGAAACCAAAGCACGCATTAAGGGAAAAGGCGGTCATATCTCCAACGAGGAAGCGGCAAAACTTTTGGATTCCGCGAAATCGCGTTTGCGCTGGGCGTGTCTTGGACACATCTCCGCTGAAAGCAATCATCCCGATCTTGTTTGCAGAACGCATGAAAAAATTCTTGGGGAATCGTTGCCATTTTATATCGCGTCGCGTTACGAAGTTTCCGATATGTTTGTTCTTTGACGTTTTGATTCGCCGCAATCTTATACCGCCGGATTTCTTTGTCCTTATCGTTGCCGCCGATACCGCCGCCTTGTTCGAAAAACCGATTATTCCAACCGTTCAAATTGTTTTTTCAAAAATGTAACTTTTGAAGATTTGGTCTAATCCTATTCAAATTTTATTTTCCAAATGAGGAGCGCCAAGAAAATTTTTTTGGGGGGTTCTTTTTTTCTCACTCAAGGGTAAAATAGAGAGAGTTGTTTTGAACAATCTATGTACGGCGTTGCCGTTTGCGACGTCCGGTTATTAAAAAAACTCTTGCTTATTTCAAAAATCCGACATGTCTTTTTCTGATGAAACTGTTGATCCTGTCAACACTTCCGACAACAATGATTCCCCGCGCGATCATTCCGCGTCTTCTTCGCCAACTCCGCCCAGACAGCGAATCTTAATCGGATCGCAGCGAAATCCCGACGCGTACCGTTCGGCATCGCAGCAAAATAAGCCGGCGGCGGGCAATGAAAACGGAATATCGTCCGGCGGCGAAAATTCCTCTCTTCAAAAACCGCCGTTAAAGACGGGGCAAGTCGTCTTTGATTCAGAAATTAAAAAATCGGAAGAGAATTCCCCGCAATCTTATCGGGAGAAAAATCTGGATTCCGGCGTGCTTAAGTCCGACGGAGGCAAACGCAACTCGCGGGAAACGAATTTTAAGGATTATGGGGACAATTCGGGAATTTCGGGACATAACGTCGCCGGAAATCGCTCTCCCGAACAGTTCCAAACCGGTCGTCAAAGTCGCAAGATTGAGCGGCAACCGCCCCGTCAGCCGGAAAACGATGACGACGACATTGTTCAGGATATTGAAAATAAACCGTTTGAAGCAAAGCCGTTACGTTCTCATGTGAACGTTCCGGCGCCGACAATTCGCGGCGAACTTCCTGACGATTTGCAGGAAGAATACGAAAAATTGTTCAACGAGACGGAACTTGGCGCGATATTTGGAAATATCGATCAGGTTGCGTCGCAGGCGCTTATCGAAACGGAAACGAAACAAACCGGAAAAATTGCATTGGTTGGAAAAGAAAACGTTTTTGTAGATTTGGGCGGACGCGAACAAGGAGCGGTACCGCTCAAACAATTCAAAGAAAATCCGACGGTCGGCGAAACGATTGAGGTCATTGTTGTACGATTTCTTATTGACGACGGCTTGTACGAATTGTCGTTACCGCTTGCGGCTTCCGACGTTACGGATTGGTCGCAGATTGAGACCGGCATGATTGTCGAGGCGAAAATTACCGGACACAACGTCGGCGGATTAGAATGCGAAGTCAATAAGTTGCGCGGTTTTATTCCGATGAGCCAGATTTCAACGTTTCGCGTCGAAGACGCTCAACCTTTTGTCGGACAAAAACTTTCGTGCATTGTTACGGAATGTAATCCGTCGCGGCGGAATTTGGTGTTGAGTCATCGCGCGCTTTTAGAAAAAGAAAATGAAGAAAATCGGCAGAAATTGCTCTCGGAATTAGAGATCGGACAAACGAGAGATGGTTTAGTAAGGAAGCTGATTGATACCGGCGCGTTTGTTGATTTAGGAGGAATAGACGGTTTTCTTCCAATCGGCGCTTTGGCTTGGGGACGGGTTCGTCATCCGAGCGACGTTATTTCCGAAGGTCAGCGAATCCGCGTGCAAATTGTCAATATCGACGTCCAAAAGAATCGGATTTCCCTGAATTATCGCGATGAAACGTCTGATCCTTGGTTGAATATTGAAAATACGTTTCCCGAAAATACCAAAGCGCACGGCAAGGTTACGAGAGTTATGGATTTTGGCGCTTTTGTGGAATTGACGCCCGGCGTTGAAGGATTGGTTCATATCAGCGAACTTTCGTTGAAACGGGTCAATCGCGTTTCCGACGTCGTTCAGGAAGGCGATTCGGTGGACGTTTTGGTGACGTCGGTCGATAAAATCAATAAACGAATCGCTCTTTCGATGAAACAACTGACGATTCCGCCGGAACCGGAACAAATTCCGACCGAAAATGCGGCGGATGAAACAACCGAAATGACGCCGGGAAAAACAACGAAGATCAAGAATCTGCACAAAGGTCCGTTAAAAGGCGGACTTGGCGGGAAAAGCGATGGCGGTAAATTCGGGTTAAAATTTTAACGCCGTGTTGTTTTACGGGTCGGGAACATTTTTATTCTTTCCAACGTTGTCTTTGCGTTTTCTATGAGAAAATACTTGGAACGGATTTTTAACCTGCCGAAAAACATTGTTCTAATAATTTTTTTACTTTGTCGAAGTCTTTCACGCCGGACGAAAGTTCAACGCCGCTGGAAACGTCAACGCCCAACGGTTCGGCTTGAGCGATTGCGTCGCGAACATTTTCCGGCGTAATACCGCCCGCCAGGAGTGTCGGAAATTTTTTGCAGAACGGTTTCGCCATCGACCAATTCCATGCCGCGCCGTTGCCGCCGGGAAGAATACCGCTCGACATTTCCAGAAGAAACTGCGGAATGTTCGGCGATTCCAAATGACGAGCCGTCGGTTTCTGATTCCATTGTCGCTGAAACGCCGTATCGTTTTTGATAACGCGAATTGTACGGCAAGGAATTTTATCCGTTTCCTGCAAAGAGCCGTGTAATTGCACAAAATCAATGCGCGAATCGATTTCTTCCGGCAAAGCGTTGACGACCACCAAAACCGCTTTGCACCCGCGTTGACGAAACGGTTTGGCGGCGTCGAGAATCGCCCGAATTTGCGGCGCTTCAATATGACGCGGACTCGGCGGATAATAAATCATTCCAATCATATCCGCGCCGAGTTCCAAACATTTTTCCGCCGCTTCCGGCGTCGTCATTCCGCATATTTTGACAAACATGTGATTTTTCTTTTGATTTCGTTTCTAAAGCGTATTCCATTTTCTGTCCAATATTAAGGAAAGGCAACATCTCGAAATTTATTTTACCACAAAGCCGCAAAGACAGTAGCCAGATACCAGGTTCGAGGGTTGATTTTCAACACATTCGCCACGAAGCCGCGAAGAATCGCGAAGGAATCACGAAGAATTTTTAAAGTGGACAAATTGGTTATTTCAATCCCAGAACAAAAAATTCCGCTTGCGAAACTTTTCACTTTTATATTTTCACTCGCTTCACGGCTATCGTGGATTCTGCCAGCCCCATGTTTTGCATAGATAAACGATAATTGCAAACTCTTCTTTGTCTTTTGGTCAATTGACCGCCTCATACGGTCAATGCATTTTAACCGCGAAAGCGGGCAGCCCCAAAAGCGCTATTGATGAAAATCTATTCCAAAGAAGGATAGAATTTGCCGCCGTCAACGACGACGAGGGTTCTCTTGTTGAAAATTATCGTAGAGCATTTGACTTAAAAGCGCTTGCTAAACTGTCATTTTGGCGGGAATGTCTCTCAAAGGAGAAGAAAAATCCCCCCAAATTACGGCAAAATCGCGCAGGAACATTGAAAAATGCGAAGTGGAAAACTTCCACTCAAAAGCGGCAAGAATAGAAAGTAGCAAAAACATGTCCTCAATCTGCCAAAACAAACAACTCTATGAGATAACGCCCGACGCGCGCGATTATCGTTTACACATGCAAAACATGGGGTTGGCAGAATCCACGATTGCCGCGAAGCGAGTTAAAAGTGAAAAGTTTCGCAAGCGGAATTTTTGCTCTAGAATGGCGTTGTTGCGTTATTAGCAAAGGCATAAATAGCATTTAAAGAACTATTGAGATTACTTAACGATTCAATACTATATATTTTGTTTACATACCAACCATGAGAACTGTCATTTCGTAATTCTCCATCACATTCATATTTAGTATAACCTCCTAAGTAAGTACCCTCAGTTGAAATATTTTCATTTGTTGGATAAAATCCCCATGCTATACCTACGTATGTTGAAGTATCTCCAGAGATTAAACCTAACTCTAATATATATGGGTCAACATCTATCTTGAAAAATGTATGTCCAACATCATTGCCATTAGCAACGATAGTAGATTGACTTGGTTCTGGTGGATCAACATACAAAGTAAAATCCGCCCAAGCAATATGCACGTCAACCGAGCAACTCCCTCCGTTCATGGGGCAGTCTCTCTCATCACAGGCGGCAAAAGAAAAATCGCGAACGGCGTCTTCGTTCTCTACTCCTTCGGGCAACGTCCATGTCCAGACTTCTCCATAACCGTCGCTGGATACCAACATCCAATAATCTTCCCAATCTTCGC
>JAISZO010000338.1 GCA_031269105.1 Planctomycetaceae bacterium | reverse complement strand
TCCTGCTTATGGTTGGTTTGAGAAGGGAGTTGAGCATACAATATTGGCGAATTCAGGTCGTCAACGAGTGAATATCAACGGCGCTGTGAACATTGATACGTTTGAAGTCGAGGTTGATTTTACAGATTCAATCAACTCCGAATCAATGAAACGATTGATGGAACAGTTATCGCGGAGGCATCCAAACGGCGTTGTTTCTATGATACTGGACAATGCAAAATATTGTCCTAGTAAAGTAGTAGAAGAGTATCGACAAGATTTAGGCGCCATTGTATTTCTCTTTTTACCAACCTACTCGCCGAATCTCAACTTGATCGAGCGGCTTTGGAGATTTTTTTAAAAAGACAACATTCTACAATAAATATTACGAAAAGTTCGCAGATTTCACGCAAGCCTGTAAGGGCTTTTTTAAAAACATAAAAAAGCACGAGCATGCATTACGCACTTTACTCGCCGAAAATTTCCACGTGCAAAAAAAATTAAAAAACGAATTTTAAAGTGTGAAAAGTATAAAAACATACAAGTTACAATTTTACAAAAGGATGAAAACATGAAATATTCAATAAAATATTCAATAATAACCGTTTCGATTTTTCTTTTAATGTTCCTGATTTTCGGATGTAACGGAAAACCGCGTCCCGACGGGACGCCGCCGTTGGTCGCGTGTTCCATTTTTGTGCAACAGGAAAAAACGCCGCTTATCGACGCGAATGTTTCACTGATTCCCGAAGACGGAAGTCAATGGAACGCCGCCGGAACCACAGACGCTTCCGGCGTTGCGAAACTTTACACGTTGTCGCAATATGAAGGCGTTGCAATAGGCAGATACAAAGTGGTCGTATCGAAAATGGAAACGATTCCCGGTATGCTCGGATCGTCCGACGGCAGTACCAAAGGTACGCCCGACCCACATTTCAATCTGGTCGAACTGCAATATTCCGATCCGACAAAAACTCCGTTGACGCTTGAAATTGTTAAAGGAACGTCGCGTTACGAAATCGACGCGGGAAAAGCGGTACGAATCCAAGAAAAACAACGGTAGAATAAAAGTTATTGCACAAACCGCCGGAGCAATTCATTTCAGCGGGACAAAATCGCGGGAGCCGGTTCCTTGTACGTTAACGACCTGACTGCCATTGATAAGAATTTGGTAACCGACGCCCAACGGCGCTCCTTCTATCATAACGCCGTCGCGAGTTAATCGCGCCGGAAACGGAGAAATAACGCGAAGATTGCGAGCCGCAACGACGCTGTAATTGTCGTTTGCGGCGTCGAAAAATTGACGCAAACTCACCAATACCGCCGGATTGACTTTCCATGAAACCGGTTCTTGCGTTTCTAATGAATAACCGTCGGGAAGACAACCCATGTAAGGTCCCGCGTCAAATTGCATCGATTCGGCGGCATGCAAAATACCGCGCGCAATTTTTCGCCAATCCAAAGTGTCGTCGTATTTGGAAAGCGCCGCAATCGCGTAAGCGTAACAGCAACCGCACCAAGGTTGCGCTATTCCAAACCAAACCGGTCTTTCGCGTTCCGACGCTCCGTACATCGGCACGGTTGCATAAAGCATTCGCGGTCGGTCGCTCCAAAGATAAACAAACGGCAAACCGGCAATCGCCCAATACCGCGCTCGTTCAAGATATTCCGCTTTTTTGCTAAATTCATACGCGAAAACATACAAATTCACCAGATGCGAAGCGGCGAGTAAATCCGGCGTATGTTGCGGCGTTTCCCAATAATGTCCGCCGCGCGGAACTCGAAATACTTTGAGATAATCTAACGTTTTTTCCAATTGACGAAAGACCGCTTCATCGCCGGTCAAACGAACATATCTCATCAATATCAACGCTTGACGCGCATTGTAACCAGAAGACGGCGAGTTTCTCTCAAAGTCGGAAAACCGCGTTTGATGGATAAAAGAACCGTCCGCGCGCATTTCCGAAAGAATTTTATTTGCTTGTTTCCGTCGGGAATCAACCCATTCCAAAAGCCGGTCGTTCAGAAAATGCACCGAGTCCGAAGGAATCGCCGAACCGCCGGAAATCCAATCGTCGTTTTGCGGCAAAACAATTTCTCCCGACAAACGCCAAATCGAAGATGCAATCGCGTCGTATGGTTTTCGAGACCAATCCGGTTCGGCGCAATATCCCCAACTCGCGCCGTCTTCGCCGGATAAGATGTCGGTAAAAGCGTCAAGATTCAATTTCTTTTGTTGCGCGGGCGTTCTCGGCGCAGGCGGGACGTCGGGAAGTCCGCGCCGGTTGACGCACCAAAGAATCGCTTTGTCTATCGTGTCGTCGCTGACGTAAATTTCCGCGTCAATTTTGTTTCGCGCGCAAAGAGAGATACGTATATCATTTGTACCGTCCGCTTGATTCGGAATATCAAACGTCGGTTGAATATTCATGTCGTCCCAAGTCATCGCAATCGTCGAACTGGGAAAAAGGTCGTCAATTCCCGGACGTTCATAACCAATAATCGTTACGGCGGCAAGCGGCGACGTCATCCAATACTTGGGCGGACGAAAACGGTCGGAATAAGGAGGAACAACGTCGATTGCCGATCCGCTCGAATCTCGCGGACTTAAATATTCGCAACCCGCCAAAAGCGCGTTCTGCATATTGCCGGTTACGCGAATGACCGGACCTTCATAATTTTCTTCGCCTTCGATTCCGATTTGAATACGATTTTCTTTCGTCCGCAAAGTTAAAACGGTTTCCGTCGAACGAAAAATCAACGTTTTGTCGACTAATCGAAATTGATCGTGCGCTTCCGCGACAAGATTTCTGTCGTCGAGTTCCGCTTTCGTTAAAAGCGGCAGACGAGTTTCAGCGGCGAAAATTTGGAGTTTGGAAACGTCGCGGACAAGCGGCGCGATCATTGCAAGCGGTTTAGGATTGTTCGGATAACGAATCCGCGCCGCAATTCCGCTTTCGGAAACTTCAAAATAATATTTTCCCAACGGCATTGCGTACCATTGACAATCCAACGCCGGATCGTAACGGCAAGACGAATAATGAAGTTCCGGGTAATTGTCCGGCTTGAGCGCGAGCGTATAGATTTTGAGACAATCATGATTTTCAGCAACCGCTGTTAAAACGGTTTTTTGACCGGCGGCTAACGTTTCTTTTTGACCGGCGTATTCAAACGTAACGCTTGCGTCCGATTGATTGGCAACCGTGTATTCGAGACGATCGTTTATCTGCTTCATATTGATAACCGATAACGGATGAAGCCGTTTTATCCAAAGCGTAAACTCGTCAAAATCCCACTCGCCGTCCGACGCCGTAAATTGAATCGCCAAATTTGTTAACGTACTTAGAACGGGAAGTTCGGTTTCATAGTCGTGCCATTGACCGTCGTGAATCAATTTGACTCGCACCATTTTATCGTCGCGATAACGCGGCGACGTTACGCTCAACCATCGGAAAACGCAATCGGACGGCGTTTTCGTTCTCATACGAAACTGAATGCGCACCGAACCTTCGGGAACTTGAAAATTCCGAGAAATGTACGGTTGTTCGCCGTTGATTTTCAGATGCAAATAACCGTTTTCAACTTTGGAACGTAATTTACTGTTACCGCTCCAGCCCTCCATTTTTTTTTCATCCGAAAATTCGTGCGTTCCCCAAAGTTCTTCATAATGTTGCCGACGGACGTTTTGAAAATCGGTATTTTCTAAAGCCCCGCCGGTAAAACGGACTTTTTCCGACAATTGAAAAGCGGAAGAAGACGAAAGTAATGATGAAGAAACGGCGGATGTTTCCGCAGAAAAAGATTCCGTTTCCTCGTCGGAAAACGGCGATTCTTTATAATATTTTGTCGTGGGAAGAACCAACGATTGCGCTATCAGCGATAATGAAATCAACGGCGACGCCGTTAAAATCAAAACAAAGACGCAATAAAATAACAGACGATTATTTACTGTTTTTTTGCAAAGATTTTGCCGTTTGAAGATAGGAATCATAATCATTCTCTTGATCTATTGCGTCGTTCGTCTCGTATTCAATTTTACTGACGCGACGCTCCAAATTTTCAATCCGCTGGTCGCGTCGCCGCGATTGCGCGGTGGAACATCCTGAAAACGTAGCATGTAGAACAAGAATAAAAACGATAATCAATTTTACGAAATAAATTTTTTGCATTTTGGGGCGGCTCATTGACGCTTATGGTTATTTTGCGATATTAAATAGTTACCGACGATAAACAATACCGAATTGTACAAAATTGCCGGTTTCAGTAAAAGAGGAATTTTACTGAAAATTTAGAGTAAAAAACAAATAAAATGGAATAATGTCTGAATATCGCCACGATTTTTTGACGGGACGTTGGGTGATTATCGCTGAAGAACGCGCGAATCGTCCCAATCAGTTTGAATATGATATTAAAATCAAAGGATTTTCCCATTTTAAAGAAACTGATGAAAAAACTTTTTTATTGTGTCCATTTTGTCCCGGAAATGAAACGGAAACGCCGTCAGAGACGGCGGCGTTTCGTGAAATAGATTCAGAAAAAAACTCGCAAAATTGGAAAACCCGCGTTGTGCCAAATCGCTATCCTGCTGTTTGCGAAATAACGAATGAAAATTTGTTAAATTATGAGAACCAGAAAGAACGAATAAAAAATCCTAGCGAAATTTTTTCATTTGCGGGTTTTGGAAAACATGAGGTAATTATCGAAACGCCGCGTCATTTGAGGAGTTTTTCTCAATTTAACGACGAAGAAATTTGCAATGCGTTTTTGATGTATCGTCAACGAATCCAGGAACTTCGGGCGGAAAATAAATGGGCATACATTATTATTTTCAAAAATGTCGGAGTTGCAGCAGGAGCATCGTTGCCGCATTCTCACAGTCAGATTATTGCCATGCCGTTTGTACCGCCTTCGGTTTTGACGGAATTCAATAACGCCGTTTTGTATCAAAAAACGCATCGGCAATGTTATTGGTGTAGCACGATTCAAAAAGAAATCTCAACTCATTCAAAACAAAAGAGTTGCGACGCTTCCAAAAGCCGCGTGATTCTAGAAACGGAACAATTTTTGCTCTTTTGCCCGTTTGCCAGCCGATTCGCTATGGAGACGTCGATTTTACCGAAACGACATATTTCTCATTTTGAATTGCTGAACGATAAAACGCTCAAAGAATTGGCGTTTCTTGTTCGCGAATCAATTATTCGATTGGAGAAAACAGACAAATGGGACAAAAACGAACCTTCCTATAATATTATTTTGAAATCAGCGCCTTTTTCAAAAGAGTATTTTTTGAATAGCGCAACCGGAAAAAATCAAGAAAGTGAGAAGAATTACCATTTTTCAATTTCTATTTTACCTGCATTGACAAAAGCAGCCGGCTTTGAATGGGGAACCGGTATTCATATCAATTCTGTCTCGCCGGAAACTGCCGCAGCAATTTTGAGAAAATTTGAAACGCTGCGTCATTGAGCAAGGACGCTTCAAAAGAAAAAAGATCAATAACGGCAAGCGGAAACAAAGTAAAGCGAAGCGATTACAGTCTAAAAATCTTTTCAGGAAAAATACTTTCCGACGTTCATGATTGCCGCTGTAATTGTTCAAGATAATCGTCAATCATGCCGACTGCATCCCGCCAGTCGAGTAAATCTGTAATGCTGATGTTCAACACCAACGATTCCAAAATACCATACAAATGATTCGTCATTTTCGACGGATCGGCAAGCGGCGCAATGTCTTTATTCTCAATCGCTTCTTGCAAAAGACGATTTAACACAAATTTAATTCCTAACGTATGCCGACGCACTTTTCGCCGAATGTCGTTGCCCGCCTGTTTTTGAGAAAGTAAGTATTCCAGCAAAACCGTCAAAAATACGTTGTTTTCAGAAAGCGTTTTTGCTAATAAATGTAAAAATCGTTGCAATTTTTCTAATGACGACCAATCTTTCCGATCTCGAATCCGCTGAAATAAATTTTCCATTTTTCCGGTCGCTTGTTTGATTGCGTAATCGAAAATCTGTTCCTTATTTTGAAAGTATTTATAAATAGACGTTCTGGAAATGCCGCAACGATCCGCAATTTTTTGGTACGTTACGCCATTGTATCCCTCTTCCGCAAATAAGGCAAACGCATTCTCCAAAATTATCGTTTTCCTTTGTTCATGGTCAACTAGGATTGTCATGGAAACTTCTCTACTTTTGCGGTATTTGAAAATGAATGATACCGGTATTTGCGATTCAAAATAAGTCCGTCGGCTTATTAAACGACAAGACGCTCAAAGATTATTCTCATTTTCGGATTCTGTTAATGCAGACGGCGAAGCCGATTCAGGCGTTGTTGGTTCAGACGGAGTTTGTTCCGTTTCCGTATTTTCTTTTTCTCGAGCGACAATTTGATAAGCTATCACGCTATTTTCCGAAGAATTACCGCTCAGTTGGTCTTCATTTGTAGTCAAAATGAGTACCGGACTATTGTTCCATCGAGCCGTCGCCATACCGGAAAGTAATTTACCGGCAACAAACTTGTCGAGCAACTTGCCGGATTTATCGAAAAAACTAATTGTACTATCGGCGGCGGCAACGCACCATTCTTTTGACATATTATCGCCAAGTAAATCGCCGGTCGTCACAAAATCAAACGATTCGACGCCGGGCGAGCCGGGAGAAATTTGATTTTGCCATAGAATAATAGGATTTTGTGAATTATTTCCAGCCATGGGACGTGTATTGACGCCCGCCACAAAAATCTGACCGGAATCGGCAAGCGCCGCCAAGACTTCGGAATTACCATCGCCATCCAGATCGTCGGCAAACAATTTCCAGAGCAAACATTCGCGGGATTCCGGCGACCATTTGCGAACCTCCACGCCTTCCGCGTTAAATTCGGCAAAATCAGTGGATTCATAACCTCGCTCAATTGTCCAAATAAACGGCGTTTTATCTCTAAAAACAATAGCAACCTGATCCGGTTCAGAACTTTTTACTTCCCATAATTTTTTTCCTGTAATATCTATTGCCACTAATCTTCCCGTTTCATCCGACGGCAACCGGCATCCGACAACAATTTCCGGGATTCCGTCATTATTCAAATCTGCCATTTGCACAGCGGCAATTTCATATTTTCCGATCTCTGAATCCGCGGGCCAACTTGCCGCCGTATTCATATCTCCATCTAAAATAAAAAGCCGCTTTTGGTTAATTCCCGTTACTGTAAGATACCATTTATTTTTGTTATTTTGGAATATTTTTGCGCTTCGGAGGAAATGGAGCGGCATTTCCGATGAAATTCCCTGAGGCGTTATTGTCGCGGGTTGATTTTCTTCCAGCGCCAAATCTTTTCCCTCTTCAGAGACGGCGCTGATTTTTTGAAAATCATGCGGAATAAAAAGATACTGTTCAACCGTATGCGGATTACCGGGCAGAAAATAATCGGTTCGTTCCCAAAGTTTCTTCAGATGAAATGTTTGCGGTAAAGTCGGTTCTGCGATTTCCGTAACGGTCGATTCCGTATAAAACGTATCATATCGCACAGCATTGTCGATCATTTCTTTAAAAATGGCGATTTGCTCATTGAAAAGAGTACGAATCTGTATTTGCGGCTCATTACCGGCTAACGCCGAATCAACAATCGTTGTAATATTTTCAACCGGAAGAACATCCGTATTGACAAGCTGCAAATTACCTTCTCGTCCGAAAATCAAAAAAGTTGGCGCTTCCGTCAGATTTAATTCCTGCATCAACGCCTGATCGCTTTGCCGGAAAAAAGGCAACGTAACGCCCCATTGTTTTAGAGCGTCGGCAATCGTATTGTCTGCGATATTCGAAGTATCCACCGAAACGAGAAAAATTGAAACTTTTTTATTATTTGCATAATGCGTCGCCACATTTTGCAAAATTTCCGCCGCAGTACGACATATTTGCGCCGCTTGCGGATCGGAAACAAACAGAAGAATAACTGAAACTTCTTTTTGTTCGACGTTATTCATAACAACCGATTTGTGATTTTTGTCAAGGCAGGTTAAATTTTTCGGTCTCCGTCCTAATAAAAACATTTCCGGCGGAAGTAATTCCGAGACCGTAGCCGAAAAAGTGGGTTTTTGCATTTCAAATGTTGTAATCGGCATGGGATCAGGATCAAGAAGTGCATTGACCAACTCGAATTTTATAGAAACCGGCTTGATTTTTTGGTTAGAAGAAATGCGATCAACAGAAATTTCCATACGAAGTAACGTATTGGTTTCGCGTTCAATCCAGTATGTTCGTTTTCCAGTCAATTTATGGGCGACGTCAATTCTATCACACGGAAAAACACGTCGGTGGTCGTCGGAAAGTAAATATTCCGGCAAGCGGAGTTGCACATTAGAATCGTCAGGAACCAGAGTCAACAAGGGATTTTGTGCAAAAAGAAGAACAATTTGCGGCGGTAAAAAAATAACTTCCGGTGGAACGTCAATTTGCATCATTTGCGCTAAAATCATGTCGCCGTAAAGTTCTTTTATCGACATTTCTTTCGGAGCGTGTTTCTCGACAATCTGATTGTAAAATTTACTCGATCCGGCATGAGCGAATAAAAATTTACCATCACTCACCATTTTTCCTATATTCATTTCCATACGCATCTGATTCGGCTTCTGAAAAACAAAGGAACAAAGTTGATGTATTGTTTTTTGTTCGTTCATTTCGTCCTTGTAAACAAATTCAAAGTAACCTTGATCAGCATAGGATTTTGCATTTTTGTACGATTTTACAACATTTTCTAAGATTTTTCGCGGATCATCAGGTTGCGGCATAAGCGGAGACAACAACATGAGATTAATTTCTGGCAAAACTTCAGTCGCTTGAGTTTCCGGCGTCTGCTCATTTTTGTTAATTTCTATCAGATTCTCTGCCGCGTTTGGCTGGTTTCGTTGTTGCGTATTCTTTTGATCGGAATTTTCCTCTTCCATTCTTTTTTGACAACCCGTAAAAATCAATGCCGTAACAAGAAATATAACGAGAAATTGTATCCAATTATCACTATTTTTTAACATAATCAAAACTCATCAAAATTTTTATATTTTTTGCACAGCAAAATTTGATTTGAAATTTTTGCCGCCGTTGCAATAATTTTAACAAAAAATCCCCTCGCATGTAAAGACGAAATTAGCGTTGATTTTCACGCAACAAAGTTCCATAAAATTTCTCTGAAAAAATGCTAAAAATCAGAAAAAATCTCACTTTACGACGGAGGCATCGTAGAAATTTATGCTATTTTATTTTAGACAGGAAAATTTCTTGTCGTTAAGTTAGTGAAAATAGAGACAATCCAGCAAAAAGGTGGACAAAAAATGAATTCTGTACTTTTTGGTCAAGTGACTAAAGCGTTGAAGAAAAACTCGTATCTTGATTTTTCCACAATGACCTGTGAAACGGAAAAAGATCGCGTAGTTTTAAGGGGCGTGGTTCCGTCGTACTTTGAAAAACAAATGGCGCAGGAATCGCTTCGTTCAATTGAAGGAATCGGAGAAATTCTAAACGAGCTTGAAGTTCTCAAACGTCCGCATCATCCATTTTTTTCAACAATGGAAAATCGCATCTTGAATAAATAATCAATGAATGAATTTTTTTGAGCGTGTGAATTTTTCAAACAAAAGCGTCGTTTTGAAAATACAAAATCTATAAAATTTCACGCTCTTCCTGTTTCTTTTTCTCGAATGTTCCTCGTAAAATAAAATTTTGAGAAATCCCTTATTTTACTATCTGCGTTTTCACAGCCGCCATCACAGGCAAATTTCCTTCATGAAGTTTTTGATCCCGCACGACAAGCATTTGAACAACGTCTCCCATTTCTCTTGGCGACCAATGTTCGCCGATATACTTTAAGTCTTCTGGAACCATTATGTTCCATTGATCTTTAGCGGTTACAATCCCTGCAAGATAATCATTCGTTCTTAAACCTTGCCGATAAAATAAACAGTCGTTTTTAATCTCCGTAATCAACACCGCGCCTAAAAATTCATAACTGGAAACAAGTCTTGGGTTTTGACGATTCAGTTCGTCTTGTGAAACTGGTTGAATACGAATTCCAAACGTGTTCCAAATATAATCCGCCAAAATCATTTCCGTTTTATTTTTTTTCGTTGGCTGATTAGCAACCGGTTGGTTGATACTATTTGTTGTTCGTACCAACGACGTTGACGACGATGCAATCGTAATGTGGTTGTTTCTGGAACGCGGATTACGAAGCTTTATTTCCGTTTCATAAGAACGCCCGCTTCGTTCAAAAACTATTTTTACCGAATTTTTTTCTTGAAGTTCAAGGAATGCTCGCTGGAAATCAAGTTTTCTTTCGGCAGGAATATCGTTAGCGGAAATTATAATATCGCCCGCTTGAATGCCCGCTTCTTCCGCCGGACTTCCCGAATCAACAGAATTTATTGCGACAATTTTATAATCCTCAATATTAATTGCCGACGTGCCAATCAAATTAAGATCAACTTTTTTGAATCGGATGCCGTGATAACAATATTGACTCGTATGCTGATTCACTAATTCCGCACCGACTTCCATCACAAAATCCCCTGGAATACTAAACGCAATTAGCATAGAACCTTGACGCAACGCGGAGTTAATACCAACCATTTCACCTTCCGTATTTAACAACGGACCGCCCGAATTCCCCGGATTAATAGCGGCTGTCACTTGAAATAGATTTGTGTATTTTAAACTTTGAGTAACCAACACTTCCCGATTCACACCGCTGACGTCGCCGCGATTGACCGAATAGATGTAACCAAACGGATGTCCAATAACCGCAATCAAATCCATCTCGCGTACTTTACTGGAATCTCCTATTCGTATTGGTTCTAACGGTTTATTGGGAGTGATTTTTATGAGCGCAATATCCGTCACGGGATCGTGACAGATATATTGACCTTGATATTGCGCACCGTCAAATGTTTTAACCTGAATTTTACGGATACCGTCAATGACGTGATAATTGGTAATGATGTAACCGCGAGGGTCAATAATAATACCGGCGCCGACTCCATTATAAGAAATGGTATAGTCTTTTAATCCCGAACCGCGAGACGTATCAATTTTATCGCCCTCAATCACCACCGTTCCGTATCGTGCTTTATATATTTTTTCACGGTTATAATCATCAGCGAACAATGAAATCACTGGAGTAATGAACAGAATAGTCAAAGTGGCAATAATAGGATATTCACGCAACATAATCTTCTCCGCCCGATTTTGGGAGGTTACTGATTGATTTTAGTTCATTAATCTTTATGTCACCATCTTCTATTGGTTATTTGTACCTCAACTTTTATGAAAAATACAAAATTTCCCAACATCACAAAAAACAATATGGTGTCCTCATTAAATTCGGTTTATTAGGTAGGATTGCTTGACTAACCTTTTGTGAGTCGTTAAAAGTTTCCTATTTTAATATAAATTTACAATGTTGTAAAAAAATTTTAGGGAGACGCCCTTGTAATAGGTTGAAATTTTTATATAATCCTGATTCGTTAAATGTGATTGACGTTTTCAATCGTTTATTGCGGGCGTAGCTCAGTTGGTAGAGCACAACGTTGCCAACGTTGTTGTCGAGGGTTCGAATCCCTTCACCCGCTTTTTTTCGATGATAGGAAAATGAGAATTTTCCTGTGCGATATTCAGTTGTAGTTTTAGGGGAAATTTTTCTGCAAAAATTTCTTTTTGGAAAACTGAATTCGTCTTGTGCCGGAAGTTATTTTTATTACGCTTAAATCTTGACGGTTTAAGTCTTTAGTGATAATGACTTTCGTTGTGTTTTCTTGGACGCATCCTAAATATTCGAAAAAATGCGTAGCTAGAAACGTATCTGGCTTTAACGGTAATATATTTTGTTGATTTCAAGATACAAAAACTGCGGTAAATTTGCAGAATTAAAGTATTTATGTTATCAATGATTCATTTTTTTCGCCATCGGCAAGGAATTTCAATATGCTCGAACTTGAAAATAAAAATTTAGAAACAACAAACGAAGAAAATAAAGTCGCCGAAGAAGACTCGTCCTTAAATTGTAGTTATGATATTCAGACGATTTCTGCTTGTGAACGAAAAATTACGGTAACAATTCCCCGTGAAGAAATTGATAGATACTTTTCTAATGAATTTGACGACATTATTAAGAATGCTAATGTTCCGGGGTTTCGTAAAGGACGCGCGCCGAAAAAATTGGTGGAAAAACGGTATAGAAATATGGTAAAAAGCCGGGTTATTGGCTCGCTCGTTATGGATAGTATTAAACCAATCCATAGTAACAAAGAGCTTACGCCAATTAGCGAACCTGATATTGATTTAGACGCCATTGACGTGCCTGAAACAGGACCTTTAGTATTTGAATTTCAATTGGAAGTCCGCCCGGAATTTGAACTTCCTAATTGGGAAGGTTTAAAAATCCAAAAGCCCGTTAAAAAGTTTTCGTCGGAGGATGTTGACCACGCTCTTAATCGTATGTTGACGGATTATGGACAACTTGTCCCGAAAGACGGCGGGGCAAAAACGGGCGATTATATTGTGACCAGGTTGTCTTTTTCCTATGAAGGAAAAGAATTTTCTTCGGCGGATGAAGAAACGATCCGAATTCGCCCCACGCTTTCATTTAACGATGGTTCGATTAAAGATTTTGACAAATTGATGGAAGAAGTTAAGGCAGGCGACGCCCGTGAGACGGAAATAACTCTTTCACAAGATGCAACAAACGCTAATTATCGCGGGAAAACAGTACTCGCGAAATTTGAAATTAAAGAAGTTAAAAAATTGGAATTACCGGAGATTACGCCTGAATTCCTTAAAAATTTAGGAGATTTCGATAATATTGACGATTTGAAAGATGAAATCCGTGATGCGCTTGAACGTCAATTGATTTATGAACAACATCGTTATGTGCGTCAGCAAGTGACGAATTCATTGACCATCAGTGCGACATGGGAATTACCGCCTGCATTATTACAACGACAATCGAGTCGTGAATTACAGCGTATGATATTAGAGTTGCAGCGAAGTGGTTACACAACTCAAGATATTAGATCGCAAATTAACTACTTGCGTCAAAATAGCAGATTAGTGATGACGCAAGCTCTCAAAGAGCATTTTATTTTAGAAAAAATAGCAGAAACAGAAAATATTCTAGAAACAGATGAGGATTATGATACTGAAATCAGACTTATTGCTTCACAACAGGGCTTAACGCCTCGTCGAGTACGCGCTCAATTAGAAAAACAAGGCGAAATGGATATTTTGCGCAATCAAATCATAGAACGCAAGGTCTTGGATTTGATTTTATCTAAAGCTGTTATTACAGAATATCCTTATGAAATTGAAGGAGTTACGGAAGAAGCAATAGATTATGCGGTAGCTGGTAGTAATAAATCTGAAATTCATGAAGCGACCGAAGAGGATTTAAAGGCGGCAAATCGTGAACAGTTAGAGAAACGTGAATTAGGGATTGCGAATAAAGACTGATTGGCTTTATCCCGCAAGAAAGCAGTCTTTGTTTTTTTGTATGATTATATGACTACTCGTCAATTCAGTGAATTTCGCTGTAGATTATAGAAAATTATATTTCGTATTTTAAGTATTTTTTATAAATAAGATGTGTAAGTTGTCATTGAATTTGTATTTCTTACAAATATATTTACACTTTCTTTAGAAAATATAAATATAATAAAAGCGATTTTATTATACGGGCGATTAGCTCAGTTGGTTAGAGCGTCTGGTTTACACCCAGAAGGTCACAGGTTCGAACCCTGTATCGCCCACATTTGACGTAAGTTTATTGTTTTCAATAAATTGCGTCTTTAACTCTTTGCGGGTTTTGGAGATAGAAAACGCTTCTGAAACCCGTTCTTTTTTCTTAAAGCGTCTCCAACCGTTTTTCGTTATGCACGGAATAGCGCCGCCGCGTCCGCGCCGCGGTGAACAGGAGCGTGAACAAGCCCATTGCAGGTACAAAAAAACTCCGTATCTTTTTCTAAAAATGGTAACAAACGCGATTATTGCATTTGGGAACTTCTAAAAACTTATTTTCGACAGGATTCACAAGATTTACAGGATAGATTCAGAAACATCCAGTCAATCTTGTTTATCTTGTCTAAAAAATATTCCAAATTTGTTTGTTGAAGATTTTGAGAAGCGCCTAATATTGTCAACAATTTTCTCTCGTTGATTCAAAGTATTCTTTACAAAACTTTCCGGCGTTTTTTTTCGGTCTTGGGGCGGTAAAAAGTTTTCCGCCCGTCGCGCCGAGTTTTTGAACGCGTCGCGTTCTGGTACGAGAGTCGCGGTTCGATACCGTCCGCCCAAAACTTTTGCACACGCGCAAAAACTCGCAACCATGAATTTGACAACTCAAAACATTCTGCGAATGCGCAGAAATGAGTTTATATTTTTTGTTTCTCACAAAGGCGCTAAGGCACGGAGATTTTTGTTTTCTAAAAAAATTTAACCCATGACATATTTAAAATTAAAATTTAAAAACCTTTGTGACTTAGCGCCTCCGTGAGAGCTAAATTTTAAGCGTGACGAGAATAATAATATTGAATAAAAACATTGCGCAAAAATTTGAGACATATAAATATTGAGACAAGACTCCGTTCCATGTTTTGAGATAATCATCGCGCATAAAAAACGCCCCGACTTCTTAAAAAGAAACCGGAGCGAAAAATTCTAGAGATAGTTTTTTGCAAGGACTCTGAATTCATTCAAAAAAATCGGGAATCTGTTTGACGCCTTCGGCGACGTCGGTTAATTCAAGATGCGTATAAACGTTCATCGTCAACCTGATGCAAGAATGCCGCATCGAAGATTGCGCGACTTTCGGCGACACGCCGCGTTTGGCGAGAATTGTCGCGTGCGTATGTCGCAACGCATGAACGTCAACGACGCGATCCAACACGTCGCGTTTTTCGATTCCGGCGAATTTCAAATCGCGGTTCAAGATTTTACAAAGCGAGTCGGGAACATGAAAGAGTTTTTCTTTGGGCGATAGTTTCCCTTGAGCGGTTTTGAGATTTAACCATTCGCGCAAACGCGGGACAAGTTGAGGATGCAGCGGCAAGATCGCTCCGCGTCGCGATTTTGCGTGTTTCGCTTTAAGAACAAGATGCGGAATCTCGTGGTCGAGAAACGCTTGTCCGATAGAAATCGAAGCGAGTTCGCTTTTTCGCAAGCCGGTATAAATCATGGTCGCATAGATCATTTTACGTTCCAGACCGAGACGCGTCGCCTTTGCTTTGATTGATTCGCGAACGTTGGAATGACGCGTTCCCTGTTTTTTTCCGGTGCGAACGACGGTGATTTCATGCAACGGTCTTGTTTCCGCCGCGTGAAACAACCTGACAATTTC
>JAISZO010000330.1 GCA_031269105.1 Planctomycetaceae bacterium | reverse complement strand
AAGGAGTTACTCGTACTTTACAAAGATTTATTGGTACTTTTGTCGATTGATCGCCGCTTTTCATCAACTCGCCGCCTTCGTTACCGCCTTGCCAAACATTACGATCGCCAAACAAAAATTGTAAAATAAACAAGGTCTTTTTTTCAGGGGCGGCTACGTAGGAAATCTCTTTCAGAGACTTGCAGCCAAAGCGGGAATTAAACTTTGGGAGAAGCCGGCGCAAAACTTGCGATTGACTGCGTCAAATCGAGTCGCAAGACTTTACGGCGAACTCTGTGAAAGCGAGTGGATCGGACATTCGATAGAAGTTGCCAAAAAACATTATTTGCGAGTCCAATTGAGCGACTATGAAATTCAATCGGGAATATTCTAACGGAGATAAAAAAAAGCCCCAAAACACGGGAAATATTGAAAAGAGCCGTACCTATTTTGAAAAAAAAGCGGAAATCCAACGTCAATTAGAATCGGATAAACAAGTATCGGAATCGCCCTCAAACTTGCGTCCTAAATCCGTACCTGTAAGCGTCGGAAATAAGTTGCAGAAAAGCGCAACGGATAACGTAAGCACCTTAAAATACGATACTTTACACAACGACGCAACTAGAGTACAACGGGGGAAATCTTCCAATTAGGAAAGCGTAAGACCAAAGAGATTCGCTTTCCCGAAATGACGCGATGGGAAATGGAAAAAGTACAGCGTCATCTTGACGATGTACGTTCTTCCCTTTCCCTGAATTATTCCTTGCGAGAAGGCGACGTGGATTGGCTCAAAGCCCTCGACAATAAAACCTATCGCCGCATTTCCAAGCAAATCAATTTACCGCCGCGACAAAACACGCCGCTTCACTCCTTCCTGAATCAGATACTCCAGGAAAACAGAAACGATTGGAAAGCCGGCAGCCTCGTCAACGACGCGCGATTCCATTACGTGACGCATAACAATACGCGCGGTAATTCAATTAGTTTGTACAAGCGTATTGAGTCGTCATTTGAGTTTATTCTCAATTTTCGGATCAATTTTTTCTGGTCGTGTGTTTTCGCGCGTCAATCGTTTTGTCCTATAATAGACCGAAACCCACAACACTTTTACCTCGCTTGACGCCGAATCTCTCTCATAATGCCAGCATAAACTCCGCCAATTCATCGTCCAACCTATCGTCCGTTCTACTTTCCAACGCTGATGTTCCGTCTTGCCGCGTTCGCAAGAACCAACTTCGCACCCTCGCGCTCTTGGATATTCGCCGCATGCACAACAAGACAGAGAATCAAACCCAAGACGTCAACGAGAAAATGCCGCTTAATGCCCTTGATTTTTTTCCCCGCATCGTATCCGCGTTCTCCGGCGGTACGGGCGGATTTGACGGATTGACTGTCGAGCAGAGCAAGAAGACTTGGTTCTTCGTGTCGCCCCTCCTGAACGCGGACTTGTTTGCGAAGCATTTCATTAATCTCTTCTAACACGTGATTACGCTTGAATTTATGGAAATAATCGCGGACAGGTCAGTCGGATAATTTTGGGTTTGTGAAGCGGACATGAGAGAAAAGGTAAGTTAAGGGAAATGAAAAAATTAAGTTGAAATTTATGAGTTTGATAATAACCAAGAGAACAACTCATTCACCGAAGAATAACTCTTTTGCCAATTTAATGCAAGCGCTGTTATCCAAAATTACCAAGTTACCGCTCTTCCTGTTACCTTATTGTTGTTTTTCGGTGAAAAATATTAACCGCAAAAGAAGGTAATGAGGTTATTTTGTTAAAAAATGAGGTAAAAATTCGGCTGCGCCGACCAACAAGGAAGTTGCGTCGTTTGAGTCAATGAAAAGAGTCGTGGTTGGAATACAACAAGAAAAAATGACAAAAAATAAAATTTATAGAAAAAAGGCAAAGAATACGATTAGTATTAAAATAAAGTATTAGTAATAAAGCGAAATATTTCGTAGAATGACAGTTTTACAAAGAATGCTTAAGTTTTTTGATTTGTTTTTCAAAGAGAAGTAAAATGACGTCTTATTTTTATTGGGAATTTATTCTAATTGCGTTAGGAATCGTTTTTGTAACGACGGGACTTGTGCGCGTTACGACACGGCGGCAGACCGAAATTCTGAAAGAATATCTTCAAAAAGAATATCCGCCCATCGAACATCATTTTTTACCCCCGGCAAAGCCGATCTGGAAATCCGAATCTGACAAATCGGTTTCCGATGCAAATTCAGCGGAACAATGACAAAATTTCATAGTCTCCGCGCCGTTCGTTTGAGAAACGATTCTATGATTCGCGTTCTCTTGTTCTTTGCCGTTTTTTCCGTATAATCTTTATTTATGATTTTGACTTTGAAATATCAGTACGCAATCGCTTGATTATTCTTCATTATTTTCCTTGTTTCTTCTATGAAAAGCGTCGTTTGTTTGTTAATAGATCGGTTACATATTGGCTTTCTCGGCGCTTACGGAAATGCCGAAATCGAAACGCCGGCGATAAACCGTCTTGCCGCCGAGTCGTTGACTGTAGACCGTTTTTATGTTGACGCGCTGGACGTCGGCGAGTCGTGCCGCTCATGGTGGTTCGGTACGCACGCTCTTTGCCGTGAAGAAATCCCAAACAATCCGTCGCAAAGTTTTATTTCACAATTGAATGCAAACGGCTATAAAACTGCGATTCTGACAGACGATTTAAATGTCGCCTACTCCGTTTATGCCGATGATTTTTCCGAAATGCAACTCTTGCCGGTTATAAAAAATCACGCTCCGTGTCAAAGTATTGAACAAACTCATTCATTTTCGATGTTTACCGCAATTGCCGATACTGCAAAAATGTTAGCGGATTCGGAAAAGCCCTATTTTCTTTGGTGCCGATTGCGCGGATTTGCGGAAAATTGGGACGTTCCAATGGTTTATCGCGAAAAGTATTGCGGAAGAGGCGATCCGTTTCCATACAACCAAACGCCGCCGCCGTTTCTGACGAAAAACGACAAATGTCAAGACGAGATTCAATGGGACGATCAACGACAATCGGTCGCGGCTGCGTATGCCGGAGGCGTTACGATGCTCGACGAACTTATGGAATCGTTGACCGAAATGCTTCGTGCGGGAGATTTCGGCGATGAAACGCTTTTTCTCTTTGCGGGAACTTCGGGAATTTTACTCGGCGAAGAGAATTGCATCGGTATTCCGCCCAAAAAATGGCGACAGAATCAAACGTCGGCTTACGCGAATGACGCCGAACAATCTACGATTTTTAACGACGAACCGCTTGTCTCGGCTTTGATTCAAACGCCGTTGATGATACGTTTTCCTAATCAGTTTGCGGCGGCTGTCCGCACCGACGCTTTATTGCAGCCCGGCGATATAACGCAATTATTACGCGAATGGCTCGATAAAACAGAATTATTCTCAACGCCGAAAATCCTTTCGTTAATCGGCGAAGAAACGGATTTATGGCGGGATTGTCTTCTTGTCGTCGCGGACGCGGAATCTTATGAAGAACAATATTGTTTCGTAACGCCGTCGTGGCTTTTACGAAAAAAATTTCATTTCCCTTGCGAATCTACGACCAACGAAACGTCGATACTTTCGGAAAATCCAAACGGCAATGATTACGCGTTGTTTGTCAAACCGGACGACCGTTGGGATGTGAACGACGTTGCAGATCGATGCGGCGAGATTGTCGGGCAATTACTCGACGTAAAAAAACAATTACAAAAACAACTTCTTTCATCGAATATCGTCTTGGGAATTTCGCCGTCCGTCTTGCCGATGGAACCATTGCCCAAAATTTTACGGGAACGATATCGATAGTATAAAATTCGTAACATTTCCGCCGAATTTGCGTTTTAGAGAAAATTTGCTGAATCTACCGTATTAGGTGTTTTGTTTTTTTCTTGCGTTTGAAGTTGCGATGAGTAGGTTTTGCAGCCAATTTTTGTGGTATCGTTTTTTGTTGAGCTTTTCCGCGGGACAAT
>JAISZO010000300.1 GCA_031269105.1 Planctomycetaceae bacterium | reverse complement strand
AATTCACTTATAACGATTAACTAATTCCCATGCCGTCACGTTATATTAACCCTTACACGGATTTTGGTTTCAAGAAGTTATTCGGCGAGGAAGCCAATAAGGATTTATTGATCGATTTCCTGAACGCGGTGTTGCCTCCGGAACATCAGGTAAAAACATTAACGTTTCAAAACCCGGAGAATATGCCCGATTCTCCGCTTCAACGCATGGTAGTGTTCGATATTGCCTGCAAGAATCAAAACGATGAATCGTTCACCGTTGAAATGCAAAAAGCGCCGCAACACAATTTCAAAGACCGTTCCGTTTTTTATTCCACGTTCCCGATTCGCAAACAAGCTCCCAAAGGCGATTGGGATTATAAATTGAACCAAATCTATTTTATTGCTATTCTTAATTTCATCTACGACGAAAATGAGGATCGCCGGAAATTTTTGAGCGAAGTGTCTCTGAAAGATCAGGACGGCAACGAGTTTTACGAAAAACTCCAGTATCTGTTTTTTCAGATGCCGCTCTTCAAAAAAAACGAAAATGAACTCCAAACCCGAAAAGATAAATGGTTTTACTTCCTGAAAAACCTGACCAACTTTGACGATATTCCAACGATTTTGAAAGAACCGATTTTTGAACGTGCCTTTGATACCGCCGAGTACATTAAACTTCCTCTCAACGAACAGGAAATTTACGAACACGACTTGAAAATTTATCGCGATAACTATTCCGTACTAAAAACCGCAAAAGATGAAGGAATAGAAATTGGCAAAGCCGAAGGAAAAACCGAGATAGCCCGCAATCTCAAACAACTCGGTATTGATTCCGAAACCATTTCAAAAGCAACCGGACTCTCCATTGACGAAATCCAAAAACTCTAAAATAGGAAACTATGTAACTCCCAAAAGAAAGGTTTAAAAATGAAAATTTTTAACGAAAGTAAATTATTTGTGTTGGCGTATTTTGTTTCGATGTTTTTTGTGTTGCCGTATTCGTTTTGCGGCGAGACGGAAAATATTGTTGAGCAAGTTGCGCCCGCAACGAAAACCAGCGAGTCGATCACGTTTTCGGAACTTGACCCTGCGAAGACGGCGATTATTGTGATTGATATGTGGAATTTTCATTGGTGCATGACCGCTTCGGAACGTGTTGCGGCAATGGTTCCGCGAATGAACGCCGTGTTGGAGATTGCCCGCAAACAAGGAATGCAAGTGATCTGGAATCCGTCGGATGTGGTTGCGATGTATTCCGGTTATCCGCAATATGAAAAAGCGATTGCTGTGAAAGTGCAAACCTCGCCAAAATTACGTAACCAACTCACAACAAAATTTACCGCAAAAGTCGGCGATTGTTTGTGCGGACCCGGAATCAATTGTAAAGGGAATTACGGTTGGGACGGCATGAATCCGAATTTGGAGATCAAAGAAAATGATTTATTTTCCGCTTCCACAAATGAGATTTATAGTTTGTTGTCTGAACGCGGGATCACGGACATTATTTATATGGGAGTTCATACGAATATGTGCGTTTACGGTAAACCTGGCGCGTTGTCGTCGATGTATCAGGCGGGTTTTCGATGTTGGCTTGCCCGCGATCTCAACGACGCTTTTACAAATTACAATCCCTCAACCGGTTTCACGCCCGACAATGGAACAATGGAAATCGATCATAACCTGCAAGTCGCGGGCGTTCCGAATATCAATCTCGGCGAAGAATATTTGAAAGCGGGATTGTTGAAACGGGAAACGCCGTTGGATTTTGTCCGTTTTGTGCCTTGGGGCAAACCGGAACGTCCGTATTTTTTTGAGAACAATATTGTTGTTACATTAACATCGCCATGGCTTGACGGAACGGAAATTCGTTACACAACGGACGGAAGCGAACCGACGGCGGATTCGGAATTGTACTCGCAACCGTTGGAAATTGCCAAAACGACGTCGATTCGCGCTGCGGCTTTTCGCAACAAAACAAAAGTGAGTTTATTGAGTAACGCACAATATATTTTGTTGCCGCCGAAACCGGTTTTGCCGGACGTATTTTTGGACGATCTGGAATACATTCCCGAATCGTATGGATTGCTTCATTCCTCATGGTTCTGGTTTCCCAAGAAACAAAAATCGTTTGAAGGCAAACCGCTTCGCGTTCGCGGAACAACGTATCAACACGGTTTAGGATTCCGTGCGCCCGCTTCGGTGCAATATGAACTGAAACCGGAATACAAACGTTTTGTCGCTCTTGCCGGAGTTGATGAGAATTTATTATCGCAAAACAACGGGTGTTTTTTTGCAATGCACAGCAGTGTTGTGTTCAAGATTTTTATTGACGGCAAACTTGTTTCGGAAAGTCCGGCGATGCGAATTTCACAAGAGCCATGGCGTTTCGACGTGGAAATTCCCGAAGGTAGCCGCCGATTGAGTATGAGTTGCACCGACGCCGGAAGCCGTCATCTGCTCGATTATGGAAATTGGCTCGATGCGGGATTTATTGTCGAAAGAAAATAGAAATCCAAGGTTGAATTGTAAGAACAACAAAAGTCAATTGTAGGATGTTCCAGCCATTGCTAATCCCGCGAGAATATTGGCGACATGATTGAGTTGCGTAATGATATTTTTTCCCTCGTGATTTCTATCGCTCAATTTGCTTTAGGACAACGCTTTGGGCGATTTTGCAAGAGTTCGTTTTGCAATACTTCAGCGGAATTTGTCTGGAAATTGCCGTGAAATTTGCGGCATTTCTTACAAAATATCTTGCTCGGTTGAAATAGCGACAAAAAACGGTTAAAATCGGAAAAATTCAATTGATGATGAGAAATTGTTTTACTGATTTCATGTTGTTAGCGGTGCGGTTTCTCTCTCATTTTCACTCTCTCAAAAGGAGCAAATAATTATGTTTACAAACAGACGAGAATTTTTACAAACAACCGCCGCGTCAATGACAATGGCGGATTTCGGTTTATCTGCTCCGTCGCTTTTTGGCGATTCGGTTGTCGGCGCGAATGATAAAATCGTGTTGGCGTTGATTGGTTGCGGCGAGCGCGGGTTGGGTTGTATTGTCAACTGACGCGAATGTTGAAATTAAAACCGTATGCGACGTCAACAGAACCAAATTGTTCCAATGCCGCAAAAACCGTTGAACGCGAATTTGGTAAAAGACCGACAACGACCGAAGATATGAAAACAATCTTCGACGATAAAGATGTAACCGCCGTCTGGGTTGCAACGCCGGAACATTGGCACGTTCCCGCGTCGATTTTTGCGTGTCAGGCGGGCAAGGATGTTTACGTTGAAAAGAATCTTTCCGTGAATATTTGGGAAAGCCGAAAATTGGTCGAAGCCGCAGCAAAATATCAACGCATTGTTCAGGTTGGTTTGCAAAACCGCAGCGCGTCGCAAGGATTTTCCGCACGGGAATATATTAAGAGCGGGAAATTGGGAAAAATTGTTACCGTTAAAACTTATTTCATGCTCGGCGGCGGCAAGTTCACGGAATCGCCCGAACAACCGGTTCCCGCTTGGCTTGATTGGGACAAATGGCTTGGTCCCGCGCGCCGTATCGTGCGTTTAGCCCGTCTATTGTCAGCGAACACGGACGCGGCGGCTGGCAATATTATTGGGATTACAGCGGCGGTTTGTTGGACGATGAAGCGTCGCATACTATTGACTTTACGCGAATGGTTCTCGGCGATCCCCCGCATCCGAAATCGGTTTACGGTTGGGGCGGCAACCATGTTTACGGCAGTCAAAGTGAAACGTCGGAATTTCAATCGATTGTTTACGATTTCGGAAATTTCACTTTGACGGCGGGCGGGCGTTCAAATACATGTACAAAGCCCCGCAATCGATTCGCAACGACGCAACAAAATCCCCCAACTGGCGCAATTATTCTGCGCGGGTTGAAATTTACGGAACGGAAGGTTTGATGTATCTTGGGCGGCACGGCGGCGGTTGGCAGGTTTTAGGCAGAGATGACAAAATCGTTGCCGAAGACGGCGCAATTTTCCCCGACAACGCGCACCAAAAAAACTTTATCGAATGTATTCGTTCCCGCAAAAAACCAAACGGCGACGTCGAACAATGTCATCAAAGTTCGACATTGATCAATATGGGAAATATTGCCTGCCGCGTCGGGAATAAACACTTGCTCTTCGAAGGGCAAACCGAAAAATTCACCAACGACGAACAAGCCAATTTTCTTGCCAAAGGAACCTACCGAAAAGGTTACGAAATTCCCGACAAAATATAAGAACGCAGCGCAACCGCCGGAGATTTTCGGAGCGTGAAATTCTAAAGTATATTACAAAAACTTTACCCTCAAACAAAAGGAACATGTTATGAAAAAACAACTGATTTTCGTGTCTGTATTGTTTTTCTGCGCAATTGTTGCGAGTCAACAAATTTCCGCACAAATTCTTCAACCGCAACAGTTCAAACATTACATCGACGCATTCAATGCCGACGACGAAGAGAATGTCAAACAGTTTTATCCGAATGATAAAGCATGGGATTTTCTGTCGCAAAATATGCCGTTATTCGATTATCCCGACAAGGAAATCGAGAAAACGTA
>JAISZO010000144.1 GCA_031269105.1 Planctomycetaceae bacterium | reverse complement strand
ACGTTTCCGCGACGAGGGCTTACCGATAGCCGGCGGCGTGATTGAAGCGGCGTGCAAGAGCGTCGTAAAAACCCGTTTTTGCCGAAGCGGAATGCGTTGGAGTCGTACAAAAGGACAAGCGATTTTAACGCTGCGAACGATACTAAAATCCGAACGACGGGAGGCGTTTTGGAATGTTTACAAATCAAACGGGGTTCCCCAAGTTATTAAATCCGCTGCCTAATTTGGAAACGACGCCCAATTCATTCACATAAAACCGTAGTCGAATCTTGATGTTTAATGCTCTCGTTATTGGAGCGGGACCGGCGGGACTTGCCGCCGGAATTGCCGCTCAACGAAATGTTTGCGTGTTGGAACGCCGTTCCGTGCCTGGTCGTAAATTGCTTTTGTCCGGTTCAGGGCAATGTAACGTTACGCACGGCGGAACTATCGCAAATTTCTTGGCTCGTTACGGAAACGAAAAGAAATCCCGTTTCGTAAAACCCGCTCTTTTCGCGTTTGATAATCAGGCGGTTTGCCGTTTCTTCGCTCAAAGAGGCGTTCCGCTTGCGGAACGGGAAGACGGAAAAATCTTTCCGCAATCGTTAAATAGCCGCGATATTCTAAACGTTCTTCTTACGGAGTTGGAAAAGCGCGGCGGAATATTACAAACGGAAACGCAAGTGGAATTTGTAAAAAAAGTAAACAAGCGCTTTGTCGTCCAAACAAATCGCGGAACAATCGACGCCGCAAAGTTAATTTTAGCGACAGGCGGTCGTTCTTATCCCGCGACGGGGTCGGACGGCAGCGGCTATAAAATTGCCGAATCTTTCGGACATCGGATTGTTCCGCCCAAACCGGCGCTTTCTCCGGCGTATATTCGGGATTATGCGTTTGCGGATTGCGCCGGGATTGCTTTTCGGAAAATTGAAGTCAATCTATTACGCAATGAGAAACGTATCGCAACCCAACAGGGCGACGTTTTATTGACTCATTTCGGTCTTTCGGGTCCTGCGATTATTGATTCAAGCCGATCTATCGAACAGGGCGACGTCGTTCAATTGACGATTTGCCGAGAGAAAGACGCCGTCCAAAAATGTTTGACCGGAAAGAGAACGCTGAAAAATGCCTTGCAGCCGCTCCATTTACCGGAACAATTTTTGAAACGTCTCTTGGAACAACAAAACATTTCGGCGGAACAATCCGCTTCGGAAGTTTCGCGTTCCGACCGGCAAAAATTAGAGCAAACGTTGAGCCATTTACGATTTACGGTAGAACGTCTCGGCGATTGGAACGAATCGATGACGACGGCGGGCGGCGTTGCGTTAGAAGAAGTGAATCGACAAACGCTTCAATCGCGTTTAGTCGAGGGATTATTTTTTTGCGGCGAAGTATTAGACGCGGATGGCGATTCCGGCGGCTACAACATTCAATTTGCGTTATCAAGCGGCTTTTTGGCGGGAAGTTCCTTGTCGTCCTTGTTTTTTCCCTTTCCGCTTTCTTTACTCCGCAGGAGTTCCTAGTAGTAACTTTCCCCGTGAAACCAAAAGTATCGAAGCGAATATCTCTTCCGTTTGAGTTATAATGTATCGCGACGAGCGCCGGGGCGCTTCCAGAACCCTCACGCGGGCGGGTGTGAGGCGCTTCCTAAAACCTGACAAAATGGCAGGGGAAGGTTACGGGCGCCAGTGTTAATCCGCGTCGCAAAACTCACACCGTTGTCATCTGATTTACCAGATTGCTCAATTCATCGACCGCTTTGTTGAGTTCGGAGGCGGAGCCGGCGGTTTGGCGGGCGGCGTCGGAGTTTTGCTGCGTCACGGAGCTGACGTTTTTCAAACCGGAATCGACTTTGCGGACGCTTTGCGTTTGCGTGTCCGAAGACGCGGCGATTTCTGAAATCAAATTCGTCGTTTGCGAAATCAGTTCCGCAATTTCATTCAACGCGCCAGCGGTTTGATTGACAATTTCAACGCCCTCTTTGATTTTCATGTTGTTATGTTTGATCATGTCTTCCGTTTCGTGCGCCGCTTTCGCACTTCGGGCAGCAAGATTTCGTACCTCTTCCGCGACCACTGAAAAGCCCTTGCCGTGCGTTCCGGCACGAGCCGCTTCGACCGCCGCGTTCAACGCCAGCAAATTCGTTTGAAACGCAATCTCGTCAATCGACTTAACAACTTGCTGCGTGTTCCGCGCGTTTTCGCTGATTTGCCGCATCGAATAAACCATCTGCTCCATCTGCTTTTGACCTTCCGCCGCCGCGTTGACCACGTCTTGCGTAATCCGGTTTGCGTCCTGCGCCCGCGACGCATTTTTTGTCGCCGTATTACTCATGTCGCCGATCATCGCGGAAATCGTATTGAGCGACTCCGCCTGCTGTTCCGCTCCGTGCGAAAGATGCGTCGCGTCGGACGTGATTTCCGACGTTTCGCGACTCGTAACGTCAACGACTCGCTTCACCTGATCGACCATTTTGAAAATCTTTTCTCGGTCGGAAACGTCTTGCAGAAATTCAATAAAGCCGATTCGCCGTCCGTGTTCGTCGCGAAGAACGTCCGCATAAATTTCCCAAACGGCGCCGCCAAAATACGTCATCGTTTGAAACGCGGAAGCGGCGGCGGTTTCCGTTCCGACTTTTACGGCAATTTGACGAATGTCGTTGTTCCATACTTTCTGCGACGGCTTGCCTAGCGCGTCTTCCAACCGAATTTTCAATAAGCCCAGCGATTTTTTATTCAAAAAACTGACGTCGTAGTTGTTGTCCAAAACAATAAACGGCGAGTTGGCTGTATTTAAAATTTGACGATACCAATGATCTTTAGCGCGAATCGACCGATTTACTTTGCCGGAAAAGACGACGCCAATAACGCACGCAAGCAACAAAACGAATCCGCCGAGACCAAGCGTTTTGAAAAACGCCGTTTCGGTCCTTTCTTCATTGTCGGCGTTTATTTGTCGAGCGCGGCGATCCGATTCTTCAAACAGAGAACGTCCGATTTTTTGCACGTCTTCCAACGTTTGCTTCGAGGCGGCAAGAATTTCGTTACGGGCTTTCATCACCTGTTCCACGTCGGCAAGCACAATCACCGTCCATCGATCCGGCGATTTGCCGAATGTTACCGGAACGTGATATTTGAGCGTATCTTTTTCGTTTTTGCTGAACGCTTTATCGCGATAATAACCGCGACGTCCCGTCTTGACCATATCAATCGTCCGTTCCATATCGGGAAAGTCTTGGAGACTTTTCATTAAAAACAGCGGATTAGGATGCGCGGCAATTACGCCTTTCGGCGAAACAAGAATCGCGTAACCGGTGACAAACGGTTTGTATGGAAGAAGCATTTCGGAAAGTCCCGTGATTGGAATGTCCGATCCGAACACGCCGAGAAATTTTTCGTTTTCTACAATAGGAATACAAAACGAAGTCATCAGAACCGGCGGCGTGACGGTTTCGTCGAGGTACGGTTCTATGATCCATTCTTGTTTCGTATTTTTCGGCAGCAAATAATAATCTTCCGTCTCGCATTCGCGGGCAAGCATATATTCAAAACGAATATTATCGTCTTCGCGGGTAAACCAAGGAAAATAACGACCGGTCGGATTTTGTTCGCCTTCCGGCTTACTTACGTCCACGTCAATAAAATCGGCGTCTCTTTGGTCGTACGCTTCCGGCTCCCACGCGCTCCAAACTGCAAAGTATTCCGGGTTTTGCGAAATAAAATATTTAATCATCTGGTCGGAAATCGTGCGGTTCGGAACGCGTCCGAGTTTTTTTTCTTCCTGACGGTAACTCAAGAGGAAATCGGTTGCGGTTCGCGTATTTGCAAAACTGGTTTCAAGTTGCGTCCGAAGATCATTGGCAACCGTTTCGCCGACAAGACGCATTTGCTCTTCTCCTATTTGAGTCGCAATATCTTCCGTTTCCTGATTCATCGTCCCAATTCGGTCGAGCATCGATTGATTTTTCTGCTGCACAAAATCAATGGTCGAGAGAAATTCTATATTGATGTCCTGCGTCGTTTTTTTCATTTCGTTGAGAAAAACAAAAGTCAATACTCCGACTATCGCAAAGGAAAGTCCTACAAATCCGATAATTAAAAGACGTCCGATATTCATTTTTGCCGGTTATTTTATTTTGAGTGATTTTAGCGATACGATATTTGGCTGTAACTCCTTTCACTTTATAGATTATGAATTCAATGCGAAAGAGAAAAAAACGTCAATCTTTATCGGTTATAACAACAAGCGTGCGGGTTGTAGTTTTTGTAACAAAGAAATAACGTGCGGCTTTTAAAAACGTATTTTTGAAAGCCCAATAAAAAAACGCTAACGTAAACTCGTTAGCGATTTTCGGTAAATTTTGCCAAATTAACTTTTGAACTTCTACGGCAAGTAACGCTTGAAAATAAAAATTGACGACAAGAATCGATAAATGTTTATTTTCCCGATTTTAATTTTTGATAAAATTCTTCGAAAGAATTACATTTGACGGCAAAACGCACAAGTTCTTGAAGACGTTTTATGTCGGTAACGGCGTCAAGCGACTCGTGGACGGT
>JAISZO010000131.1 GCA_031269105.1 Planctomycetaceae bacterium | reverse complement strand
ATCTTTGGGGATTCAACAATTTTTTCCAATCCCCGACGAGTCAGATTCATTTTGACGAACGCCAAAGAACGTAATCGCGGCATAACAAGAATCGATTCCGCGCATTGATCCGTAACGTTATTGCAACCGCGTAACGTCAAACGTTGCAGTTGCGAAAGCTCCGGCAAAATAACGGCAAGATCGCCGTCCTGAATGGGCGTATCCTGCAAATAAAGTTCTTCCAGATTTTTTTGTCCGGCAATTTTCCGTAACGTTTCCGACGTAATCGCGCCGCCCGCAACGCGAAGTTTTTTAAGGCGGGGAATTTGAAGCGACGCACGCAAAACGCCGTCCGAAACGGAAGAACGTTCTTTCGCCAGATTCACGCCGGTAATCGCGCCGTTTTTGTCGCGTTCCACTTCGCCGAACGACGATTCGATTTGCCCGACAATAGAAACAAAATCCGGCGCAATCTTCGTTTCTGCGTCATGTTGCGGCAAAGATAAATTTGACGTTTCTGCCGGCAAATTCCCGACAGGCGTATTTTCAGTTTGACGAGAACAACCGTTCAAAAAAAGAACGATTGACGAAAAAAAAATCAAAAGCGTTTTTTGCATCAGTTGAAATATCGTTAATGGACTAAAATTTAAAAGCAAACAACTCTCGACATTGTAAACCATTTCGCAATGAATAACAAGAAGAGAAATCACATTTTCATATTATTCCTCCGGATTTGCTTTTTTGATAAGATTTAAAATATTGTCGGTTGGTTGACAAAACGAGAATGAAAAATTCGTAATATACAGTATCATTTTCAGCTAAAATATTACATGTATTCTACTGAATAGTTACCAAATTTTTTAAATAACCAGGAAATTAGTTCAAGTTGGTATTCTTAATTTGCCAATACATTTTTGTTACGTTGTGAGGTAGAGAGGGCGGAGACAAAATCCGTACAATATAATGTGTATTTTGAATAAACATATTTTTTTGCGATGGGTGTTATGTGCGGTAATTTTTGCCGTTATGGTGTTGCCGCGCGGAATGTATGTTGTTACCATTGAACACTCTCATCCGATTTCTAATGAAAACCTGCCGCAACATTCCCACTTACATCTCGACGATCTCTGCATACACGAAATATCGGCAAATCATAAACATCTAAATGAAATTGAAGTTGACGGCAATTTTACGGAAACTGATCTCCCGCAACACCAACACCACTTGCATCAACATCATTGCTATTTATTTTGCGAACAAGATGTATCTGTTCCGGCAAAAAATTCTACGAATTTGTTGCTGAAACAAATTGGAACTTCATTTGTGCAAAGCATTGACGGCTTTGACGCATTTTCAGATATTCTACTCGCGGATTGGAAAAAATCTTCGGTAGAATCATTCATAAAAACACCCCATTCTATAGGGTTGTACGCTTTCTATCAGAACTTTCGGATTTGATTCTTGATTGTCCGATATTGTTTCGTCTCTTCATTTTTGTTCGGCAATATTTTGTCTGTCTGTTTTTTCACGTTGAAATTTTGGTTTTGTAAACCGAAAATCAATGACATTTTGAAAAATACGACAATCAAAATCAAAATCAAAAATTGAAGTTCTATAAGTACGGAAACCTCCAACCAATTAAGGAATTAAAAATTATGAATCGTTGTATTATCGTTATAATTTTATCAATATACAGTTGCGGACTATTTTTTTGTTCATCCGGTTCCGTTGCGGCACAACAAACGGTTGCGGTACAACAAACGACAACAGATATTAACGATATTTGTCCGCCGGAAATTATCGCCGTTAGTCCCTCCAAGTCGGGGCATTTGTCAAAAATTTTGCAACATTATGTTGCAGGAAAGGCGGAAAAAACGGACAAAAAGATTACCCAAGTCGCGGGATTGCTTGCTGCGCCAACGCCAATTCCAAAGCCAACGCCGACAGCATTACCGACAGCAACATCGACAACGCCGTCGATTTTATTTAATTCAGAATTGGCGAAGATGCCGGTGCGTCAATTAAGTTTGTCCGAAGTGCGGCACATGGCGACATTGCAACATCCTGCCGTACAGCAGGCGGCACGGCAAGCGGAATCGTTACGCGGCGCACGGCTTCAAGCCGGTCTTCGTGCGAATCCGTTACTTGGATACAGCGCGGAAGAAATGACACGCGGCAACAGCGGAATACAAGGAATAACTTTTACTCAACCCGTTGTACCGAAATATAAACGGGACGCCCGACAAAACACCGTAGAACAGGAATATCAATCGGCAAAAGCGAAACAACAAATTCAGTTTCAGAAAGCGGAAAACGACGCCTTGCGAGCCGCATATCGTGCGGCGTTCACGCACAAAAAATATAAACTGATGGACGATTTGACGAAGATTGCACACGATTCACAGCAAGCCGGAGAGCAACTTTTTCAGTCCAAAGAAATTTCACGTCCTACGTTTCTTGATATCAAAATCCAATTGGAACGGACAAAATTAGCGAGAAAAAACGCCGAAATTGCCTATCAAACGGCAAGCCGAGAACTCGCCGTATTGCTTAATCTGCCGGAAAATGAGATTATCGAAATTGTTGATCCCATTGAAAACCTGCCGGATGAAATGCCAAAATTAAATACGTGGCATCAACTGAAAACAGCAAGTCCCGAAATGCACAAAGCCTATTCCGACGTAAAAGCAGCACAGGCAAAATTGAAACAACAGATTGCCGAAGCAGGTTTGGATTATGATATTAACTCGAAAATTGCCTACAACACCGAAACAAAGTACACCGAAATATCTGCCGGCGTTGCGATTCCTCTCAGAATATTTAATAAGAATCAAGGGAAAATTCAGCAGGCACGGTCGGAACTTGCAGCGGCTCAAAAGAATGTTGAGCGTTTGGAAAAATTGCTGGAATACCGGTTCGAGAAATTATGGGGCGAATATATTACCGCCCGAAACAGCGTTGTTTCTTATCGCGGCAATATACTCAAAGAATCGGAAGAATCGCTCAAAGCGGCGCAAAAAGCATATCGGCAGGGAGAATACAACACGCTCGAACTTCTTGACGTACAACGAACTTTTGCTGCGGTCAATGCTGAATATTTGGACAGTATGAATCGACTCATCGATTTGCATATTCTGTTAGAAGGAGCAATGCTCGCCGAAGGACTGGAACAGCCGTAATATTTTCACAATAAACACATAAGATTGTGATTAGGTTCTTTTACTTTATCCATCAACCAACAAACTTCAACTATTTTTATTATGAATTTTATTATGAAAAAGATACAACAATTTATACGACGGAATATCGCAGTAACCGTTGTTGTTTTACTGTTGCTGCTGCTGACCGGAGTTTTTTACGTCGTTGTTGCGAAGGTTGAGCCGATTCGGAACAGCGTTGCTAATGCGGTCAAAGACACTGTTTTTGCCGGTTTTGTTCAATATGTTCTTCCGACAGAACAACACGATGAATCCGAACACTCAATAGAACCGGAAACAACAATGCTGCAAACGCAACTTGTTGAAATCTCATTGAGTCCCGCTGCCGCAAAAAATATCGGACTTGACGATTCGTCAATCAAACCGGTTGCGGTGGGCGATTATTACAAATCATTGACCTTACCGGCAGTCGTTACGCAACGTCAAGGATTTTCCGTCGTGTTTGTTCCATCGCCTGTTACCGGCGTTGTTTCCAAAGTCTATCACGAAGAAGGCGTTTCTGTTTTGCCCGATGAACCGCTTTTCGATATACAACTCAATCAGCAAGAAATACTAAAAGGTCAAGCCGACTATCTTGCTTTACTCAAAAAGCGTGAAATTAACGCCGCCGAGATAGAACGTCTCAAAGGACTTGACTACGAGATTATTCCTAAACGGCAACGCGAACTTGCCTATGAAAAAGAACAAATTGACCGCGAAATAGCGGTTGTCAAAAAAATACTCCTTGTGCAGGGACTTACTGAGGAAAGTATTGCGGAATCGCTTGAAAAACAAGAACTCATTATCAGAAACGTTACCGTTGCCGCACCGAAAATAAACGGCAATAACAACGGTATTTCCGAACAAATGTACACAGTTGATAACTTGAATGTTGCTGCGGGAAAAAATGTTACGGTAGGCGAATCGCTTTGTCAATTATCCGATTACAGCAAACTTGTCATTAAAGGAAAAGTTTTTGCCGCCAATGAGAAACAGGTCAGTAAGGCGTTAGAAACAAAGAGCCGCATTTCGGCGATATTTGAAGGCGAAAGCGGAACGCATTTTTCTGTTCCCGATCTTCAAATCCGTTCCATTGATAACAACATCGACAGTAAAAGCGGAATACTCTATTGCTACGTTGATTTGATAAATCATTTTAAGAGACACGAAATCGTTCAAGAGAAAAACATAAGAAAATATACGCAATGGCAATTCAAACCTGGGCAACGTTGTGAATTGGATATTGAATACGAAAAGTTGCCGAATTGTATTGTTCTTCCTCTTGACGCAGTTGCCGACGATGTTACGGAACGGTGTGTATTTGAATGGGTCGGCAACGATGATGATAATAAAATCTGGCGAAAAAAAACCGTTCAAGTGTTGTATCAAAAAAGAAATATTGTTGCGATTGCTAATGACGGATCAATTTATCCGGGTGCAAAAATTGCAACAAAAGGCGCGGCATTGATTTTAGCGGCGTTGAATGCTGCAAACCAGAGAAATTCCGGCGGCGGTATCCAACACGGCGACCATGTTCATTAATCATAACTATAACTATAACTATAACTATAACCATAACTCTAACTCTTTAACCGAATAACTTAAATGTTTAATTACTTTATTAAATTTTCGTTAAATAATCGTCTTCTTATTTTGGCAGGCGCGATAATTGTTTTAGCGATTGGTATTTATCAGGCAAACCAATTGCCGGTTGATGTTTTGCCGGATTTAAGCCGTCCGCTGTTATTGTGATGGTTGAATGTTCGGGAATGGCGCCGGAAGAAGTCGAAACGCTTGTAACAACGCCTATCGAAACTTATCTCAACGGAGCAACCGGCGTAACGGCAATTCGCAGTAGTTCTACGGCGGGTCTTGTTGTATTGATTGTTGAATTTGATTGGAAAATGGAAGCGATTCGTTGTCGGCAGATCGTTGATGAAAGATTACAACTCGCAGCCGCTCAACTTCCGCCCAACATTATTCCGCGAATGGCGCCGTTGGCGTCGATGATGGGGCAGATTATGCTTTTAACTATTTGGGACGAAAAAGGCGAATTGTCTCCAATGGAACTTCGCTCGTTTGCAGATTGGGTTGTACGAAAACGAATTCTCAGTGCAGGCGGCGTTTCGGAAGTTCTTGTTATCGGCGGCGATTACAAGCAATTTCAGGTTCAATGCCGTATGGACGATATGTTCAAGTACGGCGTTTCGTTTGAGAATATCAAGAAAGCGTTGGAAGAAAGCAACCGAAACGTAACCGGAGGTTTTCTAACAGATCAAGGACAAAGAGAATTTCTGGTACGGTCAATCGGACGGGTTGAACAACTTGATGATTTGAAAAATCTCGTTGTAAAAGGTAATTCAGACCCGCCGATTCAATTGCAACAAGTTGCCGATATTGTTACGGCGTCTGCTGTGAAAACGGGGTCAAGCGGAGTGTATTATAAAAATGCGGATGGAACAATTATTAACCGTCCTGCGATTGTTCTTGCTGTCGAAAAACAAGTAGGAAATGACACGCGAAAAATCAGCGATCATATTTTGAGCGTTGCGGAAGATATTCAAAAAACGATCAATGTTTCATATCCCAGCGTCAAAATTGCGCCGCTTTATCAGCAGAAAACATTCATCAATCTTGCGATTGCCAATGTTGAAGAAGCGTTGTATATCGGCGTGATTCTGATTATTCTTGTGTTGTTTTTCTTTTTAACGGATTTGCGGATTACGTTTATCACAATGCTTGCAATTCCGATTTCCATTATGATTACCTGCCTGACTTTTGCGTGGTTTGGATTGTCTATTAACACGATGACGCTTGGCGGGTTGGCGGTTGCCATCGGCGAACTGGTTGATGACGCGATTGTTGACGTTGAAAACATTTATCGGCGTTTGCGGCAAAATTTTTGTAAACCGCCTGAAGAACGTCAATCGGTAATATCGGTTGTTTATCGCGCCAGTGCAGAGATTCGTAATTCTATTGTTTACGGTACGATGATTGTTGTGATTGTTTTTACGCCGGTATTTTTCTTAACCGGAATGGAAGGAAAAATGTTTGCTCCGATGGGAGTTGCCTATATTGTTTCGCTTTTTGCATCGCTGATTACTTCGTTGACGGTAACACCGGTTTTATCCTATTGGCTTCTTCCGGGCAATGCAAACGCTCGCCGCAACAAAGAAGGATTAATATTGAGAATATCGAAATACTGTGCGGAAAAAGCAATCCGTTTTAGTTTAGAGTATCCCAAAACCAATCTTTTTGCGGCGGGATTTGTAACGATAGTTGCCGCTGTTATTTTTATTTATCTGCCGAGAGATTTTGTTCCGCCGTTTAATGAAGGCGCGCCTCAGGTTACGATTGCTCTTGACCCCGGCGCGTCGTTAAAAACAAGCGAAGAAGTTGCTTCACATCTTGCGGGTGATTTATTGAACATAAAAGGAATCAGTGCGGTTATTCGCCGAACCGGTCGTGCGGAATTGGACGAACACGCGGTTCCGCTTAATATGTCGGAAATGATGTGTACGGTCGATTTGAAGTCCGGTCGCAAGATTGCAGACATCTTCTCTGATATTGAACAAGCGATTTCACCAGACCGGTTGCCCGGCGTTGTTGCTTTTTACGATCAGCCGTTGCAACATTTAATTGCTCATTTACGTACTGGGACACGATCAAAAATTGCAATAAAAATTCGCGGAGACGATCCAATTTTGTTGTGCCGCCGCGCCATTCAGATTCAAAAATTGATTTCGGCAATTCCAGACGTCGGCAGTCCGAGAATTGATCCGATTCAAAAAGATATTCCGCAAATCAGATTCAAATTAAAAAGGACGGAATTAGCAACTTACGGTCTTGTTCCTGAAGACGTTAATCGTATTATTGAAACGGCGATGAAAGGGATTGTTACAACGCGGATTTTGGAAGGCAAACGTTCTATTGACGTTTTATTACGTGCTTCTGATAAATATCGCGAGGATTTGCAAGCGTTTGCACAATTACCGATTCAAACTCCCGACGGATTATTGATACCTTTATCGGCTGTTGCGGATATTGATCAAAACGCAACCGGACCGAGCAGGATTGATCATGAAGCGGGACAAACGCAAATTACAATCCAAATGAACCCGCAAAAACGCGGAGCAGTTGAGGTGAAGAATCATATAGACCGTGTTCTTGCGCCTTATATGAACGAATTAACAAGCGGCGGCGTAACGCTTCACATGACGGGACTTTTTCAAAGTGAACAGGAATCGGCTCAAAGGATTATTTTCTTTTCGGTCTTTTCGCTTATTTGCATACTTCTTGTTCTTTATCGCATGTTTGGGTCGATCAATATGTCGCTTCAAGTGATGTCTGCTTTACCTTTTGCGTTAGTCGGAGCAGTTGCTGCGATTGTGTTTACGGGACAGATGCGGTCAATTCCTAATCTTGTCGGAATGATTTCTCTTTGCGGTATTGCTTCGCGTAACGGAATTTTAATTATTGATCATTATTTTCATCTTGTCCGTTACGAAGGCGAAACGTTTTCCAAAGAAATGCTGATAAAAGCCGGATGTAACAGAGTTGCTCCTGTACTGATGACAACATTAACGGCAATGCTTGGTTTGATTCCGATTACCGTTTCGCCGAATACGCCCGGACGGGAAATTCTTTATCCGATTGCCACTGTGATTGTTGGCGGTTTGATCACGTCAACGTTTACGGAATTTTTTGTACGTCCCGCCTTGTTTTGGTGTTTCGGTAAACGTGTTGCCGAGAAAATGATTGAGCGGGAAAAATCAGAGAAAGAACAAATTACAAACAAGGAGTGAATGAATGAATAAATAAATGGATACAACCATAAATAAAATAGAATGCCTTCTGGCAATTTTATGAAAGTTGTTTATACTGAAATACCTTTGAAAATTCCGTTTTGTCAATTTTTGAGTTATTAAAAAGACGTACAAATAATTCTTTGATAAAATGAATTTTTAGAGATTTACTTAACCGATACATTTTTTTGCGAGTGCAAAAAGAGTACTAACCCTGTTTTTTGAAAGGACAAGAAGATGAAGATCAACTGTAGCTTAACATTGGTATTTACGGCAATTTTTGGCGTAATTACTGTTTTATCGGGATGCAACAAAGCGGCGCATGACCATAGTGCCGGCAAAGAGCATTCGCATCAGGAATCAGCAGCCGGACAGGAATCTGCGACCGGTCATGATTCTGCACACAAACCCAAGTACAATGAGGTCATTGCGGAATTCCCGGGACACAAATACGCAATGGAAATCATTGACGAGAAGGAGACGACGGGTTTAGTTACGGCATTTGTTACGGACGCTCATTTTGAACCGGTTCAGATTGACGCGAATGAGGTGCGTTTAAACTTTATTGTTTCAGGAAAACCGAAAACCTATACATTGACGCGTACTCAATCGGAGTCGGGTAAACCGGCAACGTTTACGTTAAAAGACATGGAGTTAGCGACGATGAATTGCGAGGGCTGGGAGGGCGAAGCCACTGCAACCGTTGAAATATCCGGCGTACCTTACACAGCAAAATTAGTCAAACTAGCACACGGCGAACACAATCACAAACATTGACATGATGTATGCAGCCGGATTTGCTTTTTTGATAAGATTTAAAATATTGTCGATTGGTTGACAAAACGAGAATGAAAAATTCAAACAGTTGTTGTCAACCAATTTCTCAAAATTTCATAAGTAACAACTTTCGATTTGCAGCAAAAAAAATTTTTGTAACTATTCCGTAGGCAATCAAAAGGCTGCCACGTTTGATTTGGTTCTTCGATTTCCGTCTGTCAACAGGGACAAGCCGACGCAACGTTTCGGCGAAACGTCGCCTACCTTACTGAATAGTTCCAAAAAATTTGTATTTTGAACGACGTCAATGATTTTCCCAAGCGCGCGTGTTGCGGGAAAGCATTTTCGATTGTTCCGGCGTCGGATCAATCAATTGTTGTTTGCTTGAATCCCATTTCACGACCGACTTTGTCCGAACGGCAATATCGCAAAGATGACTGATATTATCGCTGCGAACCGCATCTTTTAATGTCGAAGCCGGCTCTTTTTCTTCTTTGAT
>JAISZO010000125.1 GCA_031269105.1 Planctomycetaceae bacterium | reverse complement strand
TAACAAAGCACTAGGGCGACCGCCAAACTTGTGACGATGTGTATCGGCAACACGGAGAATGTCAAGTAATTGGAAAAACGTCGACTTCGACACGCCAAAAAATTTTTTGAATTGGCGATCACTCTGCTGAAGAGCTTTAATAACTTCTGGAGAATACATATAAAAAAATCGGTTAAAAATAAAAAGAAGGAAAGGAAAGGGGAAACGCTTTGCAAAGAATAACAATAAAACGAAAAGGAGGCAAGAGCAATTGGCAAAAAAAACAAAATAAGGTTAAGGAAAAGGTCTAATATAACAAAATTTTTGAGTTAATGGAAACTTTTGGGGATTGCTCCCAGTTGAAAATAAGATTTTCATTGGAAAATTTCATCGCAAAAAATATTTACAGGAACGCCTTTGTCCGTAAGGGACGTGATTTTCATAACCGCAGGTCGCGACTTGCGGAAAATTCAACGATAAATAAAACGAAGAATATTCGAGTTGCGCCACGCCGCCAAATCAATACCTTTCACTTTCTTCAACCGACATTCCCAAATTCTCACAACAATCCAGCCGCGCGACTTGAATAAAGCGGTAATTTCTTTGTCGCGCCGTTGATTTCGCTCGCGTTTCTTTTGCCAGTAATCGGCGTTGTCTTTGGGGCGAGTGTTTCGGCAATCATGACCGTGCCAGAAACAGCCGTCCACAAAAACCGCGATACGTTGTTTCAAAAAAACAAAATCCGGGCGTCCTTTCACCAAATAATTGCGACGCCAGCCGGTGACGCCGTTTTCTCGAAATAATCGAATCATACGAATTTCCGTAGATTGATTCTCTTTCGAGCGGACTTTCCGCATCACTTCGGATCGTGTTGTTTTATCGAAGACGTCAGCCATTTGCAAGTTCCGTTTTTTTGATTTTTTCTGATAACGGTTGCGTTTTCTGCAGCCAATCGGTCAATGTATTCTCATCGACGACCGTTGTTTTCTCGCTTTCTTCAATATGACGCCAAAGGGCTTTTGCGACAAATTCCGCAAGTTTAACCGGCACGGCGTTGCCGATCATCTGTTCCATGTCTGTTTTATTACCAGTCCATTTGAAGTCGGCGGGAAATGTTTGAATCAACGATCTTTCCAGCGTGGTTAACGAGCGGATCGATGGATTGAGTTTGCAGGCGTCGTTGGGACGTCCCCGATATCCCGCCGGAACAGGACGATTGACGCCGCGAATGGTCGGCGAAGGTTCGTCGATAGAATAAATTGCTCGGCGGCAATAATTACGCGGATGACGATAATAATATTCAAAATCAAGCGACGCTCCGAAATAATCGCGCAACGTCGTTTCTTTTTTGCTCATACAATTGGCCATGGAGTCGAGCAAATAACCGTCCGCCGTTCCTAACGATCCAATGCAAAAAAAACGTTTCCTTTTTTGCGGCGTTCCGCATCGGCTTGCGTTAAGAACAATTTCCGTTAATCCGTATCCCGCGTTTTTCAATGTCTTACGCGCAACTGCGTAAGTTTCGCTTTTTTCGGCTCTATCGACATTTTCCATCACAAACCATTTCGGAAAAACGTTTGAAACGATTTGCGCATAAGATTCCGTTAAACCCGCGCGTTTCTCTTCAATACGTTTTCCCGCGTGAGAAAAGTCCTGACACGGCGGACCGCCGATAATAATTTCCGGCGATAATTTCTTAATCTTGTCTATTGCGCGATCCGTATCGGATAAATCGTCGCGAAAAACCGGATGCGTAAAATTTTTTTCATAACAATCGGCGGCAACATTCCAATATTCAAACGCGGCGATTATTTCAAAACCGGCGTTTTGAAAACCAAGAGATAAACCGCCGCACCCCGCGAATAAATCGACTATTTTTTTCTTTTGCACTTAACGACCTCCGTACAAATCAAAGTCAATAGGAGATACGCTTATTGCGAATTTATTCTTCAAACGTCTTGCGATAACAGACGAAACGTAAGTTTTCAAATTTTCGCTTTCTCGTTAAACGCCATGATTTTTGCGGTCAACCGAGCGGCGAGATATTCTGTTACGATGTTGCCGTTTTGATACGGCGCGACTTCTACGATGTCCGCGCCGACGACTTTTTTCGCATGAGAAACTTCGTATAAAATGGACGTTGCCTGCCGCCATGTCATTCCGCCGGGTTCGGGCGTGCCGGTTGCCGGCGCATACGCTGGATCGAAAGCGTCAATGTCAAACGTGACGTAAACCGTGTCGGTCAGTTCGTCGAGAATTCGTTGAATGGATTTCCGCAATCCTTCCTCCGTTTCAAGCATCGGCGCTGTAATCAACTTATTGATTTGCGACGGACATTCGCGGAGTTCCACCGCGCTATAACTGCGGATCCCCACTTGCGTCAGAAACGGCGTTATTTCCAAAACACGTCGCATCGCCGACGCATGAGAATATTTTCCGCCGGTAAATTCGTCGCGCAGATCGGAATGCGCGTCGAATTGCAGCACGCTCAAATTCGGATAAACTTCAGCGGCGGCGCGAACAATTGGCGGCGTAATACTGTGTTCGCCGCCGAGAATAATCGGAAACTTTCCGGGACGAAACAACGGACGCACCGCGTCGTAAATCCGCCGCATTTCTTCGACCGGCGAATCCGCCGCAGGAACCGGATCGTAAGTGGCGATTCCCGCGTTGACATACTCGTTTTGTAAGACTTCGTCAATCCGCTCAATTTGATCGGACACTTCCAAAATCGCGTCGGGACCTTTTGCCGCGCCGTGCATAAAACAAACCGTTCCTTCGTAAGGAATCGGCAAAACATGAAACCGCGCCGTTTCAGGATTCATCAATTCTGGCGGCAAGTAAAAAAATGTTTTTCGCATAAAGGAAAAAGGTAAAATAAAGACAGGAATTTTCGCAAAATTCCTTTTTACCACGAAAACGCCGCGAATTTTTTTGAAAATGAATTGAGAAAAATTTCTTTCTTAAAATTTTCGCGTTCCTCGTGTTTTTAAATGATTCTGGCTAAATATTAGAGGAAATTTGAAAAATTTCAAGAGACGTTGATATTCCTTGAGAATGAAAACTTTTTTCTCAAATAATAACAAATGGCGTCCTCCAAAAACCTTGAATACGTTGTCAAAAGACGCCGCAAGAAAAGAAAGGAGAAACGGAGGTTGCACTTTGAAACGTTTTTTATCTACAGACAATCAAAGATTTATCCGGTTTCTCTGCGACGTCTGCGGATCATCATAAAATTTTGCGGCGAATAAAATTTTAGCGTTTGTCTTTCTTATTCTCAAGCGCCGAATAACGCGGTGGAAAGGTAACGTTCTCCAGTATCCGGGAAAATGGCGACGATGATTTTTTCTTGATTTTCTGGTCGTTTTGCAATTTGAGTCGCCGCCCAAAGCGCAGCGCCGGATGAAATACCGACCAAAATGCCTTCGACTAAAGCGACATTTTTTCCCGATGCAAAAGCGTCGTCGTTTTCGACAGGAATAATTTCATCGTAAATGGACGTGTTGAGGACGTCCGGCACAAATCCAGCGCCGATTCCTTGAATTTTGTGCGCGCCAGGCGTTCCTTTGGAAAGAACCGGCGACGTTGCCGGCTCGACCGCGACAATTTTAATGTTCGGATTTTTCGATTTCAAATATTCGCCCGCTCCGGTAATCGTTCCGCCGGTTCCAATACCTGAAACGAAGATATCGACTTTGCCGTCGGTATCGTTCCAGATTTCAGGACCGGTCGTTTTGCGATGAATATCAGGATTCGCCGGATTAACAAATTGTCCGGGAATAAAGCTGCCGGGCGTGTTCTGATGTAATTCTTCCGCTTTGGCAATCGCGCCTTTCATTCCCTTAATTCCTTCTGTCAAAACAAGTTCCGCGCCATACGCCTTGAGCAGATTTCGGCGTTCAACACTCATCGTTTCTGGCATTGTCAGAATCACCTTGTACCCGCGCGACGCGGCGACGGCGGCGAGACCGATTCCGGTATTTCCGCTTGTCGGCTCAATGATAACCGAATCTTTTTTCAAAATCCCTTTGGCTTCCGCGTCGTCGATCATCGCTTTTGCGATACGATCTTTAACGCTTCCGGCAGGGTTAAAATATTCTAATTTTGCCAAAATCGTGGCGTGCAAATTGTTTGCGTTCTGGTAGTTGACCAGTTCCAGCAACGGCGTGTTGCCGATTAAATCGGTAAATTTTTGATAAGTTTTCATTTGGAAACTCCTTTGAATGTTGAAATTTGCGATTACACTAAAAACATATCGAATTAGTATGATATAATTTTAACACTATCATCGGTTTGGTCAATAGGAGTCGTGACAAAATTTCTGAAAGTTCCTCTAAAAAATAGAAAAAAACTCTAAAAGCTTTCTTTTTTATCACAAAATCATGAAAAAAATTCAAGTTTTTGTTTTTACAATGAAACAACATCAGTAGCAAAAAGAGCGCGCTCAAATAACAACCTTAGGAGCCGTTACAAAATAACATATTCAATTTTTGGGTAGGCGGTTTCGCCGAAACTGCTGAATTGCGGCTCACACGGCGTGCAAGCCATAGCTTAATTGTAAATGTTATTTTGTAACGAG
>JAISZO010000084.1 GCA_031269105.1 Planctomycetaceae bacterium | reverse complement strand
AAGAAATCTCATGTCCGCAATACTTTCGCGAAGTCCAGCGCCAAGATTATTATTGGGCAATCTTTGGGTATTATCCAAATCAAGCGGGTCGGTAATTCTCGCGTCGGTATTATTTTTTTAGGGCGTAGTTTCCAAATTAGGCAAAGCAGTATTGACAAAAATCCTCCTTTTTGAGATAGTAACAGTATTGTTACCAAGAAGTTACGTTTTTCACCCAAATAAGGATGCTCTCATGAACAAGGAAGCTATTATCGCTCGTTGAAGTATTTCGAGGAGAATTACAATACTCGGCGGAACAAGATCGGATATTGCAAGCGGAAATCACATTTTTCAAGAACAACAAAGCGTGCATGGAATACAAACGTTTCCGCGACGAGGGCTTACCGATAGGCAGCGGCGTGATTGAAGCGGCGTGCAAGAGCGTCGTAAAAACCCGTTTTTGCCGAAGCGGAATGCGTTGGACTCGTACAAAAGGACAAGCGATTTTAACGCTGCGAACGATACTAAAATCCGAACGATGGGATGCGTTTTGGAATGTTTACAAATCAAACGGGGTTACCCAAGTTATTAAATCCGCTGCCTAATTTGGAAACTACACCCAAATTTATCCGCGACTATTGCGTATGCGGATTCGGCTTACATCCATCTTATAGCGGAGCTGCGTGAACGCGGTTAGATTCCGCGAATTTGCGAAAAAGGTTATCGAAATCATCCGTTGACCGACGAGCAAAAAGAGAACAATCGTAAAAAAAGTAAGTAAGATTCGTTGTCGCGTGGAACACATTTTTGGCGCGATGAAAATGAGGATGGGGAACGAAATCATGCGATGCATCGGTAAAACGTGAGCAATGTTTCAGATTGGCATGCGGAATTTGACTTATAATAAGCGCCGATATGCGAGTTTGATGAAATCAGGGAAAGTTAGGGGATAAGAATAAGAGGAAGATGGAAGCATAAAGATCGAAAATTGAGAAAACACAAACGGGCGTCAATGATTTTTTCATGACTTAAAAGATTTGTGCATGACTCAAAGGAAATATTCCCCCGAATCCATCGGAGAAAATGAGGATTGCAAGAAAAGATGCGGGCGTTAGAGGCGCTCAAAACTATCTCTTTTTTCAGGGGGAGACTCATTACATGTCGAATTATGATCCGTTGTATGAAGTCAAAGGAGGAGAACTTTTATTGCGCGGCATAAAAAACGACGTATTACCCGACTGTTCCGTTTTTGACAGGCGGTCTTTATATGAAAGACAAAGTCGGATTCGGACAGGGACGGCTTGAAATGCGGATCGATTGGGTGCGGTTTTACGTGAAAGAAAAATAATTGCGTTTGGGAAAATCGGTAATATAGGGATTTTGTTTTCCTGTATTGTCAAAGCAAAAAGTGGCGCTAAAATAACGTGAGTTTTTTTGTATTCTCATGTTTTACTCCGTGAAAAAAATATGTCTGTCATTTGGCTTTGGGTTGGTTTTCTTACGCTTGTTTTTGTGTTTCTCGCTCTTGATCTCGGCGTGTTTAACCGTAAATCGCACGAGATCGGTATCGGCGAGGCGTTGCGATGGACGGCAATTTGGATTGCCGTTGCATTGTTGTTCAACGTCGGCGTTTATTTTATGTATGAATATCACTTGTGCGGTATCGGTCGTCATGTTGCGGCGGGCGATACACATGCGGAATTAAGCGGCGCGCAGGCGGCGGTCAAATTTTTCACCGGCTATTTGGTTGAAAAATCGCTGAGTCTCGACAACATTTTCGTAATCAGTTTGATTTTCGCCTATTTCGGCGTTCCGGCGATTTATCAACATCGCGTTTTGTTTTGGGGAATTTTGGGCGCGCTCGTTATGCGCGGCGTGATGATTGGTCTCGGCTCGGCGGCGTTGCAAAAATGGGAATGGCTCATTTACGTTTTTGGCGGAATTTTGTTGATTACGGCAATGAAAATGCTTTTCAGTAAACATGAAGCGGTGCATCCTGAAAAAAATCCGCTTGTGCGACTTGTCAAACGTTTTTTTTCGGTAACTTCGGATTTTCATCACAACTATTTTTTCGTACAAATCGAAAAACAATGGTTTTTTACGCCGCTTTTTCTTGTGCTTTTAGTTGTTGAAAGCAGCGACGTAGTGTTTGCGGTCGATTCAATTCCCGCAATTTTCGGCGTCACAGACGATCCGTTTCTTATTTTTACGTCGAACATTTTTGCGATTCTCGGTTTACGGTCGCTTTATTTTGCACTCGCGGCAATGATTCAAAAATTTCGTTATCTCAAAATCAGCTTGGTTGTTATTTTGTTGTATGTCGGAGCGAAAATGATGTTTTCGCATCCGATTAAAACGCACCATGTTGAAGATTTAATGACGTGGATTTCGCTCGGCATGATTGTTTTGATTATGATCGTCGGCATTGTTGCGTCTTTGTTGCGCAAAGAGACGACAAAGTAGAAATGTATTATAGGACGTTTCTGCGCGTGAACGTTGTCAATTCGGCGCGGCGTTGATAATATAAATTTGTTACAAAAATAAAGAGATTTCAATATTGATATAATAAAGAAATTGATTTTTATCGTCGTTTTCAAATTTAAAATCATAAGTATTTGTATTCTGATTTTTTAAAAAAGGTTTTATCAATTGATTCTTACGGCGGCTTTCAGTGAAAATTTCCTCAAAAGCAATAAAATTATTTTTTTTGTTTCGGTCTCTCTTGGCGAAATTTAATAATTAAACAGAATTGAAAAAATAGGTAGATTTTTTAATGTATGATAGAAAAGATAATCGCTCAACTTACTGTAGAAATTGATTTTTAGAAAATATTTTTTAAAAATAGAATCTTCTCTTAATTGATACATGATACAAAATTGTATTTGGGAGATATAGCGTGAATATTTTATTTGCCACAAGCGAATTGGTTCCTTTTGCTAAAACCGGCGGACTTGCCGATGTGAGTTGCGCATTACCGAGAGCTTTATCTCGTTTGGGACACAAAACTTGCGTCATTATGCCCGGCTACAGAAAAGCGATTCAATCGGGACAAAATATTTGGCCCGTCGGCGTGGATTTCACGATTCCGATTTGGAATAAAAATGTCAAAGGCAGTTTGCTGGAAAGCCGCTTGCCCAACAGCGACGTGCCGGTTTATCTTGTTTTGCAAGATCAGTATTATGACCGCGACGGACTTTACAATCAAAAAGAGGAAGATTACAGCGATAATTGCGAGCGTTTTGTTTTCTTTTCGCGCGCCGTTTTAGAAGCAATTCGGTTGCTTGGTCTTGAGGTTGATATTTTGCATTCTAACGATTGGCAAACGGGATTGGTTCCGGCGTATCTCGAAATTTTATATCGTTCGTTTCAGCGTTATAAAAATATTACCAGTATTCACACGATTCATAATATGGCGTATCAAGGCGTGTTTTGGCATTGGGATATGTGTCTGACGGGGCTTGATTGGAAGTATTTTACGCCGCAATACATGGAATTTTATGGAAAACTGAATCTCCTTAAAACCGCGCTGACATTTGCCGATGGTATCACGACGGTCAGTCCGACTTACGCAAAAGAAATTCAAACGGAAGAATTTGGCTGCGCGCTCGACGGCGTATTGCGTTTTCGTCGCGAGCGGTTGCAGGGAATTTTGAACGGCGTTGATACCGACCGATGGAATCCGGCGACTGATTCGTTAATTTCAGTTCCGTTTGACGTCAATAATGTCTTTGAGCAAAAGCCGCTCTGTAAATCGGCGTTGCAGCGGGAAATGAAATTACCGGAACGCGAAAATTCTCCGGTGATCGGCATTGTCGGTCGTCTTGCCTCGCAAAAAGGAATTGATCTTGTAGCGGAAGTTATGCCGAAATGGGTTGAAGAACAAGACGTTCAATGGGTTGTTCTCGGTACCGGCGATCAATGGCTTGAACAACGTTTACAAACGTTAGCGGAACGGTTTCCGCAAAATATTGCCGTCAAGTTGACATTCTGCGATCAAACGGCGCATAGGATTGAAGCCGGAAGCGATATGTTTGTTATGCCGAGCCGTTACGAACCTTGCGGATTGAATCAAATGTACAGTCTTATTTACGGCGCTATTCCGATTGTCCATGAAACCGGCGGCTTAGCCGATACGATTGTTCACGTCGCGACCGACTCGCTTGCAGATGAAACGGCAAACGGTTTTCGTTTTCGCGACGCGGACGTCAACGGTTTGAATTGGGCAATTGGTCAAGCGTTAAACTACTACAAAAACGACCGCGAAACATGGAAGAAACTAATACTCACAGGAATGAAACGCGATTTTTCATGGCGGCGCAGCGCGCAAGAATATCTTGATTTTTATGAAAGAAGAAAGGAAAGTTCCGTCGCCGCAAAGCGAGAAAACTGACGGAACTCTCCTCAAATGATTTTTTACAACGCATTTTATTGGAAATCATGCGCGAATACCGCAGTCATTTACTAGACACAATCATTTCTTATACGGCGGAACTTTGAAATCATGACTTCCGCCGGGAACTTTGACCGTAAACGGCGTTTTATCCTTTCGCGTATAATCCTGATTAATCGTATGCGTCGTGATGGTTTTGTTATTGACGATCTCGGCGGTCGAGGTGCTGCCAATGAAAACCCGATATTCGCCGGGCTTACAACCAGATTTGCCCGATTCTTTCCCAATAACCTGTTCTACAAGGGTGTAATTCCCGTCGACGCCGATTTTTCCTTTCGTAAAATACTCGTTCGAGTCGCTTAATGCAAAAATCACTTCGCCTGTCGTCAGAGGCGTTCCGTCCTCAAACGTCACCTTGCCGGAAACCGGCGAATTAGGAACGCCGCAACCAGTCATACAAAATATTCCTATCAGGGAATACAAAACTTCTCCCGGCTCGAATAACAACGCCGAGAGAAGTTAAAAAATCATAAAACGAAAAACGTTTTCACACAGCCGTTATTTTATTACGGCAGCGATTCCGCTTCGCCTTTATCAATTGTTCCTGCGGCAATCCACGTACCAAGTCCTATCGTAAAACTCACGAACCGTACGGAACCGTCGCCCAATCCTACATTGACTCCACTGGTGTGGAGAGAATTAGCGCTCCATCTTCCCCAACCGCCATGAGAAGAGACGCCCGGAGGCGGCGTGTTGTGATCGTGCCGATAAAGCGCGCCGGAATCAAACGCCGTTATTGACGAACACGGACGTTTTCCCGTATGAAACCGGGACATTCTTCCAGAATTCCCGCCATTTTGATAGTAAAAAACGTTTATTCCACAGTCGCTACCTCTGTTTCCTGAACTTCCTTCGGAAAACATCACCGTATTGGACTTTCCGTCCGGTATCACCAACGTTCCCGGATCGCTATTTTCCCATGGTGTGATTGCGTCGCTGTCGCTTTTCCAACCCATCAAGCCGTCAAAAAGCGGCTGTTGCTCGATACAGGGAAACAGCACAACCCACAAAGTTGGGGTTTCCTCAGCCCAGTCTTTCTTCAAACTTGTTGTCACAGCAGCCGGAAGAAATTGTTTATTACTGTCGGCGTAGTTGTGAACGGCAAGAGCAAGCTGCTTCAAATTGTTGCTGCATTGCGACCGTCTTGCGGCTTCGCGCGCCGCCTGAACCGCCGGCAAAAGTAACGCGATCAAAACTCCGATGATCGCAATCACGACCAGCAATTCGACAAGCGTAAACGCCGCCTGACGAACAGAAGATTTTTTCCCGAAACGGGCAAAAATCCTCGAAAGGAAAGAAATGCTCGCAATCATACGAGTAAAAATACTCGTAATAACGCGGGCAAAAAAGAGCGTTACAGTACGTAAAATATGACTTATTAGCCATATTACGTACCCAACCCCCCTGATACATTTCTCCGAAATCCAAAAAAATCAAACGTTTTGTTCAACTTTTTCATAGTCGAAACACCTTCTAAATTTTTAAGGTTTTTTGAAACTGAAATGACAAAAATCACAGCGACTTTGTCAATTCAGTAAATCGTATTACTTACTTATTATGCACGAACTCATCCGCAACGTCAATACGAATTGATTGAAATTTTTTTGAAAATCCGGGAAAATATTTTCATCGTTTCAATGAAAAAACTGTTAGAATTGCTCTTGAATAAAGCCGATATTTTGAGGTAAAATAAAAGTAAAGAAATTACTTATCAATCATTGCTCAAATAGGCGGCGGGATGCCGGAACTTGCTGATATGAATTTCAAACTGTTATTATATTGTTCTATGTTCTAGTCTTGGTTCGAAATTTGGACAATATTTATTTTCGCAATATTTTCCCTTGCGGCTGGAATTTCATTTTATTTGAATACGCGATTTCAAAATTTTAACCTATTGAATTGAAAGGAACGACAAAAAATGGTAGAAAAAGTGATTATTATTGGAAGCGGTCCGGCGGCTTGGGCGGCGGCGATTTATACGGCGAGGGCGCAATTGCAGCCGTTTGTGATCGAAGGCGCGATGACCGCCGAAAATCAGGCGGCGGGAACATTGCCGATGGGACAACTTTCTCTGACGACGGAAGTCGAGAATTATCCAGGATTTCCGTTCGGCGATTTGGAAACGTATTTGGCAAGTTCCGTTGACCAATCGCGTCTGTTGGCGCTTCCGCCGCACAAAAAAGAAGGCGTCTCCGGTCCTGAATTAGTCGAGTTGATGCGTCAACAGGCAATCAATTTCGGAACGCGAACTTTGCCGGAAGATGTTGTCAATTTGGATGTTACGGCAAAACCGTTTCGATTATCCGTTTCCGACGGCGTTACATACGAAGCGCAAAGCATTATTGTGGCAACCGGAGCGAAAGCAAATTATCTTGGCTTGGAATCGGAAAATCGTTTTAAGAATCGCGGCGTCAGCGCGTGCGCGGTTTGCGATGGAGCGTTGCCGCGTTTTCGTAATAAAAATCTTATCGTTGTTGGCGGCGGCGATTCGGCGATTGAAGAAGCGGATTATCTGACCAAATTCGCACAGAAAGTGTATCTTGTGCATCGTCGCGATCAACTTCGCGCGTCAAAAATTATGGCGAGACGCGCAATGGAACACGAGAAAATTGAAATTTTATGGAATCGGACGCTTACCGAAGTGTTAGGCGACGATCAATCGGGCGTTACCGGCGCGGTTCTCAAAAGTACGGTCGGCGAAAACGATTTGCGGTTAGACGTTACGGGAGTTTTTCTCGGAATCGGGCATACGCCGAATACCGCGTTTTTGAAAGGCAAACTCGATTTGACCGACAAAGGTTACATTGTTCGCCCCGTTCCGTTTCGTTGTCATACCAGCGTTGCGGGAATTTTTACGGCGGGCGACGTTGCGGACGATTATTATCGCCAGGCAATCACCGCTGCCGGAACCGGTTGTATGGCTGCCCTCGACGCAGAACGTTATCTTGCGGCGTTGGAATAAAAGCAAAAGACGCCGCCGCGCATTTCAATGGCTGCTCTTGTTTTCTTTTTCAAGAAACATTCACGCCGCGTTGATTCAGTTGTTTGATTTTTTCATGCGAACAAGTCTCGCAACGAAACTGCGGCTCTTTATCATTGATACGGTCGTAATTATTGGTTTTGACCAGCCGAAAGCCGCGACAAGTTTGTCCGCAATCGGCGCATATAATATTATCCTTAATTTCCCAAAGCGGAAACGTATATTCCACTTTGAAAATGATTCGATCTACCCAAAAAAAGATAAGACCGCCAATCAAATTGGCAATGATCGTGATAATCCAATCATTCAGCAATCCGTGCAAAGCGATTAAAACGACCGCCAAAATCGGCGTTGAAAGTTGCCATCGAAAAAGATAGAAACAGTATTTTTTTACCATAATTGAACATTCTAATGATTTCAAACTTTAACGTCATGAAAATATTGACTTCGTATTTTAGCAAAATTTTGTTTTAAGGCAAGAGAAACCCCCTGTGCGCAGTTCCCGCAAAAAAAGCGAAACGCCAATACGATAAAGAATGGAAGACAAAAAATAATGAAACGTTGGAAAACGCAACTTTAATACGAGAAATGATTTCGATAACGCATTCCGTTTTAGATTCTCTTGCTTTTGATCGCGAACATATTTGGCGTCCTTACGAGTCGATGAAAAATCCGTTGCCGGTTTATCCGGTTGCGTCCGCGTTGGGCGTGCGGATCAAATTGCAGGACGGGCGCGAATTGATTGACGGCATGTCGTCGTGGTGGGCGGCGATTCACGGATACAATCATCCGGTATTGAACCGCGCGGTCGCATTGCAGCTTGAAAAGACGTCGCACGTCATGTTCGGCGGATTCACGCACGAACCGGCGATAAAATTAGCGAAACGTCTGGTGGACGTCGTGCCGGACCCGCTGACGAAAATCTTTTTTGCCGATTCCGGTTCCGTCGCGGTGGAAGTCGCGATCAAAATGGCATTGCAATATTGGCAGACGCGGCGGAATCCGCAACGTTGCCGGTTGCTGACGGTTCGGCGGGGTTATCACGGCGACACGTTTGGAGCGATGGCGGTTTGCGATCCTGAGACGGGAATGCACTCGTTATTTACGAATGTTTTAGCCCGGCATTTTTTTGCCGAGCCGCCGCAATGCCGATACGACGACGCTTGGAACGAGCGTTATATCGCCGATCTTCGCGACAAATTATGGAGAAGTTGGAACGAAATTGCGGCGGTAATTCTTGAACCGGTTGTCCAAGGCGCAGGCGGAATGCGATTTTATTCGCCGCAGTATTTACGGCGTTTGCGGGAGTTATGCGACGAGACGGAAACGCTGCTTATCTTTGACGAAATCGCGACCGGATTTGGACGCACCGGCAAATTGTTCGGTATGTCGCATGCCGAAGTAACGCCGGATATTGCGTGTTTCGGCAAAGCTTTGACCGGCGGTTACATGACGCTTTCTGCGGTCATGACCACCGATCATGTTGCGGCAACGATTTCCGAAGAAACGGCGTCGGGGAATCGCGGCGCGTTGATGCACGGTCCGACTTTCATGGCGAATCCGCTGGCGTGCGCGGTTGCCGATGCGTCGCTGGAATTACTCTTATCGCAGGATTGGGAGGCGAAGATTCGGCAAATCGAGCGGATATTGCGGGAAGAACTTGCGCCGGCGGCGGAATTTGCGAATGTCGCCGACGTCCGAGCGTTGGGAGCAATCGGCGTGATTGAAACCAGAATGTCGGTAGACGTCGCGGTGTTGCAGAAACGTTTCGTCGAATCCGGCGTTTGGGTGCGTCCTTTTGGAAAACTTGTCTATCTCATGCCGCCGTATATCATCAATGAACAGGATTTGCGGTATCTGGCAAAGACGGTTGTTAAGATCGTTGAGCAAAATGAAAGCGTCTCCTAATTTTTTTCGACGGCTTGTCAATTCCTAATTTTTGCGGACGAAAGAAATTTCTACGGAATTTTTTATACAAACCTTTATTTTCCCTTATTTTATTATCTGCGCAATTTCAAAATAAGGGAATGAATAAGGTTGTTTGTTTTCTTGTCTTTTTTGCGACTGAGGTTGTTTTGTTAAGAAAAATAAGGTGACAGGGTCCAGGGAACAGGATACAGGGTTGGTTTGCCGTACTTCCGCGTGTTGAAAACCAACACTGGAACCTGGTATCTGGAACCTGCAACCTAAAACAAAATTCCCCTCCGGTGGAGGGCGCCCGACGGCGCAGCCGACCGACGGGGCGCTTGATTGAAGTTAAAAGTTACAAACGAAAAGTGAAAAATGGCAGACCGGAGCGTTGGCGACGGTTCAACACTCGGACTACCATTTGCCTCACTTTAAAAATTCTTCGCGACTCCTTCGCGGCTTCGTGTTGAAAACCAACACTGGAACCTGGTATCTGGAACCTGTTGCCTGACTGAAATGTGAAATTATCAGAAAAATCGGGAGTGCGGATTCCCCCCTCTTGACTTGGAGTGAACTCTAGCGGGTAGAATATCGCACAATTGAAAATCGACAACCGAAAAACGAAACAACGTTAAAATAAAAATTTTTCGTCTGTTCCGTATTTCAAAAAAATTGTAATTCGTCGTCCCTGAAAAAGCGAATATCCCTTGAAAAATAGGGTTGACGAGCATTTTTTGTTTGTTAGAATTTGCAAGTTGTTTTTTGCGAAGCAGCGTTTTTCAAAAAACTGCGGCAAAACGAATTGTTTCGTAACCGGCGTGATCGAATTGGCGAAGAAAAAATGAAAACGCTTATCGCCGAAACAATCTGCCTGGCGCTTGAGAATCCATTCGTTTCCCCAAAAGAACTCTCCAAGACCGTTGGCGATACAACGGTTCCAGAGAAAAACATCACGTATCCGACCGACGCCAAACTTCTTTCGCGAGCGATTATTCAATTGGCGAA
>JAISZO010000082.1 GCA_031269105.1 Planctomycetaceae bacterium | reverse complement strand
TATTTGAAGCCAACGACGATGATGCTCTTCACGGCAAACGTTATGACGACGCGATTGCCAATGGAAGTTATCGTTTTGACCAACATCATCAGGACAAACCGGGCATAACGTTTCGTTATTTGGACGGCACGCTCCATTACTCCGCTGGCGAAGGGCATCCGCCGAAACGTGGACGTTGGCGACCGGAAACAAAAGAGAATCCGACATTTTATCAAATTCCGTTAAGGTCAATTATTCCGCCCAAATCCGATAACGTGATTCTTGCTGGACGCATGTTTGACGCCGGATTGATTGCCTTTTCGGGAATGCGTGTTATGGTCAACATGAACCAACTCGGCGAAGCCGCAGGCGTCGCGTCATATCTCGCGCTGAATCAAAACATACCAATTCAACAGGTCAATCCGCAAAAAGTCCGCGAAACATTGAAAAAAGACGGCTCAATCATATTTTGAAAAACAGACTGAGGAGTCGGATACACAGGCGCGCCGGTGTTGGTATTCAACATGCGAAAGTATGCAAACTCATACAGGCGTCTGCTCTTTTTCGCTCAAACGACACGGCGGAATAAAACGAATATCAAGAGTTTGCATGATTCAGCAACGGGCAGGAATCAAACCACTCGCATCCGAAACGGCGTATCCAGTCGGAGGCGGCGGGCGGTCCCCATGCGTTGACTTCGTAGAAATCAGTATCCGATTGCAAAGAATTGTCCCACGCCGATTGAATCGGATCAATAATCCGCCATGCCGCTTCGACTTCGTCGCTTCGCGCGAAAAGACTCGCGTCGCCGTGCATCGCGTCGAGAAGTAAACGCTCGTATGCTTCCGGCAATTCGCCGCGAAAACTCTCTCGAAAATGAAATTGAAACTCCGTCTGCCGCATTTGCATATCCGTATCGGGAACTTTTGTCAAAAAATGAATTTGAATCCCTTCGGCAGGTTGAATTTGAATCAACATTCGGTTCGCGTCGATTTCCGGCGTTTGATATATTCCGTCGGATGCGCCGCCGTTTTTGGCGAACATAAGATGCGGCGGACGGCGGAATTGAACAATAATTTGCGTCGTGCGGCAACTCATTCCTTTGCCGGAACGTAAATAAAACGGCACGTCTTTCCATCGCCAGTTGTCGATCATCAAGCGGACGGCGGCGTAAGTTGCCGTGCGGCTGTTTGGCGCGACGCCCGATTCGTCGCGGTAAGAACGATATTGTCCGCGAAGCGTATTGACGGCAACTTCGTCGGGCGACATGCCGCGAATCGCATGCAGCACTTTTACTTTTTCATCGCGCACCGCGTCGGCATCGAATCGCGCGGGCGGTTCCATTGCCGCGAACGTCAGAAGTTGCAGCAAATGATTCTGAAACATATCCCGCAAAATTCCCGCTTTTTCATAAAACGGCGCGCGGCGTCCCACTAACACTTCTTCATTTGCCGTGATTTGAACGTGATCAATATAATTGCGGTTCCAAATCGGCTCGAAAATTGCGTTGGCAAAACGCAGCACGAGAAGATTATTCACCGTTTCTTTGCCGAGATAATGATCGATGCGGTAAACTTGCCGCTCCAGAAAAACGCGATGCACGTCGTTGTTGAGACGCCTCGCGGTTTCCAAATCGGTTCCGAACGGCTTTTCGATAATCACCCGCTGCGCTCCGTGCGATTCGTCCGCCATTCCCGCGTCGCCAAGTTGCTTGACCGTAGCGGCGTAAAACACCGGCGAAATCGAAAGATAATACAAGCGGTTCGACGGCTCGCCGTTTTCTAACGATTGAAGCGCCGCGTTTAATTTCGGAAACGTCTCTTGTTTTTCTACGTCGCCCGCAAAATAATGCAGCGTCGTCGCGAAAGCGTCCCAGCAATGGGGGTCGAAACTTTCGCCTACAAATTCTTGCGTCGTGTTTCGCAATTTTTCCCGCCATTCCGCATCGGACGTCGGCGTGCGCGACACTCCGACAATGCGGCACGGCTTGTCAAGACGCTTTTTACGCTCAAGCTGATACAATGCGGGAATCAATTTTCGGCTGGTTAAATCGCCGGACGCTCCAAAAATCACAATAGTTTGCGACATAATAAAATTTTCCGTTTTTAGAATATTCAAAATATTTTAATAAAATTTGCGTTTTGAAATGACCTCGCTCTTGAGAGCGTAGCATCTCTCCAAATATTTTCCAATACAAACCTTATTTTTACATCATTTTCCAATTTTAGCAATTCTATTCACAAAAAAGAAGAATATCTTACGTAAATAACAATAAATTACTCAATTTAAATTATTTCGACATAATACGTAATGTATGATTTATTCACAAGACAAGAAACGAGTAGGTGATTTACGAAATTTGTTTATTTTACTCAAATTGAGAAAATTTTCTTACTCAATAATTAAAATCCCCTCAATTTCCGCTTGGAACAATGAATACCATGAATGAAAAATTGACGAAAAAAGTGCTTGTCATTGATGATGAACCGATGATTATTGACGAATTAGTGGAATTTCTCAATAATAACGGTTATTCGCACACGATTTGCCAAAATGCCGACGACGCATTAGTCGCAGCGCAAACAGACGCATTTGATTTGATTATTTCTGACATCAATCTTGGTACGGCAAACGGATTAGAATTGTGTCAGCAGATTCACGAATTGGAAGCCGCAAATGAAACGCCGGTTATTTTCCTTTCCGGTGCGCAAATTCCCGATATTATTCGGCGAAGTCATTCGGCAGGCGGTGCGTATTATGTGCGAAAACCGTTTGACCCGGAAGTGATGATAGAGCTGATCGACAAAGCAATGTGGCTTCCGTCGCTCGCCGCCAACCGCATTCGATTTCACGAAAACGTAAGCCGCGAACCTGTGTTTTGCTGAAAATTTGCGTTTGATTTGAGCGTAAAATTTTTGCATATTTTGTTTTGCATAACAAATCGTTATTCGCGATTATTGCGTATTATTGAAACTTTCCTGAATCTACCGTATTAGGCGTCTTTAAATAATGTTGAATTTTGCAGGTTGCTGATGACATAAAATTGTAAAAAGGTCATAATTAC
>JAISZO010000397.1 GCA_031269105.1 Planctomycetaceae bacterium | reverse complement strand
TACGTAAAATCCCGGCTCAAAATTTCCCGCTAAAATACGCGGGGCAAGATTCGACAGCGACCAACTTCCCGCAGCGCCCGCCGCAATCGATTTCAAAACGTTATCGAGATTCAGTCCCGACGGTAGATTCAGAAATTTTAAACATGATTGCGATTGTTTTTGCGAATACTTTACTTTATAATTGTGTTCTATCGCGTCTGGTAAATGTTGTTTTTACCGCGATTTCGTCGGGCGGAATTTCAATTTGGCTCGACTCAACCCACCTTTTTCAGGAGAATATTCTATGAAAAAACAAATGGATTTCCCGCAAACGTCGCGCCGCGACTTTTTGAAAACAGCCGCCGCAACCACGTCGGCAATGGCGGTATTCGCCTCGCCGCAAATCGTTTCCGCACAGGCAAACGGAGCAAACGACCGAATCGGCGTCGGATTTATCGGAACCGGCGGACGTTGCGGAGCGCATCTTGGAATTATTAACAATTTCAAGAACGCCGGAATCGCAGAACCGGTTGCGGTGTGCGACGTTTATCGTCCGCGATTGATTGCCGCGTCGCAGAAAACCGGCAATTCAAAAATGTACGACGCGCACGAAGAACTTTTGCAGGATAAAAATGTCGACGTCGTCTGCATTGCTTCGCCAGACCATCATCACGCTTATCAGGCAATTGACGCCATCAATGCCGGCAAAGACGTCTATTGCGAAAAACCGCTCGTTCATTGGACGCAGTTTGAAGTTGCAAAGGAAATTGAAAAAACCGCCAAAGCAAAAGGCAAACTCGTTCAGGTCGGAACGCAGCACATGGCGGACGACAACTATCCGAAAATACGCGAACTCATCGAAAGCGGCGTTATCGGCAAGCCGGTTCAGGTCGAATGCGGATACTTTCGCCGCAGCGATTTCGGCGAAAGAATGCCGATTCCCGATCAAAATGCAAAAGAAGGCGCTGATTTGAATTGGAAACGCTTTTTACAGCATAGCCCCAACGAAAACCGTCCGTATGATCTATCAAGATTTTTTCAGTGGCGGCTGTACTGGGATTATGCCGGAGGTCCGTCAACCGACTTGTTAGTCCATACCTACACGCCGGTTTTTGCGCTTTTGGGATTAGATTATCCGGTTCGGGTTTTCGGCGGCGGCGGTCTGTTTCAATATCAGGAAACGTGTCCGCAACGGGAAGTTCCCGACCAGTGCAATATCATTGCCGATTACAAAGGCGGACCGAGCGTTGTGATGACAAATTCGCTTTCCAATTATTACGGAAAAGACACGGTCATTCGCGGAACGGACGGCGTCATTATCTGGGGAATGATTCAGGGACGTTCCGACGCTTCAAAATACAACGGAGTCCGTATTGTTCCTTGGGTGAACGGCAAAGAGGATAAGAGCAAACCGGAAATTATTATTCCTTGGGCGGGCAATGGCGATACGACAAAGTTGTGGAAAAATCTGCTCGAATGCGTCAAAACCCGACAAGAAGTAATGTGTCCGATTTCAATCGGCGTGAAAGTTCAGGCGCCGCTGTCGATGGGGATTCTTTCGCATCGCGAAAATAAAGTCGCAACATTCGACTTTGAAAAACAATCTATCGTGATGAAATGAAAACGAAATTTGAAGCGCCTCGCTCTTGAAAGTCGAGAAATTGACGTCAATGGCGGGGCGATTCAAAACGACCAAATACCAAATCAACTCTTATTCTTTTTCTTTAACTCTCAATTAAATAAGAAACAATACAATGAAAAATAAAACGTTAACGCAAACGATTGCGATTCTTTCCGCAACGACGATTTTTTCCTGCGCTGCGGTTGCGACGGAGAATACCAATCATAAAATAACTTCCGGTTCGTTCGGCGTCGCCTGGATCGACGAAGACGGCAATATTCAGGCGGCTCAAACGGTTGAACCGGATTCCGTTTTGTTGCGAGCCGATACTCAAATTGCCAAAGACAGCCCGCTTGCGGAATACAAATATAAAAACGTTCCGTTTAAGCCGTACATTTCCGTCTTGAAAACGCCATCGGGAAAAAACATCTTGCGGGATTCGCCGCACGATCATAAACATCATCACGCATTGATGTTTGCATTGGCGGTCAACGGCGTCAATTTTTGGGAGGAAGACCGTTCCGAACGAGGCAAGCAAATAACAACGGCGTTGACGTCCACCGTTTCCGGCGTTTCGTCGGAACTTCGTTGGATTGACGTCAAAAATAAAACGCTGCTCAAAGAGTCGCGCGTTATTAACGCGACGGCAAATCAGGACGCGACGTTTCTTGATTGGCAAAGTACGTTGAAAGCGCTTGACGAGCCGGCGGAGTTTGACAAATCGGCGCATCATTATTACGGGCTTGGTCTTCGTTTTGAGCAGTCGATGGATCGCATCGGACGATTCTTTAACAGCGCCGGTAAGCCGGGCGAGATTTTTCGCGGCGACGAGCGGTTGACTTTGTGCCGCTGGATGGCTTATACGTCCAAACTGCACGGCGAGCCGGTAACGGTGGCGATATTCGGACGCCCGGAAAATCCTGTGCCGACATTGGTATTTACGATGGGAGAAGCCGGAAAAGTGTTTGCGTATATGGGAATTTCGTTGAATTTTCACCGCGAACCGCGAATGCTAAAAGCGAATGAATCGTTGACGTTTCGTTTTCGCGTCGCCGTTTGGGACGGCGAAGTTTCTCCCGAAACGGTCGAAAAAGCGTATCAGGATTATGTGAATCAATAGTACCGCGAAGACGGCAAGGTGAAACATCGTACAGCAAACTTGGTACGACGCGTGAATGGGACAACACCACGCCTACCGTGTAACCCAAATTGCCGTCTATCTGGAAAGGCGGACAAGCGTCGAACAAATTGGGATACAAACTGCCGCCATTGTATTTAATTTTGCCGAATCCAATAGGGCGCCCAGATGACCGTTGCCGATTGGCAATGCCTCAACCCATTGAACGGCAGGTCGTACGTACAAGAGTCAACGGCGATTGATTGGATGTTGTTGCGCGGCTACGGACAAATGATAAAATACAACAAACATAAAATCACACTAAAGTCTCTAATCGCATCAAAAAGATTTTTTCGTTTCATCGTAACTTTCCTTTCTGAATCCCGTTAAGGATTCGTTCATTGTAAATAACTCATAATTGATTTCATCATTCAATCGTTTCCATTCGGCAGCCGATTTCTTTTCCCGCAAACGCAACCGATAAAAGAATCACTTTATTTTTCATTTCAGTTAAATACGCTTCGTAATATTTACGGTCATGGATTTGTTT
>JAISZO010000331.1 GCA_031269105.1 Planctomycetaceae bacterium | reverse complement strand
ACATTGTCCCGCAGAAAAACTCAACAAAAAACGATACCACAAAAATTGGCTGCAAAACCGACTCATCGCAACTTCAAACTCAAGAAAAAAACAAAACACCTAATACGGTAGATTCAGGAATTTTTAGATAGTACAACAAGAAATGAAGCGAATAATCGTTTCTACAATGTTCAAAAAACGACAAATTTATTCAAAGTTTACATTTGAGCATACAATGACTACAGATTGATCATTGTAAGGTACAAAAATACTATGTTTATTGACTTTGTGTCAATCTGTGATAAAATATTTTTGATCTTTGAAAATCCGATAATTTATAAACGAATAAAATTGACGGAATTGTTTACGGGCGAAATCTTTCGCGGAAAAATGTTGTTCGTGGACATGAAACAACCGTTTCACATTTGCCTGAATCTTGTGAAAAACGGAATGTTTCCCAAAAAATTAGACGCCGGATCGGATTCCAATTGCGTTGTTTTGGAAATGGAACGATGCGATAAATAAAACAAAAAACATTACTTTCAACGCCAACTTCATTTCAGAATATCTGCTGAAACAACTTAAAACCATAACAACTTTAAACCCGCCAAACTCGTCATTCTAGAGTCGGTTTCAATAAATCAAAATCTTCATAACGATAAGGATTTAACAAAATTCAACGCTGGAACTTCGGTTTAAAAAAGTAAAAATGAAGATAGCGTCCCGAAACGTTGCGAGAGTTTTCCTCGTCGTTTACGTTTCGGAACGCCATTTCTAAAATCAAAACCTTTGAATAAAGATCGAAAGGTCGTTATTTTTTGTATGCGGCTCAATGTACAAAATAATAGGATTATTTTTTCTGATTCAACGCTTCGAGAACACGGTTGGCGATGGCTCGCACTAACGCCTCCTGATCCATTCCGCCGGCATTGGTAGCGCCGCTGTTGTTGGATTGCGGAGTTTGCTGTTGCGGACTTGCCGACGATTTAAATGTCGGCGGATTGAACGCATGATGTCCGACGCCTGTTTCTTTCCAACTTTCACGGAATACATCGTTGGCGCAAAGCTCGCAATTTTTCATACCGATTCGCGGGTCGTCAATATTCCATTGCTGTTTGAGACGCAATAATTCTTCCGCTTCGTTTTGCGTGAAATAATCGACGCGCCCTAAATCTCTCGAAATCAGCAAAATACGGCAATAAGCGTCGAGCAATTCCGTCAGCCAATAGGCGCGTTCAACGGTCGGTCCCCAACTGACGGTGCCGTGATTCGCCTGCACGACAATATTCGTTTTGTCAACAAACGGCAAAATGGTATCGGCAAAATCCTGTCCGCCGGGAATCGCGTATTTGGCAATCGGCACGTCGCCCATAAAAATATCGACTTCCGGCAAAACGCATTGCGGAATCGCTTCCCGCGCGATACCGAACGCCGTCGCGTGCGGCGGATGACAATGCACCACCGACTTGACTTCGGGACGACGTTTCATAATCGTCAAGTGCAGCATGATTTCACTCGTGCGTTTCCGCTGACCGGATATCTGATTCCCTTCCATATCGACAATGCAAAGATCGTCTGTTTTCATAAAGCCCTTGCAAATTTGCGTTGGCGTGCAAACCACGCGGTTCTCGTCGAAACGGTAACTGATATTACCGTCGTTTGCCGCAGCAAATCCTTTATTGTAAAGACGACGACCAATGTCGCAAATCTCTTCTTTTATTTTTTGAAGATTGATCATTGAAATCCCATTTCTTTCAAATTAAACGTGATATTAAATATTTTTATAACAATGTTCCAAATCTATTTTTGACAGGATTTATAAGATTTGCAAGATATAAAATCTTGCTTATTCCGTCTAAAATTTTTTCTTTTGCCGACGCTGTTTAATACATTGGTTTTCCTTTCTCGATAATGTTTTCAAAATTTCATGACCGCTTGTCGTTTTTTCACTTGTTTTACGTTTCGTGTTCTGAGGAACAAATACAATTCGCTTTTACAATCTTTTCGTTTTGAATTTTTATCTTTTAATTTTCTCAATCGCTTCATGATCAATTTCAACCGTATCTAAAATGGCGGCGCAATAAGCGTCCACCGGTTTCAGGTTCGGATAGAACGGCATAGCGGCTTCTGCGCCTTCGCTGAACGCAACCCATTCGCCGATTCCGGCGTTCAGTTCGTCATAAATCACCAATTCTTCGCTTCTTCCCGATGCGTGCGCAATCAAGTTATCGAGCGTCAACGGCGAAATAAGCGACCATTGCGTTCCCGTCAATAACGGATGCACGCGGCTGAGCGTTACCGTTCCGATCACTTCGCCGATTCTCATCGCGTTCCCCTTTCGTTGAACGCTTGAAGTAATTTTTCAGGACAAAACGCAACGTTGCCAAAAACGCCGTTGTTTGGCGTCGCGACATCGCTCGCGTTTCCTATGCTGCGGGATAAATGAAAATGGTTTGTTAAAAACGCCCTTGCCGTTTCCCGCAATTGATAACCGCTGAGTTGATCGCCGGGCAATACCAGTACGTTAGCGTTGATTGTCGTTGCGTCGCGTTTGATCTGATTTGGCGTTACGCCGTAAATTGCGCGAAGATTGGCATAACGATTGACCAACGCCATTCCTGCGGCGGCATAACCATAGGAAACAAGGATCGCCGCTTTGTTCGAAGGTTGCTCAAACCATTTGATTGCGTGTTCGACTGTTTCAATGATACAATCAAAAGATTCTTTTTCTAATACCGCGTCTTGTTGTAAAAATTTGACCAACATTTCCGGTTCCCGTTTCATCTGATGCAACGCCAGTAAGACGGACGCGGTTTCCGACGATCTTTCTCTCGCTCTTTTAAATTTCGGAGAGCCGGATGTTTTGTCAACAAGCGGGAACGAAGCGGAAGTCAACGCGATTTCTTTTTTATAACACAAGTCGCGGACGGACGGCGTGACAACCGCATTCGCGCGAACGATAATTTCCCGCACGTTGTTCCATTCGCCACGAATCCGCTCGTCGAGTACGGCAAGCGTTATCAACTGCCCGTCAAGCCGCACGACAGATTTTGTGTTTGCGTTGTTCCGTTCTTGTTTCAGTTGCGCGGCGTTTTCCGTTTTATTGTCCGGTTTGATTTTAATATTGTCTGATTTCACTTGCGGCGCAACAGTCGGCGCACGCAGAGCGGTCGTCTGTTGCGGCAACAGATCAGCCATTACGCGGCGGACAATCGCATCAATATCAAATGAAACAACGGACATATTTTTAGGCGAAAACATAGAGACTTGAGGAAAAATTTTCAAACCGCGTCGGTAGAGAAAATCAACTCCGCTGCTTACGTCTCAACTTTTAAATTTTAGTTTTTAATTTTTAACTTGATCAATGATTCCAATCACCATCCAACGTGCCGGAGACGCTTTGACGCCGACAATTTCGCGGGCGTATTTGCCGTCGTTGGAAACGATAACGTAATCGCCGACTCCCGCGCCGAACAAGTCAAGCGCTATCAACGGCTCGCCGTCCGTTCCGCGATTTTCCGGTCCGACCGGCTGCATTATCAACATCTTTCTCCCTTCCAGCGACTCGTGTTTGAGCGACGCGGTTGCTGTTCCAATCACAAGAGCGTTTAACATGGTTCTCTTCCCGTCATTATTGAAAAATATATAAAAATTTTCATTCATTTTTGCATTGTTCTGTATTTTTAATTTTTTTATATAATTCTTCAACCGACATATCGCCGTAAAGATTTCGTTGCCATTCGGTGTAATCAAACGGTTCGCGTAAAATCAAAGTGATAAACCGCTCCGCTTCTACAATTCCGAGATATTTTGTAAGAACTCTCATTCCCTCGCGTTTAATCAATACATCGCTTTTCATAAATACTCCTCGACAAATACTACAGGACTCACGACTGTTATTTCAGTAACATGTTTATTCAGTATTTTTTATCCGTTGTCAGAAAATAATCGCAATGAGTAAAAATTGCCGACGCAATATGCAATGCGTCTTTTGTCCGCAAGTTCAACGACGTTAAATCCGTTGCCTTTTGAAAAATCCATTCATTAAGAAAACACTGTTCCGACGCAATATTTTTTCAAATAGCAATTTGTTCTTGTTTTTCCCATGATGGATTATCATTGTTTTCATATTCATTAACAGAAGACCAAACTAACTCAATATGATTATCTTTAATAAGTTCTTGAATAAATAATTTTGCTTCCGTTTCAATACGGTTGATAATGTTACTTTGATCGTCATAAGGTCGATTATAACAACAATTGTCAAGATAAATACGTTTCATTTCTTATGATTTTTCACTTGCCGACGTTTTGAGATTCTGATTGTTTTTCTGTTAATATTAACTGTTGGAAAATTCACGCAAACAATTTTTTCAACCATTCTATAAATTTATGACAAACTTCTCCGTCCGTTGACAAGTATTTTTTTGTGATCTCAATCCCAGCGGCGTCCCCGGCGTTTCCTGCCATGCAAGCCAAGCGTGGATTCTTGCTTTTGATTTATGCGCAATTGAGTATTTATTGAGTTTTTGTCTTTCTATGTCGTTCAACGTTGAATCTGCGATAGGTAAAAGTTTGTCGTCTTTTGGTACTAAAAATGAAATAAAATCTTCCAACATTCCGTTTGTATTGTTGTCCGGCATAATCCATACGCCTGTTTTTTGCCGCTCGTTTTCTGTAATCAATCCGGTTTCCGGTAAATCGTTAGGAACGCGAAAACCGCAAGATATTAATTTGTTTTTTACCGAATTCCAACGCGATTGTAAATCAATATCCGCGTCTATCATAATCCCCAATGTCTTCATGTCGGATTCTTTCAATTGAACGGCGATTTGTTCTTCTAGTCCGTCTATTCCCCGACAATCTTTGATTTCAAAATTTTCACAAAAATTATATTTTTGACATAACGATAAGACGACATGTTTATCGTCGTTTCCTTCAACGAGTAATCTTTGCCTGCCGTTTTTCATTTTTCATTATCGCGTTTCAATGTCATGTTTATCAGCAATCAATAATTCGTCGCGGGAATATTCGACAGGTTGTATTTCGCCGTTGATATTTTCCAACCGAATCAGTTTGCCGCTTGTCGAATTTTCCGAATACTTTAACGCTTGTATAAAACTGGAAATACTATCTTTGCTATGCGTTGTTGCAAAAACCTGAACATTCAGGTCTTTTGCTAACTTAAAGATAATCTTCCATAACTGTTCCTGAACAGTATAATGCAAACCGTTTTCAAATTCATCAATTAACAAAAAACCGTTTTCTGCATTCACTAATGCTAAAATCATCGTTAAGATATGGTTGATACCGTCTCCCATACTTTTTAAAGGTAATGGCGAAGCGTCGGCGATAGTATTCGATAATTTTATTACTGCATATTTCTCGTAATTATATCGAGATACTTCATTATTTCCAATAAACGCAATTCGTTCCGTATCCGGCTCGATGAGTTTCAGAGCGTCAATGACATATTTTTCTTTTTCTGTTAAAACAATGTTGTCAAAAAACGTTCCGTTGATATTTCTTTCAATATTTTTTGTTTCTATAAATTGAATTTTACAGGAATTGTTTTCATTTCTTATTTTACGGTACGTTCCCCGCCGATAATCACGTTCTAAAGAAAAAAGCGACGAATCTATTTCAAATCCGATTTCATAATCCGCAAACTTTTCAATATCTTTTTCCTCAAGGATTTTACGCTGTCTGTTTTTTTCTCCTTCTCCATTTTCCTGAACTGTATCATAATATCTTACAAATTTAAGTTTCACTTGTTTTTCAGGATTTGTAATATCTTTAATTATGATTGAATTTGTTTCGTCATATCCAACGATTCTATCTGTAAATATTGAAGAAAATAACCGTAAATTATCTTCTAAAGAATTATCATGATTTGTTTCGTTTCTTTTGAAATTTTCTCCCCGATTCTCCAACAACTGAAAATACAATCCAAACCCGCTCTATTTGCGTAAATAGAAGCCGCTTCCAATATACTCGATTTGCCGGTATTATTTTTTCCGGTAAACAAATTGACTTGTTCTAAAGAATCAATTTTCAACTCTTTGAGATTTCTATAGTTTTTTATATACAATGAATTTAATATATAAAAATCCGTTTTGCATTTGGAAGGAAAGTATTCATGTTTTTTATTTGTTCACATTTTCCGTTTCACTTTTTTATAATGAAAACAAAGCAACATGTCGGCGAATATTACCAAAAAATTGAAAGCGTAAAGGAATACAACCGCGTCGCAATGATAAATGAGTTTGTTCAAAATCCCGCAGCCGTAGCCGGTGAGAACAAAACCTAAAAACAAATAGCTTTTTCCCTCGCTGGATTTTGTTACTAACATTTTGTAAATCGAAAAAGGCCAACTGATACCAAAGCAAACAAGCATTCCTATTTCAAACCAACTCATCCCGACAAAGCCGAGATAATCAAACGCAAACACGTTTTATTCCTTCACTCTTTTTGATTTCAAAATTTTCCGACGTTTTATAATTTTAACATAACGATAAAGCAACACATTTTTCACTTGCTTATGCTTCGTGCTTCGATTGGGCAACGGCAAGCGTTGCCCTCTACAACTTTTCACTTTTAGTTTTTAACTTTTAACTTTTAACTTTCTTTTACTTTCCAAGTATCGACAAACTATCGACTAACACGCAACGGCGTTGACGGGTGAATGTGAGCGGCGTGGTGATTCCTTCGCCGGTGGGACCGGCAATCGAGAACGACGGATAGCCTTCGCCGCCGCCGCCAAGTCCCGCGCTACACGGACCGTTTTTCACAAAAATTGTCGTTTCAAGTTCTTTTCCCATTTTCGTCAGATTGTCGATATTTCGCGAGTGCATGATTGCCGTGTGACGGAAACCGTGTTCATACTGTTTCGCAAGCGCGATTCCTTCGTTCACGTCGCGGACACGGACAAACGGAAGGAACGGCGTCATTTGTTCGACCGACACAAACGGGTTGTTCAAATCGGTTTCGCCGAATAACATCAGCGTTTCTTTCGGTACTTGTTTTCCGATTCCGGCGGCAAGGACAGAAGCGTCTTTGCCCAAAAATTCGCGCGACGGAACATCGTGTTTCTTATCGCCTTCGCCAACCGACGTAATTCCGCGCTGCGTCATCAAATCGGTTTCGGCGGCGTTCAGACGTACCGCGCCGGCACGTTCCATCGCCTGCAACATTTGGTTGAACACCGATTCCACAACGAACACTTCTTTTTCGGCAATGCAAAGAAGATTATTATCGTAACTTCCTCCGGCGATAATGCTTCGCGCGGCGTTATCGAGGTCGGCGGTTTCATCGACAACAACCGGCGGATTTCCCGGTCCGGCAACAATCGCGCGTTTTTGCTGCGCAAGAGCGGCACGCGCAACGCCCGGTCCGCCAGTGACAAGGAGTAACGAAACGTCGCGATGTTTGAATATTACGTCCGCCGTTTCCAACGTTGGTTCGACGATAATCGAAATGAGATTGTCGATTCCAAATTCCTGATAAATCGCCTGATTGAACCGCTTGACTCCTTCGGCGGCAACACGTTTTCCGCTCGGATGCGGATTGACGACGACCGTGTTTCCCGACGCAATCATATTGATAGCATTATTTGCAATCGTCGGCAACGAATGCGTTACCGGCGAAATCGCGCCGATGACGCCGAACGGCGCAAATTCAACAACCGTCAAACCATGATCGCCGCTAAAAACTTCGCTCCGTAAAAATTCGACGCCCGGCGCGTTGTAACCGACGTTTCGCAATTTATCAATTTTATGTTCGAGCCGTCCGATTTTCGTCTCATTCATTTCCATTGTGCCGAGTTCGACCGATTGATCAATCACGATACGGCGGATCAAAGACAACATCCGTTTACGGTCGGCAATTGTCCGATGTTGAAGTTGATCAAACGCGGCTTTCGCTGCGGCAACCGCCTCGTGCGGATCGGTAAACTGCCCGAACCGTCCCGAAAAATCGCGACCGTTTCCCGCATAGACGCCGGTCGAAATCCGCGATAATACTTCCTGAACAACATTGCGAATCAAATCTTCATTAAGCGGCTGCATTCTTTAAACCTTAAAATATTCTTTTTGTAAAATGTAAAATAAAATATAATTTGACGTGAAAATACGATAAAATGATTTTTATATTTTTCCGTTAGGACAATCCGATATTTCTATTTCTCTTGCAGGAATAACGAACAATTCCGCGTCTTTACTGAACTGTTATAATTTTGCGGCGTTTCGCGGTTTGTCAATCACAAATTCACATTATTTTTTCCGACGCGGATGGAATCGACGATTCCGACAATAACCGCATCGACAGGCAAATTTTTTGTTTCGGGCGTCATGCGCGCGCTCGACCCTTGCACGACAAGTACGTATTCGTTTTCGCCGGCTCCCATCGTGTCCACCGCGACGAGCGTTCGTCCGGTTGTCGTCATGTCCGTCCGTGTTTCCGCGTTGATTCGGTACGGCTCAATCAAGAGCAGCTTGTGTCCGACCATCGTTTCCGCTTTCTGCGTCGAAACCACCGAACCGACTACCTTCGCAATAAACATGACGCGATTCCTTTAATTATTTATTTTTTGAATTGACGATGAACTTTCATTGCCTCGCGGCTGATTTCCTCGACGGACATACCGACAAAAAGATTGTCCCGCCGCCATTCCGTATAATCAAAAGAATCACGCAAGAGAATAGAAACAAACCGTTCTGCCTCGACATTGCCGAGCGTTGTAATCAATGTTTCCATTCCTTTTCGCAGTAATGTTGTTTCATTCATTTCGTTTTCCTTTTTCCCACGCCATCACAAATCCCACTGGAGAAATGACTACAATTTCGCTTGTTTTATAATTTAATAATGGATCATCCGTCGTTATAAAATAATCTGCTTTCGCGTATTTTGCACAAGCCAAATGTAATGCGTCGGTTTCTTTGATTTTTTCCGCAATAAAATGATTTGCTTCTTTTAATATTGTTTTATTTTCTTCAATAATGATTTTGGCATTCTCTGAAAAATTCCTTATTGAAACTTTTTTATTTTCATAAGGATTATTCTCATTTTCAAAGGTTACAACATAAGACCATATTAAATCAATTTTTCGGTCAGTAATCAATGTCTGAATGTAAAGCTTTGCCTGCGTTTCAATGGCAATTCTAATATATCTTTGATCGTCAAAAGGTCTATTGTAACAGCAATTATCAAGGTAAACTTGCACAATATTTCCTTTCAATAATCATTTTTCATTTGTTTACGCTTCGTGCTTCGATTGTTTTTTTCGTTCCGCAATACTTGCAACAATCTCATCAACGGAAAGATTTTGCAATAACGTTTCCCGTTCTTGAGTGTAGTCGCCGTATTTGTTCTTATCACAAAACAATGCGGAGATTAAAACCAAATAACCAATGATTGTATGCAGATTTGAAATGTTATAATATCCGAGATTAAGCACAATAAAATCTGCGATTTCGTAATTGACCTGAATCAAACCATGACTCCAAATTTTACCAACAATCGTCATTATCGCCCCAACGCCAATCAATATCAAACCGACAATTGTTCGTCCTTTCGGCGTTCCCCGATTTCTGAATTTGATCAACAAAGATAAAACGGCTAGCAGTAATACAAAAACAATAGGTAATGTTATGTCAATTAGTCCTCTTCCCATCTTTTTCTCCTTCTTAAATCGTTTTTGGCGCCGGTATGTTCCCGTTGAGCGCTACAAGCTCCCGATCTGCGTTTAACTTTTACCTTCCAACAACTCTTTCGTTTGCCGCGCGACGATTAATTCTTCATGAGTCGGAACGACCCAGATTTGCGTTTGACTTGTCGCGGCGTGAATCGGCGATTCCGTACCGAAAACGGTTTCGTTTTTTATGGAATCCGGTACAATACCGAGCTGTTCCAATCCTTCCGTCGTTTTCCGACGCACTGCCGGTTGATATTCGCCGATACCGCCGGTAAAGACAATCGCGTCCGCGCCGCCGAGTTCGACAAGATAAGCGCCAAGATATTTTCTTATGTCGCCGACAAAGACGTCCACAGCCAGTTTTGCCCGCGAATTGCCGTTATTCGCCGCCGTCATGACGTCCCGTAAATCGCCGCTCACGCCGCTCAATCCGAGTAGTCCGCTTTGCGTCGCAAGAATGGTCAATAATTCTTCATGCGTTTTGCCGAGCTTCCGCATCAAATACGGCGCTATAAACGGATCAAAATCGCCGACCCGGTTGTTGTGAAACAGACCGGTTTGAGAACTCGTTCCCATACTTGCCGCGACACTTTTTCCGTTGCGAATCGCACATAACGAACTGGAGCCGCCGAGATGACACGAAATAATCCGCAAATCGTTTCGCTGAAAAATTTCCGCCGTGCGTTCCGCAATATAACGATGACTCGCGCCGTGAAATCCCCATCGGACAACGAAATGCTTTTCCGCCCATTCTTTCGGCACGCCGTAGTAACGGTTACGGTCGGGAATTGTTTGATGGAATCCCGTTTCAAATGCCGCCGCAAGCGGAATATCCGGCAGCCGTTCCGCCAGCAGCCGCATCGCGCGGACATAAGGCGGATTATGCGCCGGCATCACGTCGTTCAGTTCTTCCATTGAGTCCAGCACGTCTTTAGTGACTCGCTGAACGCCGGAATACTTTCCGCCTAACACCGCTTTAAAACCGATAGCCGAAACTTCCGACGCATCGGCAAGACAGCCGGTTTTCGTATCGGTCAACTGCGTCAGGCATTGACGCACCGCGACTGCGTGGTCGGGAACAGAAACGCGGATTTCCGTTTTCGTCTCGCCGATTTGCACCGTACAAGGCGAAACAGCTTCTCCGATTCGCTCCACCCACCCGCGCGCAAGCACCTTTTCGCCGTCCATGTCGAACAACGAATACTTAAAACTGGTCGATCCGAGATTGGCAACAAGGATTTTCATAACAAGAACCCTGTTTTAATTAAAAACGAAAAACAAGGTTTCAGGTTCCAGCATCCAGATGCCAGGAACTCGTTTGCCATACTCAATCAATACGGCAAACTCTCTCTGGTATCTGGCGCCTGATTCCTGATACCTTACCTTAACTCAAAAACGCTTCAATGATTCCGTCGGCGGGGCGGGGAATGATATGACTGCCGACTAATTCGCCGACTTGCGACGCGGCATTCGCACCGGCTTCCACAGCCGCGCGGACGCTTCCCACGTCGCCTTTGACAACGGTCGTCACGAGACCGCCGCCGATCTGAATTTTTTTAACGATTTCGACATTCGCCGCTTTCGCCATCGCGTCCGTCGCTTCAATAAGCGCGACAAGCCCTTTGGTTTCAATAAGTCCGATTGCGTCTTGCATGATAAATACCTCAATATGTTATGTTGTTTTCAGTTCAATAAAATACGTTTCAGTGAAAAACTAAAAATTAAAAGTTTTGCAAGCGTTATTTCAATTGTTACGGTTAGAATACCGTTTTCAACTTTAAACTTTTACTTTTTATCTTTTCCTTTTCTCACGCTCCTCCTTTTTTGGCGAAACGCGGTGGCAGGACTTTGGAAATATCGTCATGCGGACGCGGAATCACCTGTACGCTGACAATTTCGCCGACACGTCCGCCGGCGGTTGCACCCGCGTCGGTGGCGGCTTTCACTGCCGCGACATCGCCGGTGATAAACACGCTCACCAGTCCGCTTCCCACTTTATCCCAGCCGATAAACTCGACATTTGCCGCTTTTAACATCGCATCGGTCGCTTCCACCAAAGTGATAAAACCTTTGGCTTCAAGCATTCCCAGAGCTTCTAAATTCTTTGCCATGATTGACATTCTCCCAAACGGTTAAAAATTTACAGTTTGTCTATTTTTATAAAAGTTAAACGCATAAAGTTTTAATCGTGTAAAGCTTGAAGTTGTTTTCTCGCTTAACACTTTACAAATTACGCTTTTAACAATTCTACTTTCGAGGCATGTTCGAGATCGGCGGCGTTTCCTTCGTCGGTATCGAGATGCACTTCTAATTTGATTCCTTTTCCGACCCGCACAAGCACATTCTCAAAAGTCGTCGCGCAACCGTTGGAATGAACCCGAAGAATCATGCGGTCTTTATCGTTGACGCCGTACCATACAGCGTCGGCGGAAGACATGTGAACGTGACGTTCCGCGCGGATAACCCCTTGTTTCAATTCGACGACGCCTTTCGGTCCTACTAACACGCATCCGGGCGAATTGTCCAATTTTCCGCTTTCCCGTACCGGCATATCAATTCCGAGCGAAATTCCGTCCGTAAATGCCAGTTCTACTTGCGACGCGGAACGAGTCGGACCTAAAATCCGCACCGACGGCAACATTCGTTTTCGTGGTCCGATAATCATCACGGTTTCTTCCGCCGCAAAAAAACCGTTTTGATACAAATCTTTCATCACAGTGAGTTTGCGTCCCGCGCCGAATAGCGTTTCAACGTCCTGATCGCTCAAATGAACATGCCGCGCGGAGATACTGACCACAAGATTCGGGCGGTCAATAGCTTGCGTGTTTTGCGCAGATTGTTTATTCTTTTCAAAATTGGCAAGACAGGAACAAGCCGACGCGGAATTTGCTTGTCCCGAATTGGTTGAACAATGGCAATCCGCCGTTTTCGCCGCTGTTCCGAAACGATTGTAAACGATTTGCCTGACAATATTTTCAATCGTTTGTCTATCGAATGTCCCTGCCATAATTTCTTTCAGACGACATGATGGTCTTTTTTGTTATATTTTCGGCTCAAAAATCAATTTTATCAATTTTTTAGAGATATTTTCATTTTAGAAATCGGAAATTCTTAGTTTTCAACATGAGCTATTTTACTTCTGAATATCGAAAAGCTATTATACAACTTTCCGCAATTACTTCCAAGTATGCAAGTAATAAAGTTTATTTTTTTAGAAAAATTTTCGAGAAGATTGCAGGTTTGCTATACTGCGTAATTTACATTTAGCGTTTTCATAAATTTGTTGCCGCAATTATACAAAATCCGTGAGAAATGAGTCGTCAATAAATTCGGAGAAAAAGTAAAAAGAAAAAATTTGTAACATCAGCAAACCGGTGTTGAGATTTACAAGAGAATACAACTCAAGAGCGAGACACTCAAGCGTCCCGCTTTTGAAGTTATTCTTAGGATTCGTTACAAAATAACCTTTACGAAACAATAGTTCGGGGTACAATTTTGTAATTCCATTTTCCCAAAATTTTGTTTGTGGTGAGGTTTAGTTGTTCGATTTCTTCGTCGGTGA
>JAISZO010000250.1 GCA_031269105.1 Planctomycetaceae bacterium | reverse complement strand
ACTGTCGAGCGAAAGCGCTGAAATATCGAGTTCAATCGACAATTCCGACTGCAACGCATTGAGCGCTCGAGGTCAGACTTCGTTGTCGGCCCAACGTCGCATACGCATGTAAATCGTAGACCACGGTCCAAACGACTTCGGCAATTTTCGCCACTTGCAACCGTTCTCGACAATGTAAAAAATTGCATTGAGAAATGTCAGGTTGTCAATCCGAACATTGCCGCGTTGAACAGGCGCAGCATCCTTGATTTTTTCGTATTGGTCTCGAGTGATTTCCATCATGCCAAGAATTATAACAGGTTTTCAATCCTCACACAAAATCATAGTGTGAACACGCCCTAGTCTTTATTATGCACAAATAATCCGCGACGTCAATACGAATCTTTCAATTTTCATTTTCTAACTCCGTAGGAGTTCCCTATGAAAATTCCCCCCTGTGGAGTGGCGGTCAACGCACCCGACCGACGGGGCGGTTGTTATCCGTCGTAACCTCCATTTTCACTGGGGGTATTCAAAGGGAAATGCTCGGCGTTTGGCTCTCGCGTATTGAAAACCAACGCTGAGTATCCGAAACCTTCTTCGCGATGAAAAGAATTTCGCTTCTTCGCCCTAAAGCCAAAGCAATCACTCTTCCTCTTCAAACAACTCCAATCGGCGATCAAGGCAGATTGACGAATAGATTTCGGAGAATTTCGGGGGCGGCGAGGCGGGCGGGAAAAATTCTTCGCGGCGAATCTTGCGGATGACTTCAAGCGCCGTTTCCCGCGCGTCGCGTAACTCCTGCATTTGCCATTCCGCTTTCAAAAACGCCGTCTTCGACGCGTCTTTCGGCAACGAAACGTAACCAAGCTCCACGTTTCCCGACTCTTCAAAATTTCCTTCGTCTTCAAAACGGCTTTGGGAAAAAATCCATTCGTATAACGGCAGTTGCAAGTCGATCCATTCGCCTTTCAAACGATGGACGTTTTCCGGTTTCTCGCCGCTTGACGTTGTTTTGTAATCCAGCAACAGATATTTGTCGGTATGAATGTTGTAATCCACGCGGTCAATGCGTCCGCAAATTTTTATCGGTTGCCCGTCCACGTCGATAATCACGCTTCCGTCCGGCGGCGAATATTCCACCTCTTGAATTTCGTAACCCTCCGCCGCATGTTTCGCCTGCAATTCTGCAAACGCATTCAAACGCAACCGTATTTGTTCCGTTTGCACCGCAATCACAGGACGAAACGAAACGCCGTATAAATCGCGCATCACGACGTCAAGTTGTTTGTTCAAGAAGCCGCGAATTTCTTCGGCGTTCTGCGAATTTTTCATTTTACTGCGTCCAAACAATTTGAGAACGCGATGCGTCGCGTCGCCAAATGCGCCGCCGTCTAATTCCTCGTCGGCGTCGTTCGTAATATCAAGCCGCAAGCGATGTTTCAAATAATAACGATACGGACATTGCAGATAATCCCGAAATTCCGTGACGCGAATGGAATCCAACGGATAACCGGTCGAAATAGGTTCGGGGACTTGAAACAACGATTTCTTTTGACCGGCTTGCAGCGATCCGGCAAAAACCGGACGGGCGTTTTTCGCGTTCGATTCGGAGAAAAACCGCAAAACTCGTTCCGCCACCTGTTTTTCATCAGCCGCAAAAAACAGACGGCTCGGCGTCAACGGATCGCCTTCGACAGAACGTTTACCGAAAATTAACCGCACATTTTTTCGCGACGCGATCATTGCCGACAGCGCGTAAGCGTCGCGCGCATAACGCCGCGAGTTGTCTTCTAATTGTAATTCGCGTCGCATTCCGTCGGGCAAAAACATATCCGCCGACTTGGACGACGGCGTTATTCCTTCGTTCAATCCGGTAACGACAACCGCCGGCGCGTCGTCCGTCAGCAGCTCCAGCCAGCCGAGTATCTCAATTTCATGCGGGTTTTGCATCGGCGGAATCCGCTCCGACGACAACATCCGCAATATCAACGTCAGGATTTCCGACGCGGTCAATTCCGGCGTCAACGGTTTCGGAATGTCTTCCAACGTTTGATACAACTCCTCAAGCCGCTCTAACGTTTTGGCGACAACATGTTCGTCCCAACGCGCCGAACGCGGTTGCGGAGCGCCGTAGAACGCGAAGAGCAGCCGCTTGAGCAAAACCGCCCAATCGCGCGGCGAACGTTTCATGTTAATATTGTACGCCGGTTGTTTGCTTTCGTTTTTCGCCGGTTTTTCCATCGCTTCTTTCACGACTTCTTCCGACGTTTCCGCTTCGTCCGCGTCGAATAAAACGGCAATCCAACGTTCTGCAATGTCGTAAACAAGCGGCGTCAAAGAATACTTGCGGGAATTTTCTTCCGCGTTTTCTTCGTTTTCATATTCAAAAACGTTTTCCGTAAAAGCGGACTCTTTGAACGCGTCGAGCGTCGAATCGTCTTCCGTTTCGCGACGCGGCTTGAGCAACCATTTGCCGTTGACCGCGAGCGGCAAATGATTTTGATAATAAAAGTCCAATTCGCTCAACCATGTTTTTTCTTTGTCCGGCGGCAACTGTTCATTGACGAAACGTTCCATGTCGGGATGACGCAGCAACGTTGTCCAATCATGAAAACGTTTGTTCTGTAAATAATCGGCGAGCGATTCCAAGAGCAAGAAGATCGGCGTTTGCGCGATTGGCGTTCCTGAAACGCAACGATAACCAAGACCAACTTGAGCGAGTTGCCGCGACAAAAACGGTACGATGAAATCGTCGGGAACGCCGATAACGATTTCTTCCGCCGCGTATTGACCGTCTAATTGTTGCAGCCAATGCAGCGCCGCAGTCGCCTGATCGGAGGGCGATTCCGCCATTTCAATGATTTCGTCCGGCAGTTCGAGACGATATTCCCGCCATCGTTCCGCATTGACGCAGCCGTGTTTGTCAAACAAATCGGCAAGCGATTCGGGAGCAAAAACCAGCGACGTCACCTGCGATTCCACCGTGTCGAGAATATACCGCTGCATCCGATTGAGATCGGAAAGTCCGACGAGAACGACGTCCGAATCGGTTTGGTATTCGCGATGTTCCGCCGCGTAAGCCCGCGCCATTTGAATATCCCAAAGTTCTACCGCGTCGAGTTCGGCAATGTATAACGTTTGCAATTCGGCGAGAACGTCCCATCGTTCGGCTTCTTCTTTGAGAGCGGCTTCCTCGTTGAGAGATTTTTGACGGCAGTATTCCGCGACCATTTTGAAATCAACGCGATCCGCCGCCAATTCGAGATGCAGTTTTGCCGTAAGTTTTCCGAGCGCCAAACGCCCCGTCCAATCGTTGCTCGCCGGTAATTGACCGGCAAGCAAACGGACTGATTCGGGATGCTCGCGATTCAACGTTTCAAACGCTTTCGACCATGCAAGGCGCTGGACGAGATCGCTTGCCGCCGGTTTTTTTTGCGGATACAAGAGTTCGGGAAACGTTCCCATCGTCGTAATGCGTTTCGGCGGATACCAAGCCGGATCAATTTCTGCGGCTTTTTGCTGCAATAATTCTTCGAGACGGCGTTTCGCCTGCGAACCGGTCACGGCAATCAGCGCTTTACGCATATCTACCTGTCCGCTCTTGTTGTAACGCCGGACAAGATACTCCGCCGTTCGCTCAAGAATCGGCGTCTTCCAATCGAGAAAAACACGTTCCATCTGTCGTTTCTTATGTCTGAAAACCCCTTCGTGAAATCTTCGCGATTCTTCGATCCTTCGTGATAAAAGAACTTCTCATGGGACAATCGCGTTTGAAACTTTAAGGACTCGTTAGGACTTCGGGGACTCCTTAAAACTTTTTGCGACGAAACGCCCGCCGCCGTCGTAACATGTTCCAGAGCCGTCGGGGCATGTTCCAACGACTTTAGTAAAGACCCCAGCGGCTCTGAGAAACGCCCAAAACAACTTGTTGGGTTTTCCGGCAACGCGAGGGAATTTCAACACTTGAAGAGATATTGTACTTATTTCGTTTTGATATTCAAGATAGGTTACAGGTACCAGATTCCAGGCGCCAGGGTTGGCGTTCCGTACTTTCGCGTGTTGAAAACCAACCCTAGTACCTAGAACCTAAAACAAAATTCCCCTCCACAGGAGGAATTTAGCCCCACTTTAA
>JAISZO010000205.1 GCA_031269105.1 Planctomycetaceae bacterium | reverse complement strand
ATGCGGAGAGAGAAAAAATGCTGACTCGGCGGGCGTTGTTCAAATGGTCGTTGATCGGAGGACTTATTGCTTTCCCGATGGGATTGACGGTGTATCGAAAATTGAAGGATGGTTCTTATCAATATGTTTATGAAGGACCATTGGAAGAAGGAGAACCGACTCTACAAATCAAAGACCTTGGTGGGACAGGTTGGCTTAAAGATAATTATGATATATCACGATGGTCAGGGAAGACGTCAGGGAAAATCTATATTCCTGATAGTATGTACGTAGATTATAGTGGAGAGCGTGATAAATACTATACAATTAGCGTGACTTTTGGCGTTAATGATTCAGCGCCTGCCGATCTTAAAGCGGAATGTCAGTTCGACGCAATATCCAAAGGGACGGTTGTTCTTACCGATACTGGCATATGGGGAGTGCCTCAAAAAAGGAAAGGAAAAATGAAAACTAATACATTTCAAAATAGTAATCTGGATCGAGTAGAAGAGGAGTGGGAAAAATATTGGGGAGAGGTACCAAGTATGCCGTTTGTTACAACACGATTATCATTTCATAAAACAGATTTTATGTTGCAAAATATTGATAAGCTGGTGGTTACAATCAGAGAATTGCGTATCTCATAAGAGTAAATCGTTGTTCGTATTGATAACAAATTATGATTATTTACAAGTTACAATAACCATCTTTAATTTTATTGAAATTTTTAATCGTAAAGAAAATAGCGCTTTCTAAATTTTAAGTAGAATCCTGTTATTTTCGATACAATGAGAGGATAAATAATGCAAAAAAATGTCTTTCAAATTTTGGAATCGGTTCACGAAAGAATAACAAAGAGAGCCGTTTTAAGAACAATGGCAAAAGAGTACAGTCGCTTTGACGCCGACAACGGTTGCATTTCAGAGAATGAAGTTGCGCCCGACCGTTGCAGACTCAATTTGCCTGATACAAGTTTTACCTGTAACACAACATTTAAATGTCTGAAAGGATCAGAAGGGTCGGAGCATAGTTGTAGTGCTCAATACATGCTATGCACTACATCTCCTTTTCAGTGTGCTGGACAGCCGCACGTATGTCTTGGGACGAGTATTTATGAATGTGCCACTTTTCAGTGTGGTATAAGCGGAAGTACGAATACAAATCCATTTGAATGTACGTCAAGTGCGACATTTTCCTGTAATGGAGATATAAAACACAGCTGTAAAGATAGTTTCACATGCGAGGGAGGTAATCCGGGATTTAGTTGTACGACGTCTCATGATTGTTCGAAGAGCCATCAGTGCGGAAAAACTCAGCCATCGGGGGATTCATTCTCTTGTGGATATGGGGATACTAATAAAGATCAGTACACATGCCAATCGAATTTTGATTGCAACGCAGGACCGGTTGGTAATAATTCGGGCGGATTTAGTTGTGGTACAAATTCCGGTTTTACTTGTGGAGAATCAGATACAGGAACCTTTAAATGCGCTAAAGACTTTGGTTGTAAAAAATCAAACGGGTTTGATTGTAAAAATACTTATACCTGTTCGCAAACAGTGTCGTGTACTCAACCTTATGGCGGTGCATAAAAACAGTTTTTGAAAAACTACAGTTGCATGAATATCGTTGCTTCTCTTTTACAACTCGAACGTTTGTATTTTCAGGAAAACGAGATTCATGCAGCGAAACGTTATTTAAATCAAATATTTTCGGGGATTGATAAGAGTCAGGTTCTTTATCAACAGCCGCAAGAACATCTTTTTCATATCAAACAGATTTTATACGAAAAAGAAAAGTTTTTATTTTCCGCTGAAAATAACATAGAAAATTTTACGTTATGCAGAACGTTAAACGACCGTTGCGGGAACTGTTTAGGACTTGTAAGCGTTTATCTTTCCGTGTCGGAATATATGAATATTCCGATCAGATCGTTATTATTTGAAGGTCATATATCGGTTGGATATGTATTGAACAATGACGTCTTATATTACGTTGAGCCGACAAAGTATTTTAATATTATTGATCCGCCGGTTCAATTTTTATACGGCGAAACATGCAAAATTCTTGATCATGAAGAATTTCTCGCGGTTCATTTATCCAATCACGCGACGCATTTTTACGCACGGGCGAGCTTGATGGACGACGCCGTTTTTTTGATCGATTCGGCGTTGGAAATCTTTCCGGCTTACACCGCCGGTTGGATTAATCGCGCGGCGATGATGAAACAAATAGAAAATTTCAAGGAAATGAACCGTTCCCTTGAAATCGCAAAATCCTTGAAACCGGGCGGAAGATATTCTCAGGCAATTGAACGAATTGAAAACAACACGACATTGGTAGAAAGCGTCGCATGACAGAACAACACGAAAACGAAAACAACGGCAGGAATTGTCGCGATTCCGAACAACTCGATTCGCTTAAAAAGGAAATCCTTGCGATTATCGAGGAGAAATTTGACGTCGAAGCGGTCGCTCAAATGGCGGAGCAGCTGAAAAATTCGGATCAGATTCAAAAATCCTTTCAGGAATTGCGGCGCCAAACCGGTCGTCTTTTCTCCGTCGTTGAATCTCTTCAAAATGAATTGCGCAATGTGATGATGGACGTCGCGCTTGCGAAACGGGCGTTGGTTTCGCTCGGACAAATCGGCGTCATGGAACGTCAACGGATTGAAAAAGAACTCATTCTTGAACTTTTCCCGCCGAAACACGCTCATTACGGATTAGGCGTTGTTGTCGCGCAACATAACAATCAAGATTCTGTTGAGTTGGATTGCGAACAACGGATTCCCGTTTGTCAGCAGGCGTGTTGCCGGATTTTCAACATTCATCTTGATTCCGACGAAGCCGAGTCCGGTCGTTTCGATTGGAATCCGCGAATGCCGTACACGATGTTGAAAAATCATTTGGGGTGTCTTTATTTATCGCAGGGAAAATGCGCGATTTATCATCATCGTCCGAAAACATGTTTCACTTAATTCCTGCAAAAATGACCGCAGAATTTGGGAAGACTATGAAAAGATGGTCTTAAATTCTTCTCTCAAACAACGATTGATTTCCAATCGTCTTTTGCCGTCGGATTCTTTACCGCAAAATTGTCCGTCGCGTCAAGAGAATGACGCTCGTCATTCGGAGCGCTTTTCTCAATCGGATATTGCGCCGCCCGATTTTTCCGAACTTCGTCAAGCGCTTGTTTCCGAACCCGCCAACAAATTTGTCCCGCCGCGTCAAGAAGAAAAACAACAGGAATTAACGCC
>JAISZO010000200.1 GCA_031269105.1 Planctomycetaceae bacterium | reverse complement strand
TCGGACAATATGCTTTTTATCCATCGATTGAAGAAGTATTTTCTGATGGATATGAAAAGTAATCGCTTAGGCCAGTTCGCGACGTCCGACCGTACGAAAGGTTCGTGGAGCAGTTTAGACCAATTACCGCTCACTCCAGAACAACCCGTGAAAGTATGGCTGAAGGACTTGGAAATATCGGTTCTTTTATGCAAATTCGTCTTTACAAACAAAGATGGTTCTACGGGAGAAATGTATCTGGTCAGCAATAATTGGGAACTCTCTACGGAAGAATTCAAAACACTTTATAAAAAACGATGGAGTGTGGAAGAATATCACAAATCGCTTAAACAAAATGCTTCCTTGGCAAAATCGCCGGCAAGAACCGTGACCACACAAAGTAATCATTTATTTGCTTCGCTGGTGGCGTATGTTAAATTGGAAAAGCTAAAATTTGCCCACAAACTAAATCATTTTGCACTCAAAGCGAAAATCTATTGGGCCGCTTCCAAAGCCGCATGGATTGAACTGGGAAAAATGAAACTTGCCGATAGTGCGTAACATGAGTTATTTAAATTAAAAGTTTCGCAAGCGGAATTTTTTCACTCTGTGATGAAAACAATCATTTGCCCAACTTTAAACCCCCTTCGCAGTTCTTCGCGACTTCGTGGTGAATGACTTTTTTAGCCCGACGGCGTTACGACAACTTTTGCTTCGTTGATGCGAATCGCGCTGGAAACGTGCAGCGGAATATTAAACGCAGAATCAGGAATCGTGGCGGGCGCTCCGGTCTGCCAATGAAAACCTCATTTTTTCCTCATTTTGAAATTGCGAGGACAATAAGGTCCATTCTGAAATCTGATCGCCGGATCACTTTGGAGGCGTTCTTTTCAATACATGAGCAGTTATTGGGGCTTTATTTTTTTAGACTTTCGCATCGAACGTCGCCTGAAGTATTTCCGAAAAAAAGAGTTTCGTTGTCCGGCGCAAAACTCACAGCCGTAATTCCTTTTGCCTGTTTGTCATAAATTTCACGAATAATTTTTCCGTTGTTTATATTCCAAATTGCGAGTTTTCCGTATTTGCCGTTTACTTCTTGAATTCCAATTGCTAAAAGGTCGCTATTCGGAGAAAACTCGACGGTACGAATTACGCCGTCAATTTCGCCAACGTCTTTGATATGTTTCCCTGTGGATATTCTCCAAATTCCAACGTAACCTTGACGCGACGGGCAAGCAAAATATTGTCCATCGGAAGAGAAACACGATTTTTCCGGCGTAACATAACTCAAATTATCCCATTCAAACTGAAAAATCGTTTTATTTTCTTCATTGATTGTCCAAATTGCTATGCGCGTTCCTAAAACAGAACTATTGCCCGGCTTTAAAGTTGTTGCAAACATATTTTTCATAGGAGAAAATGCCAAAAAGCGATCCACATTTTCGGGTAATTTTATGTTTATTGTTTTATCCGGCGTAGAAAGCGTACTTTTAATAACCCATCCATCGTTAGACAAACAAGCGACTAAAGTTCCGTTTGGCGATAAAAATTTGGGTTCTTCCAAATTTACAACTTGCGTTCTCTCATCTGTCAAACTGATTCTCGCAACGCCTGTATTTCCGCAAGCAATAACGTATTTGCCGTCGGTTGAAAATGTTGCGTTAAGACTTGCGCCAGTCCTCTGTTTTAATACCAATGACGGATTTTTCTTTTCAATATTGTATATTTCTAAAATATCGCCGCTGAAATTTTCTCCCTCGCGAGCTGTAATATGTTGTCCCTGCAAAAGATACTTTTGATCCGGCGAAACCGCAAGGATTTGAATCGGCGAAGCGTTATTTGACGGCAATAATTTTGTTATCGGAAGAGTTTTGTTAATTGTATTGATAGAACGCGTTGTCAATCCGCATCCCGCACTAATTAACATAACCAATAAAACTGCACGCATCGTAAAAATTAACGCAGTCCTACATAACTCTATTATTTTCAAAAAATTCTTGATTGCTACTTTGAACATAACTGGTTTAATCTGACAAAAATGAACAACATTTCTGTAACCTGAATAAAATACCGATCAGAACGATAACGTTTTGTTGTCCGCAAGTCAAGAGGAATATCTTTTTTAATCATACAATGTACGAATTTCTGTGAAAATCAAAACAAAAATCTCTTAAAATGGAGAGGATGTATTGAATAAAAAACGTGAGGAGACGTCTATGAACGATGACTTATTATTGACAGACTTGATTCCTAAACGTTTGGGAACTTATTGGTTTTTATTTTTTTTGGGAATGGGATGCGTTGTCGTATTGGTATTTTGTTACTACAAAATGCCGGATTTGTGCGAAACAACAAAATTACAAAACCTTGCGGCTTTTGATCTAGCGCAAAGACATTCAATTGCATCTTGGTTTGTCACAATATTTTGGATTACTGCGTCATTATATTCTATTCTTATTTATTTTGTCAGCAGTCACGATCAGGATTTTCGAAGATTAAGCGACATCTGGGTTTGGGGAGCAATCGCATGTTTGTATCTCAGTCTTGATCAAACCGCTTGTTTGCGCGAAATATTTCGCGACATTATGATACGTTGTACCGGAACAAATTTATATGGAAACGGAGATATTTGGTGGATTGCCGTTTATTTTTTGATTTTCGGCATGATCGGAACTCGAATTTTAACGGAAATCCGTCATTATCTTCCGGCATGTAATTCGTTGCTCATGGCGGGAATTTCTTTTATTATTTCCGGTTGCGTCAAATTAGAATTGATTCAAACCGGCGAAAATACCACAAATACTATACTTTGCGTTGGCTCTGTTATTGTCGGTTGCCAATTTCTACTGCTCTCGATTACGCTGTACGGACGTAAAGTTATCGTTACCGATCCAGAAACATACAATTATATGTATTCGTCGATTTGGCGAAAATTGTCGCGGCGCGTTACGCCAACTCTTTATAAATACAATAATTCCGAGAGATATGATTCATCAGACGAATATCATAATTCCAATGCTCGTTCTTCACGACAACGTTCTTCGGCAAAATCTTCGCGTTTATCTTCTTCGGAATACTGGGACGATAACGAAGATGAAGAAGATACAGAAGAACGAGAAACTATTCGACGACGACAAGAACGTTTCAACCAAGGTCGATTAAAAAAGAAGAAAAAAGGCGTATTCTATTGACTTGTCGATAACTTTTTTGCCGCGAATGCATGTGAATAAAATTTAATCCAAAACTGTTTATCGTCAGAAATTTTATTTCGCGGGACTTGCCGTTCTTGTCAAATTTGTTTGAATTGTTAAAATAATCAATCGAGATATTTTTACAGTTTTCAAACAAATGCTAGAAATTAAAATGAGCGAATCGGAACAAATTGACGTACAATATGACGAAGCGATTGCCAAATACAAATCGGGCGATATTGACGCCGCGATTGAATTGTTACGTCAACTTTTGGCAAAATCTCCCAATTATTCTTTGGCGCATAATGCGCTCGGCGTCATGTATAATCGAATTGGAAAAAACGATCAGGCGATTGAACATGCTAAGCGCGTTTGCGAAATCGAACCGGACGATACGTTTGGTTATACGATTTTGAGTTCGCTCTGTATGAAAAACGGTCGGCGCGAAGAAGCGGAAGACGCTTTAATGCAGGCGCGAGAAAGAATGATTGCCGCTCGCCTCCAAGCAATGCAAGCCCTTCAAAATAAAGAATCAAACGACAAAGAAAGTTCTGAATCCTAAATTGCTCGTTTTGTTTGCAAGTAAATTATAAACGACTCTTTTAAGGCAGTTCTAATAAGTTCAGTTTTTATTGAGAGCTTGTTATACTCTATTCGCTATCGACACGGCTGTTTTCAAACGACTGAAAATCCGGATTCAATCATGTTTTCATTCGCTTGTAGTATTTCGACCCTAAATTTCCCAAACAATTTTGTAACGCA
>JAISZO010000193.1 GCA_031269105.1 Planctomycetaceae bacterium | reverse complement strand
CCTTGTTCGTTGGTTATACAAGACGTAATTATGACCTTTTTACAATTTTATGTCAGCAGCAACCTGCAAAATTCAACTTTATTTAAAAACACCTAATACGGTAGATTCAGAAAATTTTAAGTTTCTTTGCGAACCGTCATGGAATGAAAATGTAACAACCGACGAAAACGGGAATTTTGAAATCAAAGGAATTTATCTTGGCAGAGAAACCGCATTGGAGTATGATAATCCGCTGGACGTCGGTTGTTCCGTCGATACAAAATTCAAAACATTTTTGCCGAATATTCCTGATCAATTTATTGATCTTGGCGTGATTGAAATTTCCGATTCGGGACGGCTTGATCCGAACACGTTGGAAAACTTGCCGAATAAACAGATCGCCGAATTGGAAGGCGAAACATTGACGGGAGAAAAATTGGATTGGAAAAAGTATGCCGGCAAAATAGTGTTGCTCGAATTTTGGGCAACTTGGTGCGGTTCTTGTATTAAAGAAATTCCGAATCTGAAAAAAATGTATGAAAAATATCATTCGCAAGGTTTTGAAATTATTGGTATCAGTGTTGACGAGGACTTGAAAGCGTTGGAGAAAGGGCTGGAAAAATATCAATTTACTTGGACGGTGATTGCGGATCGAAAACTTGCCGACGCCGGAAAAGTTTGGTTATACGACCGTTTTGGAATTCACGGAGTTCCTCGCGGGATTTTGATTGACCGTTCTGGAAAAGTCGTTACAATTGAAACTCGCGGCGATCAACTGGAAAAAGAACTCGAAAAGTTAATTCCAATAGCCGAAAATACGGAAAAATAAACGTACAATAAAAAACTGTTACGTATTTGTACAATGACGGAGAGGAACATTATTATATGTCGGGACATTCTCATTGGGCAGGAATCAAGCATAAAAAAGCGATGGTTGACGCCAAACGCGGAAAACTTTGGAGTAAACTTGCCAAAGCGATTATTATTGCGGCGAAAGGCGGCGGCGACCCTGATGCGAATTTTCGACTTCGCGCCGCAATTGACGAGGCGAAAGCGGTTAGTTTGCCGAAAGAGAATATTCAACGCGCCATAAAGACCGGCACAGGCGAATTAAAAGGCGCCGACCTTGAAGAATTGGTTTACGAAGGTTACGGCGCGGACGGCGTGGCGGTGTTATGCGAAAGTTTGACCGACAACCGCAATCGAACCGCGCCGGAAATCCGCAAAATTTTCGAGGTTTGCGGCGGAAAACTCGGCGCGACCGGATGCGTTGCGTGGAATTTCGAGAAGAAAGGAATGTTCGTTGTCGCTCTTGACGCCGCCAATGAAGAATCGCTCATGGAATTGGCGTTGGAAGCTGGCGCGGACGATTTCGAGAAAACGGACGACGGTTACGAAATCGCCTGTCAACCCGACAATTACAAGGCGGTTTCCGACGCGATTGCCAAAGCGGGAATCGAACCGGAAGCGGCGCAATTAGGATTGATTGCCAAAGATCGGGTCGAAGTCAAAAACGCGGACGCGGCGGCAAAAATATTGAAACTGATGGAAATGCTCGACGACCATGAAGACGTGCAGCGGGTTTCTTCGAATTTTGTCATTCCCGACGAAATTATGGCGAAATTGGAAAATTAACGGAATCTCTAAAAACATTGTGAAAAGGGAGCTTATCGGATCATTCTATGGATTACGCTCAGGAATCGCTAAAAAAACATATCGAGTGGAAGGGAAAAATCGAGGTCGTTTGCCGCGCACCGCTTGAAAATCGGGACGATCTATCGCTTGCTTACACGCCCGGCGTGGCGCAGCCGTGTCTTGAAATTCAAAAAGATATTGATAAAAGTTACGAACTCACGCGACGCGGTAATCTCGTGGCGGTGGTAACGGACGGGACGGCGGTTTTGGGACTTGGCGATATTGGTCCCGAAGCGGGAATGCCGGTGATGGAAGGAAAATGCGCGCTTTTCAAAGCGTTCGGAAATGTCGACGCCGTTCCGCTTTGTATTCGGTCGAAAAATGTGGACGACATTGTCAATACCGTGCGGTTACTTGCGGGAAGTTTCGGCGGAATCAATCTTGAGGATATTTCCGCGCCGCGCTGTTTTGAAATTGAACGGCGGCTGAAAGCGTGTTGCGAGATTCCGATTTTTCACGACGACCAACATGGAACGGCGGTTGTTACGCTTGCAGCTTTGTTTAACGCTTTAAAATTAACCGGCAAAAAGTTGAAAAATCTTTCCGTTGTTACTAGCGGCGCGGGCGCTGCGGGAATTGCGATTATCCGGCTTTTGATTTCGCTTGGATTGCAAGACGTCGTTCTCTGCGACCGTCAAGGCGCGATTTACAGAGGACGCGATCATCTTAACGCCGAGAAAGCGGAGATGGCGGAAATCACCAATTTGCAGGAAAAACGCGGAACGCTTGCCGACGTTCTCAAAGGCGCGGACGTGTTTATCGGCGTTTCCGCTCCGAACTGCGTGACCGAAGAAATGGTGCGAAGCATGAACAAAGACCCGTTTCTATTTGCAATGGCGAATCCCGTCCCGGAAATCATGCCGGAAATTGCAAAATCTGCCGGAGCTGCGGTCGTTGGAACGGGGCGAAGCGATTTTCCGAATCAAATCAATAACGTCTTGGCGTTTCCCGGCATTTTTCGCGGAGCGTTGGACGTTCGCGCGAGCGACGTCAACGACGAAATGAAAATTGCGGCGGCGAAAGCGATTGCGGCGATGATTTCCGATAGCGAACTTGCGCCGGATTTTATCATTCCAAGCCCGCTTAACAAACAGGTTGGTCAAGCGGTTGCCAAAGCGGTATCGCAAGCCGCCCGCGAATCCGGCGTTGCGAGAATAGAAAGCGTTCGTCGCAGGTCGCCGACATACGGCGATGAATAGCGTCTTTCAGGTGAAATTATTACGGAATCATTGCAAAAAAGTTACAAAAAATCCATTTTTATGAGGAAAACATGTCGTCGCTTATTATTAGCGTTTCAGGACTTCGAGGAGTTATCGGCGAAACATTAACGCCGGACGTTGCGATGAATTACGCGGCGGCATATTCGTCGGCGGCGGAAGCGGGCGCGTTTGTTATTACGCGCGACGGTCGGGGAAGCGGCGCGATGCTTGCCGACGCAATCAGCGCTGCGCTCAACGCGGTCGGACGACCGACGATTGACGCGGGCGTTGCCGCAACGCCGACGACAGGCGTGTTAATCCGTAGTTTGAAAGCGGCGGGAGGAATTCAGATTTCCGCGAGCCATAATCCGCTGGAATACAACGGTCTCAAACTTTTTACTGCGGAAGGACGAGTTATTCCGAAAGCGCCCGGCGAAAAAGTCAAAGAACGTTACCTGCAAAACGCGGCGGAATACAAACCGTACAATCAAATTGCGGCGAGGACGCCGTGTTCCGATACAACGTCGGCGCATTTGGACGCGGTATTGAAAACGGTGAACGCCGCGGCGATCCGCGAGAAAAAATATAAAGTCTTGCTCGATTCAAATCGCGGCGCGGGAAGCGTTTTAGGACGCAAATTGTTGGAGTCGCTCGGCTGCGAAATAACGATTCTCGGCGAAACGCCCGACGGTCAATTTGAACATACGCCGGAGCCGACGGAAGAAAATTTGCAACCGGTGTTTGCCAAAGTGCGCGCGGCGGGAGTCGATATTGGTTTTTGCCAAGACCCGGATGCGGACAGATTGGCGGTCGTTGACGCGGCGGGACGTTATATCGGCGAAGAATACACGGCGGCGATGTGCATCGATCACGTTTTGCGAACCCGTGAAAAAGGAGCGGTGGTAATCAATTGCGCGTCAAGTCGCATGTCGCAGGATATTGCCGAAAAACACGGAGCGCCGATTTTTCGCTCGGCGGTTGGCGAAGCGAATGTGGCGGATTTGATGAAAGCGAAAAACGCGGTATTCGGCGGCGAAGGAAACGGCGGACCAATTGATCCGAAAGTGGGTTACGTGCGCGATAGTTTTGTCGGTATGGCGTTGCTGCTCGACGCGATGGCGGCGCGTGGAAAAACTATCGCAGAACTTGCGGCGGAATTGCCCGCGTATTCAATTGTCAAACGTAAAATTCCGTTAGCGTTTGACCGCGTTTCGTCGGCGATTGCGGCGCTCGAAAAAGAATACGCCGATTTTCCTCGTGATCGGCAGGACGGTTTACGGATTGATTTTCCCAACGCTTGGTTGCTTGTCCGCGCGTCGAACACGGAACCGATTGTCCGCGCAATTGCTGAAGCCGAAACAGAATCCGCCGCAAATCAACTTTGCGAGAACGCGGAGCGTATTCTTGCAAGTCTTTAAATATTTCGCGGCGGGAAAAAATCCCTGCCGCCATTTTGTAGGTTTTTGCCGCTTAACATCAGCGTCGCGTTATTAAATCGAACGAGTTACATTCAATCTACGGACGGCGTTTTTTGACTTGCTTTTTGAGAAAATTCCATGTATAATTAAAGTCGTGTGGGTGGTATGATTCACAAAAACCTTGAAATATCGCAAAATTTACTTCGTGATTTTCACGGGCTTTCGTGGAAAAAATATTCGAATATTCTCGCGGACATTTGGTAACATAATGAGCTTGCAAATTTACATTGACGGCAAATTTTACGATAAAGAAAATGCGAAAATCAGCGTTTTCGATCACGGCGTGTTGTACGGCGACGGCGTTTTTGAAGGACTTCGCAGTTATAACGGTAAAGTATTTCGACTCGAACAACATATCGACCGGCTCTGGGATTCCGCAAAATCTATCGCGCTCGATATTCCAATGAGCAAAGCGGAAATGATTGACGCGATCAATCAAACAACGGCGATCAACAATATTAAAGAAGGTTATATCCGCGTTATTATAACGCGAGGCGTCGGCGATCTTGGGCTTGATCCGTTTGTATGCGTTCATCCGCAAGTGATTATTATCGCGGCGCAATTGGCTCTGTATCCAAAAGAACTTTACGAAAAAGGACTCGACATTGTTACCGCAAGCACAATGCGGACGCCGCCCGCCGCCTTAAATCCGCGTATCAAGTCGCTCAACTATCTCAATAACATAATGGCGAAAGTTGAAGCGTCGCGCGCCGGTTGCGAAGAGGCGTTGATTTTGAATCACAAAGGCGAAGTGGCGGAATGTACCGGCGACAATATTTTCATTGTGCGAAACGGCGAACTTCTTACGCCGCCGATTGACGCCGGAATTTTAGAAGGAATCACGCGGAATGCCGTGTTGGAATTAGCGAAAAAATCGGGAATCGTCGCCAAAGAAATTGCGTTTACGCGACACGATGTTTATGTGGCGGAAGAATGTTTTTTGACCGGTTCGGGAGCGGAATTGATTCCGGTCGTTTCCATTGACAAACGTATCATCGGTAACGGTAAACCCGGTACTGTCACCAAAAAACTTCTTGACGCGTTTCACGAAGAAACGAAACGATAAATTGGATTTTGTTTCTTGGAGACGTTTTTTTGTCGCGAAGTTTTTTGCGTTTTCGTAAAGAATTGATAAGTCAAATCTAAAAACGACGATTTTACGACAGAGCGGAACAGAGCGTCTCTTTCACGATCTCCGGCGAAATTTCCGTTACGAGTTCGCATTGACCGATTTTTGTCGGCAAAATAAATCGCAAAGAACCGCGCACGGATTTTTTGTCGTGCGTCATCAAGTCAATCATTTCTTCCTCGCGAGTTTTGTCGTATCGTACCGGAAGCCCTAGCTGTTCGTTTACCGTAATTTGTCGTTCAACAAACGAGTCGTTCACGCGGTCAAGTTTTCGCGCAAGCCGCGCCGCATCGACCAAACCGATTGCTACCGCCAATCCGTGCAGCAACGTTCCGTAACCGCTCAACGTTTCATATGCATGAGCAAAGGTATGACCGTAATTCAATTTTGCCCGCAGTCCGAGCGTTTCCAACTCGTCTTTTTCCACGACGTCCGCTTTGATCCGGCAGCACCTCGCAACAATCGACGTCAATAGCGCGTGGTTGCGTTGTTTGACGCGGTCAATGTTGTTTTCGAGCAATTCAAATAATTCCGCATCCAGCGAAACACCGTATTTAACGACTTCGCCAAGTCCGGCAAGATATTGAGATTCGTCAAGCGTGTCGAGCGTTTTGGTATCGATCAAAACGCCGAGCGGTTGATAAAACGCGCCGACCATATTTTTTCCGCCGCTCAAATTGACGCCGACTTTGCCGCCGACCGAACTGTCCACTTGCGCGAGAAGCGTTGTTGGAATCTGAAAAAAACGGATTCCTCGCGCGTAAGTCGCCGCGATAAATCCGGCTAAATCTCCCACCACGCCGCCGCCGACCGCCAGCATCACGGATTGACGATCCGTTCCGATTTCAAGCAGTTTCTCCCAAAGACATTCCGCCGACGCAATCGACTTGCTCTCTTCGCCCGGCTCAATAATCATCATATCGACCGTCAAATCGTGCGCCGCCAAATGTTCGGCGATATTCTCGGCGTAAAGCGGCGCGACATTTGCGTCGGTTAAAATGACGACATGTTGAACGTTTAAGAACGCGTCGAGTATCGCTCTTAAATGCGAAAGATTTTTCGTTCCGATTTCGACGTCGTAACTTCTTGCGGCAAGGTCAACGCGCACGGTTTGATAATGAATTTGGTTCATGATTGTTTTATGATTTTACTGCAAAGTTTTTATGAAGAGACGCATTGCAATTGCGTCTTTACGACAGTTTGAGTATGTCAAATAAAAATAGCCGGAACAAGTTTGTCCGGCTATTTTTTGTCAAGGAAAACAAAATGATTTTTACTTTTAAAACGTAAAAGCTGCAATATTAATTAGTGAGCAAAGTGAGCGAATGCTTTGTTCGCATCCGCCATACGGTGGACGTTTTCACGCCGCGTAACGGCGGTACCTTCTCTATTGTAAGCGTTCAATAATTCATTTGCAAGTTTTTTTGCAGTCGTTTGTCCCTTCTTTTCCCGAACAGCCATCAGAATCCATCGAATCGCAAGCGATAAACGGCGGTTCGGCTGAACCGGCATCGGCACTTGATACGACGCGCCGCCGACTCGCTTTGAACGAACTTCGATGTTCGGCTTAACGTTTTCGACCGCTTGGGTAAAAATTTCAATTGGCGATTTGTCCGTGATTTTTTCGCCGATAGCGTTCAACGCTTCATAAAAAAGCGACTGAGCAACCGTTTTTTTGCCGTCGTGCATCAGGCAATTGATAAACTTGCTCGCCAAAATGGAATTGTAAACCGGATCGCCTTTGAGTTGTTTTTGACTGGCTGTAATACGTCCCATAAATTCTATTCCTTAATACCGTAAAATATTGTCTTCATTTAGTTTGTTATTTTAACGAATTTATTTTTTCTTACCGGTTCCTTTTGCGCCGCCCTTTGCCGCCACCGATTTTTTTGCGCCGTATTTACTTCGCGCCTGTCGTCGTCCGTCAACCGCTGTGGAGTCGAGCGTTCCGCGAAGAACGTGATAACGCACGCCGGGAAGGTCCCGCACGCGACCGCCGCGAATCAAGACAATCGAGTGTTCCTGAAGAGAATGCCCTTCGCCGGGAATATAAACCGTTACTTCTTTTCCATTGGAAAGACGAACGCGGGTAATTTTCCGAAGCGCCGAATTGGGCTTTTTCGGCGGCATTGTACGAACCTGAAGACAAACGCCGCGTTTGTGCGGACATTGATCAAGAACAGGCGACTTACTGTTGGATTTTTGTTGATTTCGTTTTTTGCGAACCAATTGATTGATTGTTGGCATGAAAACTCTCGACTTGTTTTTTATATCTTTTGAGGCGCTTTGAATATACAAAAAGCGTTTTGTATGCGATTACTATATTATTTCATAAAACTTACAGTTTTTTACGTTGATTCTTACATCCTCATTCGCCAAATTTACAAATGACGCTAGAAAGAATGACAAGAATACAAAAAACCATTATTCTGTCAATCCCTACCATCAAAAAAAATCAGAATATTACAAAAATTACCTCCATAATGAGTTGAAACTAATAATTTTGATGCGTTTTTCATCGGTAAAATACGGAAATATTCAAAATTTTCCACATTCCTCTTGTTGGATTCAAAATTTTGGCGTATATTAGGAATCAATCAATGAAACTTTGAGACAAAAATTATGTTGATTTTTGCTCGTCAATTTCAAAAAACAAAAAAGTTTAGAAGGAGTTTCGACTATGAAAAAGTTGAACAAAGCGTTTGATTTTTTTGAACTTCGGCAGAATGTATCGGGGGGTAGGGATACGTAAAATGGCTAATAAGCCGTGTTTTACGTGTTGTAACTCTCTTTTTTGCCCGCGTTATTATACTCTATTCGCTATCGACACGGCTGTTTTCAAACGACTGAAAATCCGGATTCAATCATGTTTTCATTCGCTTGTAGTATTTCGACCCTAAATTTCCCAAACAATTTTGTAACGCA
>JAISZO010000133.1 GCA_031269105.1 Planctomycetaceae bacterium | reverse complement strand
TTTAAGCCGAAATTTCCGTGTTTTTTATCTATTTTAGTAATTTTGAACACCTTCGATGGGTGCGCAAAAGTGCATTTAATTCAAATATATTAAAAAAACCTTGAAAATATCGAATATTTTTCGTCAAATTTTTTGGAAAGTACAATAATGAACTAAACCGTAAATAATTCCTCATTGGAAACGACTGCAATGCCGCGTTCTTCCAAAATTTGCAACGTTTTATCCGTGTCGTTAAAACGGAAAAACATAACGGCTTTGTTTTTCAACCGCGACGCAAAACCATACATATATTCAACATTTAAATTTGCCGTTTCAAGCGCGTCGAGCAAATCCGCCAAACCGCCGGGATGGTCGTCAACCATCACCGCAATCAATTCCGATTCGCGAACGACAAGTCCTTCATTTTCAAAAACTTGTTTCGCTTGCCGCCAATCTTTGATAATAAAACGTAATATTCCGAATTGTTCCGTGTCGGCAAGAGCCATCGACCGAATATCAATTCCGGCGTCTGCCAATAATCGGCACGCTTTGCGAAGGTGTCCCGGTTTATTCTCAATAAAAAGAGAAAGTTGACGAATTTTCATCTTGAAACCTCGTTGTAGGAATTATAAAATAGAGTGTTTGAAACGTTCTTGCGTTATCATATCTTTTTTTACCGGTTTTGCAATCATTTCGGTAAAATTTCCAGAAATACTTTTAAAATTTATTTTTTTGCTGAAATTCCGCTAAATGCGGCAGAAGACGGTTTCTCGCCCGATGCAAAATGACCCGAACTGATATTTGCGTGCGGGACATAATTTTTGCAATTTCCGCAATATTAAAATCTTCGACATACCGTAATTCAATCGCAATAAATTCATCGTGCGTCAGCGTTTTCCTTGCAATTTCCCAAATATTTGCTTTTTCTTCTTCGGCGATAAGAGCGCCCGCTACCGGATACGAAACGGCAATCGAATCCGGCGCGACAGAGGAAAATTCTTTCTTTCTGCGGGAATCGTCCACTAACAAGCGATATGCAATTCGATACAACCACGCTCCGATTTTTTCGTCGAATTTCAGTTGTTTTATAACTTCAAATGCGCGGATGAGCGTTTGTTGCGCAATTTCTTCCGCGTATGCCGCGCAGTTTGTGCGGCGGCATAAATAACAAAACAACCGTCCGCGATACCGCCGATCAATTTCATCAAACGCCTCGCGCGATCCACCGCGAACCAGCGAAACAAGACCGGCGTCTTCTTCCAAAGTCAAATCGGGTTGTGCGGAAAAATCGGACAACATGAGACGTTTCAATCTGCGATAAAAGTTTATGGACGAACGCTGATTTTATCCTCTGTCGGGTAATCTTCGGGACAAGGAATCGTTACGTTGCCGGTTGCCGCCCATTCGCTGCCGCGAAGCAACGTTGTTTGAAATCCGACGCATTTGCATTGAGGAACGTCGTGTCCCAGCGTAGTGTGAAACACGCGACCTTTACCGTAAGTAATCGCCATTAACATCGGTTCGTCGTTTCCCGTGCCGCCTTCGTTGACCTTTGCAAACGCGGTTCCGAGAATATCAACGTTTTTCGCCGGTCCGCGTAATTTACAATACAATTCGTCTTTGCAATGCAGAAACGCTTTAGGAAGACCTTTCATAATTGGATGCTCGGGCGCAAACGTTTCGACGAGAAACTCGACTTGCGGACCATGATGACCGCCGTGACCCGGAGTTGTATCGCGAACAACTTCGCCGTTTTTGACGTAAAGATAAGGACCGTCTTTTTCGTTCCGTCCGCCCCAACCGCCAATCGCAATCATCTCGTTGTATTCTTTCCAATCTCGGAACGGATTATCGCCTGCGTGATAACTTACGAGTCCGCCGCCGTCGCTCACGTATTTTTCAAAAGCGTCTTTTGTTTCTTTCGCCCAAACGTCGCCGTTGTAATTCATGACAAGCGCTTCATATTTTGAGAACTCCGGCTTGAAACCGCTCATATCCCGACCTTTTTCGGGCGATGTTGCGACGTCCACAACAAAGCGTCCCGATTTTTCATAAATATCTTTGAGAACGGGAGTTGTTGCTTTCCAATTGTGATTATTCTGACCGTCAATGATCAGAAGTTTAATTTTTGCCGGTTCTTCGGCGAAAATTGATCCGGCAAACGAGAGGCAAACTGCCAGAGACGTCAAAACGCACAATGTTTTTTTCATGTTGAATGTCCTTTCAGTTTCAAAAGTTAAACAGGAACTTGCGACTAAATTTCTTCTATTCTAAACAAGTCTGAAAAAAAATACAAGTCGCGACGGTTTTTTTGTAAAAATTTTTTGTTATTTCATAAAGCTGATAAAAATCCATTTATTCGTAATAATATTGAGCGTTTAATGTAATTTAGTCGCTCGCCTTAATCTTCGCTTTTTGACTCGGAAATTTTTTAAGTCGCGCACGCGGCGGAATGATGTTCACTTTTCGTTTTTAACTTTTAACTTCCATGAAGCGCCCCGTCGTCCGTGCGACGCCGTGTTGACGTCCAAAATTCTCATTCTCAAGGCGCTTTATAATCTGTCCACCGCAATGTTCAGAAAATCCGTCGGGATTTTCGGCGTTTCGCGCGGAACTTCCGCTTACCTCCGTCGGACTTATACGATTCGCCGGACAACTTTTCCGGCGTCCCGAATAACTTACCGGGACAGGAATATAAACTGATTCGGAATTTTATCGCGACGCACGCGGCGGTTCACGAGAGCGTTCCGTTTTTGGATTTGCCGCCTTCGAAAGCGGAGTTGGGACGCGAAGACGTTCACGCCGATGCGACGTATTTCCGGCAAAGACGCTGATGCGGAGTTGATAAAATGCGGGTTCTATCCGAAAATTTGCGAAAAGGGTTCTCGGAATCATCCGTTGACCGACGAACAAAAGAAAAATAATCGCTGCAAACGCCAAGAGGAAAACCGAAGGTTGTCTTTCGCTGAAAGACTGTGTTGATGAAGTCGGGGCAGACGTTGCGTTTGCCTCGATATTTTCTTTTTCTCTATTTCTCTCAGAAAAATTTTATTCTAACATATCCGCTCGTTCTGAATTATGAGAGGTTGTGAGATATTCCCTATAAAATTCTCACACCTGCACAACGCGAATACGTTCATCAACCTGATCTTTGAGCGTCTTTTCAATAAGCAATTTGACTGTTTGCCCCGCGCTGGCGCATCCGGCGCATGCGCCGGCGAGTTCGACATAGACGACTTGATCTTTAATATCGATAATTTCCACATCGCCGCCGTCGCGCGCCACCATTGGACGAATGTAAGTATCAATCAACTTTTCGACTTTTTTTGCCAACTGATACGGCGAAAGATTCTCCGACGTTTTTTCTTTCGCGCTTTTGTCCGACGCTGAAATTTTCGCGTCCAATTCTAATGTTGAAATAAGACGCGTCGCGTCAATCACGTTGAGTTCAATACTTTGCGCAGCAGACTTTGTTGATTTTGCGGAAGACGTTACAGACGCCATTTTTGCGGCGTCGTCGTTTTTGCCCCAAACTTCGATCAGCAAATCCTGCAATCCGCCGGGCGCGTGATGACACGACATACACGCGCCGCCCGCCTTGATTGCGCCGATGATTTCCGGTATTGTATGAAGATTCAATTCTTTGATTTTTCTCTTGATATATGGTTCCGTCAGCGAAAAACATTTGCAAACGACGCGTCCTTCTTCTTGTTCGTGTTCGTGAATGTCGATACCGAGCGCGTTCAAATTAACGCCGCGTTTTTGCGCCCAGTTGAATACCGCCGCTTCAAGCGCCTCCGCGCCCATCACGGAACAATGAATTTTTTGCTCCGGCAATCCGTCAAGATAATCGACAATGTCCTGATTCGTAATTTTGAGCGCTTCAATCGGCGTGAGACGTTTTCCTTCAATCATCGCGCAAAGAGCTTCCGATGCGGCAATGGCGGAAGTGCAGCCGAATGTCAGATAACGCGCTTCGGTAATTACATCTTTCAGCGGATCAACCGGATCGCGTTCGACCCGAAACGTAAACCGTAAAGCGTCGCCGCACGCAATTGAACCATGTTCCCCGAACCCGTCTGCATTTTCAATTTCGCCGATATGCGTTCCCGGTTTACGTTCAATCGCGTCGATGAAAAGCTGTTTTGTTTTTTCGCTATAATCCCAACCCATAAATTTTTCTCCAGTCAAAAAATTTTTCGTAGAAAAATAAAATATTGTGTAATATTTCTATTATTTCCCTATTAGATTATAGCCCTAATGTCAAGCGTACAAAGAGGGAAAGAAAACGAAAATAGAATTTAGAAACCTCTAAAATCCTCTTTCTGTTTTATTACGAAGTCGCGAAGAATCCGCGAAGTTGTACGAAAAATTTTTTAAGTATTTTTCTAAATTGTTTTACTTGAATAGGTTATGTTTTTGTAAAATTTTCGTGTTTTCTTTATTCGCTACTTCGCGGCTTTGTGGTGAAATAGCTTTGAAATATTCTCATTTGTAAAAATTTTCTTCTTTTATAATAAACAACATTGAAAATTTATAAAGAAAATTGTGTATTCATTGTTTTCTGAATGATAGAAATAATTTGAACGGCAACTTTATCTTTTGTATCGCAAATTGAGGCGATTGTTTCGCCTTTTTTATTTAAAACTTCAATTTTTGTCTGATCGGAATACATTGCTCTCGGTCCATTGAGTAAAATCAAATCCCCGTTTTTTTGATGTAACTTCTTAATCGCACGTGATTTGCTATCGTCATTTGTTTCCAGCGCAAATGGTACTATCCACTGGTTGTTTCGTTTTATTTTTCCTAATTCTTCTAAAATATCAGGAGTTTCAACAAATTTTAAGAATAATTCTTTGTTTTGCCGTTTCGTCATTTTTTGCGCTGCAATAGATTCTAGTTTGTAGTCGCACGGCGCAGCGGCTCCAATCACGCCGACGCAATTTGGAAATTGCTGCAAACATTTTTGTAACATTTCTTCTGTCGTCGTAACATGAATGATTTCAGCACATTTCGGATAATCGACCGAAACCGGACCTGAAACAATGGCGACGTCAAAACCGACCGCGAGAGTAGCGGCGGCAAGCGCCGCTCCCATTTTGCCGCTTGAACCGTTACTCAAAAACCGCACGGGATCAAGATATTCGCGTGTTGGTCCAGAAGTGATTAATATTCGCAACTTTATTCTCCGCAAAATATTCAAACTTAAAACGAAAACCCCGTGTTTTGACGTAAACACGGGGTTCGTTCGACTTTTCAAGCGGAGGACAAGGGAGTCGAACCCTCAACCGGTTGCCCGGCAACTGATTTCGAGTCAGCCTGCTAACCATTCGCGTATCCTCCGTAAAGTATTCATTACAAGAGTAACAAATATTTTATAAATTTATTCTTTTCTGCAATTTACGCAAGCCCCTGCTGAAATTTTATTGCAAATAAATGATATTTTTCATCTTAAAACAGAGACATAGTATTTTCTATATTCTCTTCACCAGAATATTCACGATTATGAGAATAATAATTCTGTTGGTTTGGAAAGTATGGGGTATTTGATGGAATTTGCATTTCTGATCGTGACTCATTATCTTGTGCAAGAAAACGCCCTCGACAGTGATAACAACTTACTTCCAACCCAATATATTCGATTTTTACCTCCAAGCGACGACCACATATAGGACAAATTTGAATAAAGTATGTTATAGCCATATTCTGATTTTCCTTCCTTCATTGGTAAATTGTCTTGAAAAAACTTTTTTATAATACAAAAAGTCATTTCGCTTCATTTTACTACAATTCGTCCACAAATGCAATACAAATTTGACAAGAGTGAAAAAAATCAAGGATTTTACCAAAAAAACATCAGGGAACTTCTAAAAACGCTAATTTTTATGGAGAAGTTTGCGTTTTTTGTTCTTTTTGAATTTTTTATGGGGGCAAGCCGTTAGAATATTCATTTTATTCGCGTATTTTTTATTGATTTTCTAGCGAATCGTCGGTATTTTTGGTGGTTTCTCACTCTTTCAGCCTACTCACTGTCACCACCCGACACATGTTACTGACCAGATTTCGCATTCCAATCCAGAATCTCGCTCTTTTCAGTCCAATCGTTCTCAGAATTTCATCACCCATTCGTTTTTTTTTGTGCTCCGAAAATGTGTTCAATCCGGCAACGAACACGGGACTTGATATTGTTACAAAACTTTTGTAACGGTGTTAATGGGGGATTTCGTACGCCTTTCTCACAAATCTGCGGGTTAAATCCGCGTTCTTTTAAGTCGTCGAAAATGGGGTTGCGTTCACTACCAACACAGGCGGAATCCAAGTAAATCTCTTGTCCCGTATAGAGCGGTTCGGGCGGCACAACTTCTAAACAAGGAATACTGTCGTGGACTGCCGCATCCGTCACTTCATAATCAAGGATCGTTATTTGTATCGGAATCGGCAAACACGTGATTTTTATAACCAAAATGCTTTTCCTCATTCTTTTTCGCCCAACGTGCATCCGTATCTTTATGGCAACCCACATGCGGATGGAAGTAAACCGTTCGGGAATAACACCCCGTTTGATTTGGGCATTCTCGTCACGACTATTATGTTGTGTCGGCGCTTCAACAAAAGCGCCGTCCATACTACAACCGCCTTTCGCCGCCAAACCATGACGCACCAACTCGTTGTGAAACAGATCAAAGAGATGCCGTTCCATGTCTTGCTCGTTGAGTCATTCCGCGAAAAGCCAAATCGTGCGAGCATCGGGAACCGTATCCGAAAAACTCAAATCAAGAAATTCACGAAACGATAAACGGTCACGAATTAGCAATTCCGTAGTTTCATCGGAAAGGTTATAAAGTGTTTTGAGAATAAGAATCTTAAACATTAACAGCGAATCAAAAGGAGGACGACCGCCTTTAGCCGGGGCACGTTCGGGACGAAGAGTATGAAGAGGGGCGAGAAAAATCGACCAATTGATCAACAAATTCAGACGAACAAGGAAATCATTCAACGCGTGAATTTTATTCAGTTGACATTCAACCTCAAAAAACGAAGGCTGGGAATGGGAATTGAAGGGGGACATAGAATTAACAAAAAAATAAAAGGAAAAAATTCAGAAAAACAAACCCAAAATATAGCATAACATTAAAGACAAGGGAGGTTTTTAGTAAGATTATAGATACGTTCTCCAGAAGCAAACCCAATCAACGCAAAACGTACATCAATTCCCATATTGGCAAATTGGATACCAAATTCCTGAATCATGTTTTGAATCCATTGGTGACCATATCCCATGGAAGCGGATTCATCAATAACAAAGACCATATCAGCTGCAAGTAATTGTTGATTATTTTCGATATCAATTGATACTTGTTGTGTTACTTTTTCTCCAACACCGAGCGAGAGATTAATAGAACACGGCTGTACTCCCACCGTTGAGTTGCGAAGTTCCCGACGCCGAAACACGTTTGATATTCAAGTTCCGAAAAATAAAAAATAAAGAACGAGAATATCTCCAATACCTTTTTTACCGCGAAAATTCACGAAGTTTTTTATCCGCAGACAATGCAGATGAAAGATGGAAACAGAAATCACCGCCGGTCAACAAACGCTTGATTTCGAATTGACAACAAAGTAAAATTGGTTCATCCGACAAGTTCGTACCTTGCGTTATGTATTGCCAAGATTTTGAGTTTGAAAAATTCGAGATTACGGAAACCGTATGCTTGTCTTTTCATGGTTTTGAT
>JAISZO010000423.1 GCA_031269105.1 Planctomycetaceae bacterium | reverse complement strand
GTATTCACCGGGGCCGGGCATGGCGTGATTCTCCTTGAATTCAGTGTCCAAGGCGGAGATATCCCGGATTTTCCTTTTTGTGTCAATGTCATTTCGCCCATTTATCCGCTACAGTATCTCAAAAACGCCCGATTAAATTGCCGTTCTATTTTAAGAGCTTTGAATAAAATTATCGGGCGTCTCTAAAAAATATTTTTTATTTGCTATTCACTTCCCGCACATAATCATCCGGCGGAAGTTCGCGGAAAAGTTCCTGAAACTTTTTCGCTTGCCGGATTCGGTTTTCATCCGCCGGTTGAAGCCGCCGCACAAATACGTGCGTCGTCTCTATTTGAAGAACAGAACCGGCAAGGATGACTTTTCCTTTCGGATAAAGCGTCATCGAGACCTTGCCGGGAAAACGTCGATGCTGCTCCAAAATCGGATTTAACGCCGCCCGAATCATCGGCGACGGCATTCGAGACACGCGAATATTTAAGAGCGTCAGTTGTTTGCAAAAATCGTAATATCGCTCGGAGACGCCAACGTCGTCAAAACGCACGGTTTCAAAACGGTACTCCGCCCACGCCGAGCGAAACGTCATAATTCCCGACTCCGCCTCGTATTGCTCGTCTTCAAAATACGGAGCGGCAAGATAATTCAGAAAAAAATTGTCGCTTTTGAGACACGCCTCTTTGCGTTTTTCCGCATATTTTGCCAATTCGGATATTTTAAATTTCGTTTGCAATCGGCACGACGGATCAAGCAACGTCATCATGCCGTTTTTGGCGTCGTAAATCGTAATTGCCCCGTGTTCGCCAAGATAATCGTAAACTCTATTGTCTTGAAAAATCGTTACGCCGTTAATAACTTGATTTTCTGCGACAATGCGGTTGTCGATGCGAAAATTGACGTTTTGCCGCTGCGTTTCTTGCGAAAACAAATCTTGATTCCACGTCGTTGCAACGCCAATCGCCGCAATCATCGGCAAAACAAAACAAATTTTTCCAACGGCGTTCCTCGCCATGATTTCCTTTAATTTAAATATCTTTCGACTGGCTAAACAAGATTTATCGGCTTTTAAAGGTTGAAAATTGAACCAAACAGAAACAACACGTCTCTGCCATTTTAAATCAACGTAACGGAAAAACGTTTTTCATTGTTTCTAAAATTGTATTTTTATGATTGAAATGTTAGCTGCCAATTTTCATTTGCTTTATTTTTCCATTCAATAAATTCATTTGGTTCTACGTTTTTTACAATGTGTTTCATTTTCCGATAAGTTCCTTTCTTTTAATAATCGCTGAAGCGCGAAATAATTCTGTATCATTGGAAATTTCGTTTTGAAGAGCGGCAATTGTATTTTTGGCTTCGTTGAGTTTTTCCTCATCAATTAACCGGTATATTTCATTTAATTTTTCTGCAACATAATCGGGGCGTGAATCGGGTAATTCCATAATGTTTCGCAAAATTTGTTCTGCATTTTTTCCATACGAGTCTCTTGGTTGTTCGACTGTTACTTCGTTATTTTTTAATTGCAGTACAAATAAATGGTCGCTTGGAACATGCGTAATCACGTGTGGAGAATGCGTTGAAATTAAGAATTGGCAATTTGAAAATGTTTTTATCAATCGGGGAATGATGTTATGTTGCCATGTTGTGTGTAAGTGCAAATCAATTTCATCAATGAGAATAACGCCTTCGCCTTCAAGCGGATTGTCGCGTAACGGATTGGCTATCGCCAATCGCCGCGCTAAATCGCCAATCATTACTAATAAACATTTTTCACCGTCGGAAAGTTGTTGGATACGAAATTCAATCCCGTTTTTTTCAACGACCATCCGAAGCGGACCACGGCGATAAATTTTGGGCGGTTTCATTCCATCTAAAAAAATACTAATTGCATTCCGAACAGTTGATAATTGTTTGTCTTCTTTATGTTCTTCGTTTTCTAAATCTTCACGATTACGATACCACTCAAAAAATTCCTTAAAATTTGTCTTTGCTATCACCGCGTCAATAAAAGCATCTTCAGGACGAAAATTCCGATCCGACCAAGCGTTAATAGAAATATCATCAATGACGCGGTGCACCGGAAAATAAACAAGAATACAAGTATTTATTTGTTGCCTTCTTTCCATAAACCGCCGCCATGAAACATCAATTCTGTCTTCAGGCAATAACAAGTTTTCATCAACAAAAAATTTTATCCATTCTCTATCCCGATAAATATGAGATATTGCAGATTCACGATGATCATTAACTGTTGAATGTCGTTGAGAACGCAACTGGAGAGAGGAAATTTCTTTCCCATTTTTGATAAATGTAAAAAAGAGTTTCGATTCGTTTTCATTATGATAAATCTCTTCATGCGGAAAATCATTGATCTGACTTGGAATGCTGCTATCGCGGTTACAAAGACTTGCGACATGAGACGCAAGCAAATATTTCATTGCATCTAACACGCTCGACTTGCCGGATCCGTTGACGCCGACAAAGACATTTAGTTGCGGGTGCAAATCCAACAGCATTTTACAAATCCCGCGAAAATTTTCTATTGACAATGATTTAATGTACATTTTATTTATCCGGCATAAGGATATTAGAAATTCGTGTTTAATTACTATTCAGGACTTACGCGAAAATAACTGTTCATACAATGTCGCAAAAAAATTGGGGCTATATCGTGTCTATCAATACAAGCCCCAAACATTCGTTTTCTTTCGACCGATTGGATTTGCCGTTAAAGAGAGTTAAAAATTAAAAGTGAAAAGTTTCGCAAGCGGAATTTCTAACTCTGTGATGAAAACAATCATTTGCCAAATTTTTTAACTCTTAACTTTCATAATGCGTCGCTTTTGATCTTTTCATTTTTATGAACCACCCCGTCAGTCGATTGACGCCGACCGACGCCCCTTCACCGAAGGGGAATTTTATGTTTGGAACATTAAAAACTATTGGGACTAAACTTGGAACGACAAGCGACGTCATGGAAACCAGTCTCCAAGACCGCAAGTCGTCACAAAAGTTCCAAGTCCGTTGTTGCCAACGTAACGTTTCGGCAAAACGTCGCCTTTGATACCGCTTATTCTTTCTTTTAAATTCGCCGGTTGCCTTATTGGATATTCGCGGATAAAATTGAATTTTTAACGTTGAATTCTCCTCTATTTGGGAGCAAGCGTACAAATCACCCGTTTTTCCATCCTTTTCGGCGGAGCTTCAATCTTTGCGACGTCTTCCAACTGCTCAATCAAATAGTCCATCAATTTTTGACCTTCTTCGATATGCGCCAACTCGCGTCCTTTAAACATCACAAAAACTTGCACTTTGTCTTTATGCACCAAAAAATCCCGCGCCTGTTTGAGACGAACCTGCACGTCATGATCGCCGGTTTTCGGACGTAAACGTAACTGCTTGATTTTTGTTTGATGCGTTTGTTGTTTGTTCACGCGTTTTTTTTGTTGGTACTTGAATTTGCCGTAATCCATAATTCGGCAAACCGGCGGTCTGCTATTTGGCGCAACTTCGACCAAATCCAAACCGGCTGTACGTGCGGCGGAAATTGCCTCGACGGTACTCATTACGCCAAGTTGTTCGCCGGTTGCCGAAACGACGCGAACCGACGAAATTCGGATCATTTCATTAATCCGATGCTGATTTTTTCCACTGCCGCTATTGTTATTGCGACTTCCGCCGCCACTGCCTTCTATCCTCCTCTGCGTCATACGTTCTCCGTGCTGGAATCAATTCTCTTTCTAAGCAAAAATTTGCAAGATGTTTTTGTTGCGGAAATCTCTAAAAAATTTTTTAACAATGTTCTAAACATTGTTTTAGACAAAATAAATAAGAATTAAAATTCTGCCATTAATTTTGTCTCAATCTAACATTTCAAAGATACCGTAATTTTTATGACTACAATATAAGTGAGAAAATCGTCTTTGACTACTACCTGATCTGTTTTTTTGACAAAATTTTGAAATTTTTTGAAAATTTCAGTTATATTTTTCAAAAAAACGTTTTCCTTAATCCTTGTTCTGACAATTCGTCCATCTCATTCTGTTCATTTTCTTCAATCGAATTTTTCGTATTTTCTTCGTTAGTCGGAATTTGTTCTTTGGAAATATTCAATACGGGAATATCGTTTCGGTCATAAATTCCTTCTTTATGAGTTTGCACCAACCGAATCGCGATGATAATTTGCTCGGGATCGCCGTTTCCGCGACTTAAAATATCTTTTCCAAATCCGCCCGGACTTCTTGAATCCGGTCCAATAATCACCCATTGTCCCAAAAGAAGTTTCGTTTTTACTTCCAATTGGTCAAACGATAATTTCGACTGCCAAAACAATGGTTTATACTGTCCGCCTTCGGAAATATATTTGCTCGATTCATCGCCAAAATGAATTTCTGGCACAGTTTTCATAATAACAGAACCATCGGGCTGCTCATCGGTTGTGACGAGAATGACTCCTTTGGCATTACGATAAACCCGACCGGCAACATTTCCGTCTACCAAATTAAGAACAGGCAATTCGTCAATTGGATCGCAAGTTAGAAATTCAAGCGGCTGATTTTTCATCATTGCGATAGCGGTATAACGTTTGCTTAAATCTTCTTTCGTTGCGGGATTTTTGACAATTTGAAACGGTCGCTGCGGAACGACATTTTGCAAATCCAACAATCGGGAAAGTGGAACTGGAATTTTGACGGCAATTTGCCCTTGACGCAACCCATGTTTGTACAATTCGTTACGTGTTTCTAGCGGAATTTCTTTTTCTTCAGTTTCATTCCACAATTCCTCTAAAAGTTCTCTGCGATTGTAAGGAACGCGAATTTTATAAATATCGAGGACAACGCCTGTTTCGGACAACGGCAATGGAGCAAGCGTCGGTTTATTTTCTTGCATTGTAGAAAATAAATGCAATCTTTCGCTGATTTGCGTGCAAGAAATAGCGATTCCAGAAAATGCGATCAGCAATAGAATGATAACAAATTGTTTTCTTCCGCGAAAATTCACAACGTTCCCCGTTACGCATAAAAATTTTTCAAACAATAATCGAAAACGATATAAAATCAGCAAAGAGTAACAAGAATTTTCAAGCGAGTCAAGGGAATTTTTGCAACTTTGAATCGTTTAAGGGTAGTTCTAATAAGTTCAGTTTTTATAGAGGGTTTGATAGTTATGGGAAAAATATTATTTTTTCTCAAAAAGAGGCGGGAATTTTGTCGTTTTGAATGTCGGAAATCGTTTCCGATATTCATTCCTAACGTCTCTCGTTTACCTCTTTTGTCATTCTACACGAACTCTTCGCATCAAACTCACCTATCGGCGCTTATTGTAAACAACATTCCGCATGCCAATCTGAAACACCGCTCGCGTTTTACCGATGCATCGCATGATTTCGTTCCCCCTCCTCATTTTCATCGCGCCAAAAATGTGTTCCACGCGACA
>JAISZO010000380.1 GCA_031269105.1 Planctomycetaceae bacterium | reverse complement strand
AAAAAAGGATTTGTATGTTTATTCCCAAAGGTTATCGGTTTGCGGGCGTTTATTCCGGCGTGAAACGCGATCTGGAAAAATTGGATTTGTCGTTAATCGTTTCCGACGTTCCGGCGGCGCGAGGAAAATGAGTGGATTTCCGAACATTCAAAACGAAAAAATTCCCGCCTCTTTTTGAGAAAAAAACAATATTTTCCCATAACTATCAAACCCTCAATAAAAACTGAACTTATTAGAACTGCCCATAATCGAATTTATGAAAACAATAAATACTTGCTCTTTTATTCATCATGACTCTCGAAGTGGATATTGTTAAGAAGCATCCGCATTTTACGTTGGAAATTCATTTTCGCGCGGAAAATGAACGGCTCGGACTTCTTGGCGCATCCGGCTGCGGCAAAAGTATGACGCTTAAATGTATTGCCGGAATCCTGACGCCAGATTCGGGACGCATCGTAATCAATGGAAAAACCGTATTTGATTCCCGCCAAAAAATCAACGTGCCGCCTCGCCTGCGGCATACCGGTTATCTTTTTCAACATTACGCGATTTTTCCGACGATGACGGTTCGTGAAAATATGGCGATTGTATTGCGGCGTTTGCCGAAACTGGAACAAAAGCGGCAAATTGACGAGATGCTGGAAAAAATGCGTCTTCAAGACGTCGGCGAGCGCAAACCCGCTCAATTAAGCGGAGGTCAGCAACAACGGGCGGCGATGGGACGAATGCTGGTTTCTTCGCCGGAAATTATTCTTCTTGACGAACCGCTTTCCGCGCTTGATAGTTTTTTGAGTTTGGCGGTAGAAGCGGAATTGACAGAAATGCTTGCAAATTTCGGCGGTACGATTTTGTTTGTATCGCACAACCGCGATGAAATTTATCGCATTTGTCAGCGAATTGTCGTTTTGGATCGCGGAAAAATAGCGGCGTTTGGTACGACGGAAGAACTCTTTCGCAATCCCGGCACGTTAGCGGCGGCGCGGCTGACCGGCGTAAAAAATATCGCTCCGGCTTTCGCGGCGGGAATACGAAAAATTCACGTTCCCGCATGGGGAATCACGTTGGAAACCGAATGCGAAGCGCCGTCGGAAATGACTCACGCCGCAATTCGCGCGCATCATATCCGCGAAGCGTTGGACAATGAAACGACGAATTGTTTTGATTTTTACGTTCAACGAAAACAAAGCGAACCGTTCAAAATTCAGGAATATTTAACGACGGTTTCGCCAATGATTGCGCCGGAAAATTACTCCGTTTGCGTCAAACCGTATGAACGATTGCCGTTGATTCGCTTGATTTCCGGCGCGCACGATCCGATTTTTACGCCGGAAAAAACGGGTTTATGGAAACGTCTTTGTCTTCCGCCAAAATATGTTATGCTGTTGCAGGAACGTTTTGTCGCCCGATGAATTTGCGGAGAAAATTTATGGAAAGGGAATAATTTTGTTATGACGTCTGATTTTCAAACAGAAAAACCGTCAACTTGTCCGATTTGCGAAAAAAGATTTTCCCTTCACGAGGAAAATATTGCGGCGCCGTTTTGTTCGATGCGGTGTAAACAAATTGACGCAGCGCGTTGGTTCAACGAACAATATTCCATGCCGGTCGAAAAAAAAGAGATTGACGACTTTGGAGAATGAATAAGGAACGTTCCGCATCGTCAAGTTAAAAAATTCTAACAGATTCGCCCGTTTTGAAGATGCGCGGTTGTTAGACGTTCCTTTGTAACTTCAATATTAGTTATCGTCTTATGCAACAACAAAAAATATTTCATCGAACATTTTTGAAAACGGCGTCGCTGTTACTCTTGTTCTTTTCGGCGGTTGCTGTTTCCGCAGAGAATTTTCCCGATAAAAACTGGGAAACCGCAACGCCGCGAGAATTGGGATTGAATGAACGTTTATTATTTCAGGCGCGCGATTACGCTTTGACCGGCGCCGGTTCCGGTTGCGTGATTGTTCGCGGTAAACAAGTTTTGGCGTGGGGAAATTCCGAGACGCTTTACGATTTGAAATCGTCAAGTAAATCAATCGGCGTTACGTTACTTGGGATTGCATTGAAAGACGGGCTTGTCGATTGGGACGATCTTGCGGTAAAACGTCATCCGAACTTTGCCGCGATACCTGAAAAAAATCGCGATTCGGATTGGGTTTCCAAAATCACGTTGCGGATGCTTGCGAATCAAACGGCTGGATTTGACAAACCGGGCGGTTCTCTTTCGTTACTTTTCGAGCCGGGAACAATGTGGAGTTACAGCGACGGCGGTCCGAATTGGCTGGCGGAATGTTTGACGTTTGCGTTTCAACGCGATTTGAACGAAGTGATATTTGAGCGAGCGCTTACGCCGATAGGAATTACCCGCCGCGATTTTATTTGGCGAAAAAACGCGTACCGTTCTGAAACTATCAACGGCGTCCCCAACCGCGAATTTGGTTCTGGAATAAGCGCCAATATGCGGGCGATGAGCCGTATCGGATATCTTTATTTGAACAATGGAATCTGGCACGGAAAAACAATTTTACCGGAATCGTTTCTCAATGAAATTCGTCCGCCGCTTCTTGAACTAAAAACGACGCCGGTTTTTTCGCCGGACGGTAAAAACGATTTCGGTACTGCGCCGCAACATTATTCAGCGCTTTGGTGGAATAACGCGGACGGTACTATTTCTGAAATTCCGCGCAATGCGTTTTGGGCGTGGGGACTCCACGACAGTTTGATTTTTGTGGCGCCGGAATACGACTTGGTTGCCGTTCGCGCAGGAGAATCATGGAAACGTATGCCAAACGCGAATCATTACGACGTTTTAAAACCGTTTTTTACGCCGCTTGTGTCGGCTTTGCGGGAAAAATAAAAATACTTTAGAATCGCGTAACAAAGATTCAAAAAACAAATTTTTTTACTTCACGAGGTACAAAAAGGTACTTCGGAAGTACAAAAAGCTCCCTCGAAACGAGAAATTTGATTCTCAAAGAGTCGATCTTCTCCCGTTTTGAGAGGATTTTATTTCACGGAACGAGAAAAAGTATTCACGGAGAAACAAAATTTTTTCAAAAAGAAACAAAATCAACCTTCCGAAACACAAAATTTCATCGAGAAAACTTCTCAAAACCTTTAAGAAACAAATTGGGGAATCTTTCTTTTCAACAGAAAAAACAAGAGGAACAGGATTTTATGAGACTTTTTCTCCTGTTCCTCTTTGTCTAAAAATAAGTTTTTAGAAATTCCCTCGCGGCAAAACTTTCGTATTTATTTCTTTTTCTTGGATGCGGATTTGTTGCCCGGTTCGTTGACCATCCAGTAAAGCAACGGCGACGCAAGGAAAATCGAGCCGAATGTTCCAACCGTGATTCCAATCGCTAACGCATACGCAAACGTATGCAAGCCGGCGCCGCCGAGAAAATACAACACGAAAATCACAAATAATGTCGTAAACGAAGTCAATAACGTTCGGGACAACACTTGATTCGTGCTTTGATTGATATGTTCAACCGTCAACAGCGACGACTTCCCTCGCACTTCGCGGATACGGTCGAATAAAATAATCGTGTCGTTAATGGAATAACCGATAATCGTCAGGAACGCCGCAATAACGGTCGAGCCGATCTTAAATTCTTCCACCTGCAAAAATCCTAAATACGGACGAAGCCAATAACTCGCGGAAATAGCGCCGAGCGTGATAAGGATGTTGTTGATCAGCGTAACCACCGCCGCAATACCAAAATACATCTTGTGAAACCGCAGCCAAAGATAAAGCACAATGGCAACAAAACTCGCCAGAACCGCCGCGACCGACGCAACGCGGGCGTAAGTCGCCACGACGCCGCCAATCGTATTCGACGCGGGAAACCATGGATTCGCGTCGAATTCCGTTTCCAGCGTACTCAAAACTTTGTCCACATTCGTTTTGTCGCCGTTAAACGTTATTGTCCAATTTTTATACGGCGCGGAAGTTTCCGCAGCGCTCGCATTTTCTTCCGAAGTAATTACGTAAGAAAAGACGTTTGGAATTTTCTTTGCCGCGTCTTCCGCTTCCGCCAATTGATTCATATAGTCTTTGACATACTGATCCAGCGATTTGTAATTCATGGACGGATCGACCGTGATTTTCGCAACGGTTTGCACTGCTCCGGCAGGCGACGTCGATTCGGTTGACGTAAAATCAATCGTGTCGTAAACCAGTTTATCGCTGAACGTTTTCTTCACGGTGGACGTAATTTGTTTGAGATATTCATTTGCGTTGGTATCCGGCGGAGTCGCGGCGGTAATTGTAAAATGCGTCGATTGCGTCGCCGCAACTTTTTTATTGGCTTCGTTGTTTTCCACCGCGTCCCGCACCGTCGTTACCGTTAAATCGGCAAGACCTTCGCCGCTCAACGCTTTTCGGACTTCCTCGTCGTTTTGCGATTCTTTGAAAACCACCTCGACGGAAACGCCGCCGACAAAATCAATGTCGTATAACGTTTTGCCGCGCGCCGTCGCGAAAATGATACTCAAAACGCACAACGCCGCGAAAATCGCAACGGAATATTTTCTCGCGCTCATAAAATTGATATTCGGACGGTTGAGAATCCGAAACATGGTCGCCTTGACAATCCAACGGCGACGTTCCGCGACGTCGAAAATGACGCGAGCGCAATAAACCGACGTGAACATAGTAAAGACAACGCCAAGAAACAGAGTTACTGCGAAACCTTTTGTTTGTTCCGTTCCGACAAGATACAAGATAACGGCGACAATCAGCGTCGTAACATTAGAGTCGATAATCGCCGTCGCCGCGCGGGAGAAAGCGTTACGAATCGCAAGCCGCAATGTCGATCCGGCGTCCATTTCTTCCCGCAAACGCTCGTAAATGAGAATGTTCGCGTCCACCGCCATACCAAGCGTCAGCACGAGTCCGGCAAGACCGGCAAGCGTAAACGCCGCGCGGATCGCAAGCATAACCGCCATAATCAGGAACAAGTTCATTACGACGCAAAAACAAGCGACCATTCCGCACGCTTGATAATAAACGAGCATAAACAAGAAAATTCCGGCAATAGCAATGATACCGGAAATTTTGCCGCTTTGAATCGTCGCGTCGCCAAGCGTCGCGCCCATTTGATTTTCGCTAATCGGCTGTTTGCCGACGTCGGCGGGTAACGCTCCGGCGCGCATGATTTGCAACAAGTCCTGGACGTCTTGTTTAAGCTGAACTCCGCCTTCGTCGTTGGGACGCGAATTGAATGTAATCGAGCAATTCCCGGACGGAATCGGTTCTTCCAAAGTCGGCGCCGAATACATTTCGCCGCTCATAATAATTCCCATGTAACGAGTGCGTCCGCTTTCGATTCTTGAAGCGTATTGTCCCGTCAGACCGGCAAAAAGCTGCGTTCCGCGCGAATCAAGCGAGAACGTTACGCCTTGTTTCGGACCTTTATCCGTTTGCTGCACTCCCGAACTAACGTTTCGTAAATAACTGCCGTTGACGTCGTAACGGTCTTTCAAAACGAGAATTTCCGTTATTCCGCCAGTTTTACGGGTAACGTTTTGCGGACTTTCAAAACTATTCGCTTCTTTTTCGTTAATCGGAACCCATAACCCTTCAATGAGCGTTCCGGCTTCGTTATAAATCCGCGTCGCGCCGGGTTGTTGTTCCGCGCGGCTGATCAGCGATTGATCCTCCGCCATGCTTCTCGATGCGAGAATACGAAATTCAAGCGTTCCGGCTTCGCTGATAAGCCGCTCAATCCGCCGGACTTCCGCAGCGTCCGCATTCGGAATCACGATCTTTAATTGACTTGTTCCGTAACGTTGAACAACGATTTCTTTCACGCCCGCCGGATTGATCCGGTTATTGATCGCTTTCACCAAATCTTCAAAATCCGTTTGTGAAACGACTCCGGTTACGGCGGCGGTTTGTTTCGCGCCGTCTTCGCCGGTCGTTTCTTCGCCTACGACGCGATCTTGATGCGGTTTCACGTCGTAAACCAGCACGACGCCGCCGCTCAAGTCGATACCGAGCGTCAGTTTATGCCAACTTGTTACGGTCGCAGTAATCGAACCGATAACGGCAAGCAATACGACGAAAAACTTGAAAGCGTGTTCCTGCATCCGCCAGGATTTCGCGGCGGCGTTCGCCAATAGCGAACTAATAACGACAATCAATAAAAAGATACTAAAACCAATAAGAAGTTTTCCTCCGTCCGTTTTGAAAAAAGGCGTTGACGGAAGGATTTTTTCGACTTGGACGTCGCTTGCCCCCACCTCGACTTGCGGCAATTCGGACGTCGCGGCGTCGGTCGAATTTGGCATGACGTCCGGCGTTTGAAGCGATTGCAATATTTTATTGACGTCTTCGGCGGCGGAAAAATTTTCGTTTTCCGGCGTTGCGGATTGTTGAATTGGCGGCGTTATTGCCGGAGTCGCAGGAATTTCTGAAACCAACGGCGTTTCCGGTTGTTCGGCGGGCGGATTGACGGTTTCCGGTTGCGTCGATTCCGTCGGTTGCGCGTCGGAAACTGCCGCTGCGGGCGGCGCGTCCGCTGGTTGTTCCTGCGCGCGGGGTTGATATTGATAAAAACTGAACGCTAAAATCGCCAACGCAACCGCCATCGCGTAGGGCTGAAGGCGAAAACTGCGAGTCTTGTTCGCGTAAGATTCCGCCGTATCACGTTGATCGGCTTGTTTGAAAGAAAACAGGTTGCTCCGCTTCATGAGTAAACAATCCTAAAATGTATTAAGACAAAAACGGACGTCGCCCGTTGTTTTTGTCGATTTGGTAAAATTTATCAGCATTCAGACGAAAGATCAAAGCCAAAAGGTTGATTGTTTCCGCTTTTTATCGAATTGAAAAAATTTCTTTCCGTCTTTGATCTGCCTTCCGGTTTATTTTTTGTCGTTTGGTTCGTCGAATACCCGCGATACGGCGGCGAGCGAAAACGTCATTTTTGTATTACTATCGTCATCGACTTTAATCACGATTTCATTTTTCTCTTTGTAAACCGTGTGAACCGTTCCGATAATTCCGCAACTCATCAACACGCGGTCGTTTTTTTTCATTTTATCGATCATATTGTTCCAACGGTTTTTTTCCCGTCGTTGCGGAAGAATCATAAAGACGTACATCAGCAAAACGAAACCGGCAATAAAAAGCAGAATTTGCGGATTAAAAGCGCCGCCGCTATTATTTCCGGCTCCGGGCGTTTCTGCCGGCGTCGGTTGCGGCGCATCGGCGAATAAAATTGACGCAAAATTTATCCAATAGTTCATTGAATCCCTTAATTTCTTGCAATGATATGATTTATGGAAAGTCGTTTGAATTTTCAAAAATGAAAATCGGAACAAAAACGCGATATTCTGATACTCCGCTAATAACAGAGAATAGAAAATACAGAATGCTATATCTTAAACATCTTTGCGGTTTACGACAAGACCACCCGACCAAGAAATTGAGAAAATGTCGCCAAAAGATACCTCTAATAATCTAATTCTCTTTCCGAAAATTCAAATTTTGTTGTTTTTCAGAATTTCAGAATTAATGCCTTACATTTTTCGTCTTGAAATTTTATGATATTATAAAAACAGGCAAAAATAAAAAGAATGGCGTATTTTTTCTCTTTCGATAATATATATTAATGTTAATTGCCTTTGAGAATTTTTTCACATTATTAAAAGCGCAAAAATTGTGGCATTTAAAATGGGTAAAAATATTGGATTTATGAAAATTAACATAATAAAGGGGTAAAAAATATGTTACAATAATGTAATTTATGTAGGCAAAAGTATTTTACGTCTTGTACAAATGGATCAAATTTGCTTACCGTTGAAAAATGTTGATCGTCGCTTGGAAAATTTTTGCGAAATTCGCGAGGTATTACTTGACGAAAAAAAAATTTAACCCTAGATTATTAAGGCGTTTGATTACGGGAATCATTATTTTTTCGACAATAAAAACAATAAAGTTATAAATAAAACAATAAAATTGTTATAAAGAAAGATATTAAGGAGTATGTTATGAATATCTGCGTTCACGATGATAATTCTCTTTCCAATATTTTGTTTTTTGAATTAGACAGACTTGGAAAGATTCGAAAATTTATTGACAAGATAATATGGCAAAAACGAGAAAAATGTCCTTTCACGATAAAAGACATTGAAATGCACCTGCAAATGGATTTTGCAGATTTCGGGCAACCGGACGTTTTGTTTGTTATCACTGATAACGACGGGAATTATCATATTCTTGTCGTCGAAGTAAAAATTGACACGTATCTTAAATCGTCGGGAAAAAATCTTCCCGACGGGTATCTTAATACGAAAGAAAAAGGGATTACTTGTAAAATCAACAAACAATTTTCGTTGATTTACCGCGCGTTGCGAGCGATTGGAAATTTGTCAAAAACAAAACCTGCGCTGGACGTAAGAAATATCAAATACGTCCTCAACGATCAGGAAGACTTGGACGAACAAAACGCCGGGCAGATTCTCATTGAAAAAGAATATCAATTACGAAATTCTTTATATGAATTTGATAAAGTGCGTATTTGTCGGGAATCGGCAACCGTCGAGTTGATGAGAGAAATTATGCCGAAGCTGGCGGATTTCTATTTGGTAACAATCACCACCGACGAAGAAATGCCTTTCCATGATGAAATGCCGAATCCTCCTGTATTTTACGATTTGCAAGGAAGAAGACGAGATGATTTTCCCAACGTGGGGTGGTTAAATTGGACGGAATGTAACAAACTGTTTGAAAATACTAAGGAACGGTTTACTCCGATCTATAAAAAATTCATGGAAGATTACAAACGAGACGAAATGCTGGACATCTTCTCGAAACTTGCAAAGGAAACAGGCGGCGAGGTCAAACTGATTGTCAAAGATAAGAAAACCGGCGAGTATTTCCATTTGTCGCGCAACCGAAATTTTTCTTACAAAATACGTATTTTTCCGTATGGAGAAATTATTGAAGAGGGCGTGAGAAATAAAAAGCAGCACGATGAGATGTTAATTCGTTATGAAATTATTGAAAAAGCTGTCAGCGTGCCGTTTGAAGATAGAAAATTCTGGGACGGCTTTTTAGGCAAACTCAATTATGAGATTAATCTGAAAAGAAAGAAAGCCCGTAAAGCAAAGAAAAAAGTAAGCGAGTGCGAATAAGCAAATAAAAGACGCCGTTAAATTTTAAAATCAATAACGCAACGCGAGAGATTAATGGCGTCGAAATTATTTATATTTATTGCCTTTCATTGACTGAAAATTCTGGTTACGTCAACGCCAGGAAGTCGGATAAACAACAAATTCGATGCGGGCGTTGTTGTTTTCGTTTTCGTAAACGGCGTTGTTTTCCACAGGTCGATTCGCTCCTGCGCCGCCGATACGAATTTGTTTTTCTTCAAGAATGCGATTCGTTATAAGATAATAAGTCGCCGCAAAAGCGTTTTTGATTCCGGCTTCATAGTCGCTCAACACGCTTTGCCGATTGACTTCCATTTGACTGACGTGTCCTTCAACGCCGATTTCTTGATCGGGAAAATTCACTCGCAATTGATTTCCGACTTCATTGAGAATCTGTTTGCCTTCTTCTGTCAACTGCCACGTTCCGGCATGAAAAATCATGGAATTAGGAATCCGCACGCGCACATAATCGCCGTCGTTGACGACTTTCACGTCGGGAGAGCTGATCGCAAGTTGATTTTTATAACTGCTATTTGGCGTAACAGTCACGGTCGATTGACGATACATCGACGCTTGATACGTTTTTATTGATTGCTGGCTTTCGGCAAGTTGCAGTTCCAACGCTTCAATTTTTGCGGTCAAATCGGCGACTCGCTGTTCCGATTCTTTTTGCTTGTATTCCGCCTGTTGAATAACGCGCGACGCTTGACCTAAATCTTTTAAGACCTGTTCATTGAGAACGTCCAAACTTTTCGCTTTCGTTGCTTCTTCCTGATATTTCGCCACCAAATCCGCATTTTGACGCTCTAACGGCGACAGCTCGCCTTTTCGTTGAGCGTTCAAAGACGAACAAGATGAGAAAACGAAAAGAAAAAATAAAACGGCAAACAAAAAGAAAATTTTGGAATATTGCGGACGAATCAGAGAAATCAACAGTATTCCGAATTGGCGGCAAATGCCAACGGTTTTTTTAAGAACTGTTTGTCTGAACTGATCGAACATCGAAAAATTTTTTGACCGCCTGAAAAATACTTCAAGATATTATTGAAAACAACTTCATCTTTGAATTATGACAGACAATTGAAAGAAATGCGCTGTAACGTAAGAAAATTTTAGAAATTTGACTAAAATAGTCGGCAACGAATTTGTTTTGTAGCGATTATTAACTTTGCGTAAAAGTTTACAATCTCATACTATCGTGAGATTTCTTATGCGGTCGTTGCGTTATACTGAAGCGATTTTAAATTCCGATTATTGAAATTGGAAATATCCTGATTTTTAAGGGTTGAATGGGCTAACATTGCCGGTTTTTTAAGTGAAAACGGTATAACCGCGAAGCGCCCCGTCGGTCGGCTGCGCCGCCCCTCCAACGGAGGGGGATTTTCCCTAAATTTTAAAAATCCTTCGTGAAATCTTCGCGACTTCGTGATGAAGTTTAACCCTCGCCGACGCTTCGGACGGCATTTTTCACTTTTCGTTTTTAACTTTTCACTCCCTCAATGGCGCCAGTCCCGTGATATTTGACCGTCATATATCACGGAGAACTATCAAATATCACGGATAAAACGTTCTCGAAAACAAAAATAAAAAAATTTTTAACAAAGTATTAAAAATTTTTCTTCTGAATTTTTCGCTGTTTTTCCCATATTTTATGCTGTTTTTCTTTCCGACGTTATGCGGAAATTCCGTCTGTTTTTTTCGCTGTTGAGTTTTTGGCGCTGCGATTGCATTTAACGTTCTTCCGAAAAAGATTTGCTATTCATGTTCGGCAAATCAAATTAAATTATGACGACGCCAAATTTTCACTGAAAGGAAAAATATGCGCAAACTCAACTCAACTCAACTCAACTCAACTCAACTCAACTCAACTCAACTCAAGCACGAATTATCGAATTAATTCGTTTACTTGGTTTCACGCTTGTCGAACTCCTCGTCGTGATCGCAATCATAGGAGTATTGATTGCGCTCTTGTTGCCCGCCGTTCAGGCGGCGCGCGAAGCGGCAAGACGAATGCAATGCACGAACAATCTCAAGCAAATCGGGCTTGCATTGCACAACTATCACGACGCGCACAAGGTGTTACCGCCGGGCGCTGTCACAAAGCCGTATGAAATCGGCGGGATATTGAATGGCAATACAGCATCTGATCCGCCGGGTGGGAATGTGCAACCGGGTTGGGGAACGGCGGCGTTGATCCTTCCGTTTATTGAACAACAGGGGGTTTATCAAGCTGCTGGAATCTCATCTATTACAATTGAAAGAGCTTACGAGGATGTACTGTTGCCGGGTTCTAAAGATATTTTGGTCAATTCTAGAATTGCCAATTATGTTTGCCCGTCAGACGATCCGCTTTATCCTAACACAAGGCGTGGAACTTATCCCACAAATTCTGGCAGCGATGGACCGTCAATGTCGCCGACAAACTACGGTCCTTCTCGCGGATATCGTAGCGGAAACGGTATTACAAGTGCGACTGGAGCAACAGTAAATAATGGTTTGTTTCCTGCGCAAAAGGCGGTAGGTTTCGCTGCAATTACTGACGGATTAAGCAATACGTTTGCTTATGGCGAACGCGAAACTAAAGTCGGCGGCGCTTACAACTGGCCTGGTCCGGTTGCTATTGGCGCAATGAATCACACAAATTCCACCGTAAGAATTAAGCTTAATGAAAGAACAAGTGCAACAAACGGTCTGTACTCCAGTTTTCACACAGGAGGAGGTAATTTTCTTTTAGGAGACGGAAGCGTTCATTTTATCAGCGAGACAATAGAATATAAACCGTTACGTAATGAAGATGGCGACGTTATATCAAATCCAACCCTTTCAGTTTATAACGAGGCGGCAAGCCAAGGTTTATTGGGGGTCTATCAATTACTTGGTTCCAAAGATGATAATCGTTCTGTCTCTTTTTAATAAAATTCCAATTACTATGTTAATGACCTATTCAATGAAGAAAAAAATATTTTTATTTTTGGGGCTTTGGCTTGTTCTGTCGATAAACGGGTGCGACAATTCAAAAATCCCATTCGGGTACGTCACCGGAAAATTAACTATCGACGACAAGCCCGCCCCAGAAAATATGATCATACGTTTTGTACCGCAAAATCCGGGAACATCAGAATCCAAAGGATTTACAAATTCATCGGGAAACTACGAAATGGAATTTTCCATTACTCGTAAAGGCGTAGAAGCCGGTCCGAATAAAGTGAGGATTGAAAATCCTGAAACAGGGAGGGCTGTTGTTCCCGCTGGAGTTTTGAGAGCGAATAACAAAGAACTTTGGACGAAAACTATTGAAGTAAAAAAAGGAAGACAAAAATTTAACTTCAATATAGATACAAATCTCAAAGCTGAAGAGGAACCGGAACAGTCGCGGCGCGGCGGTAATAGAACCAGAAGTCAACGACAAGAAAGTAATGTTGTTAGCGACGCCGATCCTGAAAATGACGATTAACAATTACCATGAAATTAAAGCTCCATTGGCAAATCCTGATCGCGTTGATTTTCGGCGGTACGGCGGGCGTGTTGTTTCCTCAGGGAACGCCTTACGTTTCATGGCTCGGCGACATGTTTATTAACGCTTTGAATATGTTGATAGCGCCGATCATTTTTTTCTCCATCGTTTCAGGAATCGCGGGAATCCTCGACTCCGGCGAAAACCTGAAAGCGCTGGGATTGAAAACTATCGGACTTTACGTCCTCACAATGATCATTGCGATTGCTACGGGACTGATCCTTGTTCAACTGATTCAACCGGGTCGCGGAATTGTCATGCCGGAACATGTCGTTCAACCGTCGGCGGAATATCGAACGGTTCGGGAAATCGTAACGGGAATCGTGCCGAAAAACTTTTTTGACGCGCTTTCCAAAAATTATACGCTTCCTATTATTTTGATCGGTTTTTTGGTCGGACTCAATATTCCGAAACTATCGCCGGAAAGAAAAAACGCTTTAACGCATCTTTTTCAAGGCGGTTTTGAATTGACCATGCGGATTACCAAACAAATTATTATCCTTTCGCCATTAGGAATTTTCGCCATCGTGATGAAACAGTTCAGCGGAACGCAGGATTTTCTCCAACTCGTTGAAAACATGTTGAAATACGTGTTGACCGTGACAATCGGACTTGCGATTCACACGTTTGTCTGGCTTCCGTTGTTGCTGCGATTCGGTTTTCGCGTTCATCCCTGGCGTCATTTCCGAAACATGTCCACTCCGCTTTTGACGGCGTTTGCCACCGCCTCCAGCGGAGCCGCGCTGCCCGCGACGCTTTACGCGGTGGAACATAAGGACGGAATTTCGCCGAAAGTTACAAATTTTACGATTCCGCTCGGTTCGACAATCAACATGGACGGAGCCGCGTTGCTGGAATGCGTGGCGGTGATTTTTATCGCGCAGGCGTATGGAATCGATTTGACGTTTTTTCAAACGTTCCTTATCGCGTTGACTTCGCTCATTTGCGCAATCGGCGCGGCGGGAATCCCGATGGCTGCTCTTGTGATGATGAGTTTGATTCTCAATGTCGTGGGATTGCCGCTTGAAGGAATCGGACTTGTTGTCGGAGTTGATCGAATCCTCGATATGATGCGCACGGTCGCGAATGTTTACGGCGATACCTGCGTCGCCGTGATGGTTGCAAAAACGGAAGGAGAAAAATTGCCGATTGATTTGTAGTAAAACAAAAACAAACTTTTCTTTTTTAACGCCAAGAAAGGATTTTTGATTATATATGCGTCGAATTTTCCCTCGTCAAAGAACAAAAGTATCTTCCCATTTTTTTAACGGAGAAGTATTCCAATGAAAACTTTATTTTTTAATAAAACAATCTCGGTAGCCAAACGTCGCGCTTAAAAAACAACCTTATTTTCTTAAACAGGAAAATCAAGATTGTAGATGAGCGCGGTATTGAAGCTACTAAGTTTTTTTGGAAAAAATAAAGTTTTCGATAGAACATTGAATCGCCAAAAACTCGCAGAAATACTTTTGGTCCAAGAGGATATTTTTAACACATTAACCTTTTTTCATCAAAACAAACTTTTCTTTTTAACGCCAAGAAAGGATTTTGATGATATACGCTTCGGATTTCCTCTTGTCAAAGAGGACGTCTTCAACCCATTAACCTTTTTCAACAAAAACAAAAACGCCAATTAGAAATGGAGAATCTTCCATGAAAAACAGTATGATGAAAACTTTGCGAAAGATCGCGCTTGCCGTATTACTGACGTCGGCGACTTTCGCGGCGCACGCCCAAAACCCAATAAAAATCAAATCGTCGGAAACGCGACACGGACCGGAAAACGGCGCGCTCGTGATTATCGGCGGCGGCGGAGTAACGCCGGAAATCTGGGATAAAATCCTTGAACTTGCCGGCGGTAAAGAACACGCGAAATTTGTCGTCGTTACAAACGCCGCCGGTCCCGGCATCAACAACCGTTCCGGCTCCGCGCGGGCGTTGCGGGAATTTGTCGGCGAAGAAAACGTCGGCATTCTCGATCTGAAAACGATTCGGGAAGCCAACGACGAAAAAAATCTCGAAAAATTGAGACAAGCCACCGGCGTCTTTTTCGACGGCGGTCGTCAGTGGCGAATTGCCGACGCTTATCTCAATACGCTGGCGCACGAAGAATTTCAAAAAGTATTGGAACGCGGCGGCGTGATTGCCGGTTCGTCGGCGGGAGCGTCGATTCAGGGTTCGTTCCTGTGGCGCGGCGATACGAAAACGCCGGATATCCTTGTCGGCGATCATACGCAGGGACTTGGTTTTCTGAAAAACTCCGTGATTGATCAACACATTCTGGCGCGCAACCGGCAATTCGATCTGATTGAATTTGTCAAAGGCGCGCCGCAACTGATCGGAATCGGTTTAGACGAATCAACCGCCGTTGTCGTGGTTCGCGACGAACTTGAAGTGGTCGGAAAATCCATCGCTACGATTCATAGTTATCCGAATATCATTTCGGAAAAAACGGAAACCGCCGTTTCGCCGCAACCGGAAAATCCTAATCCCGCAGAACCTGCCGCCGGTTTTCCGTCCGGTCCGCGCGTGCGTTATTCCAATGGTAGCGCGGACGCTTATAAACCGTTCCTCGTTCTCAAGTCGGGACAAAAATACGACTTGAAAGAGCGAAAAGTGATTCCGCCGCCCCGACGTGAATTTCCGCGCGGTTTCGTTCCCGGCGCGACTCCTGTTGCGGCAAATCCGACTTCTCCTGTCGAACCTGCCGCAAATCCAAACGAGAATCGTCCGAGACGCAGACCGTCGGCAACTCCTGAAAATCCGGCGGCTGCCGCTCCCGCTTCCGCGAATACGGAAAAGACGGAACCGGCAAAAACCTCCGAACCAAAGAAACCAGTCGCGGAACCTGATAAACCTGCTTCGGCGGAACCGAAACCCAAAGAAGAAAAACCTGCGGAAAACGTTTCGGAAAAAAAATCCGACGAGAAACCGTCTGATGAAAAACCCGCAAACGCGCCGGAACAAAAATGAACGTTTGAAACATTTTTTCGACAGGATGAACAAGATTGACAGGATTATACTTATTACATTTGAAATTTCGGTTTTTATTGCGACAATCGTTGTTTCCGAAAACCGAATTTTAAAGTGCGATGATTATAAGTTGGAATAAAAAATCTTGTCAATCCTGCAAATCCTGTCTGAAAAATAAATTTTTAGGTAATATATCCGTGGAATTTTCGTTAAACGTTTTTCAACATAAGGTAGGCGACGTCTCGCCGAAACGTCGCGTCGGCGATAGCCGACTTGCCCCTGTTTACGGCTGGCAATGGATTACAAACCGTACAAGCAATACGAATTGCCGTCGTTAACCTGATTCACCGGCGCCTTACGGCGCCCAACCTTTCGGCGAAAGGTTGGCTACCTTGTCATTTTCAACCATAAAAAAATTCCACTGATATATCACGTTTTTAGAAACGCCTTGAAATCACAAACAATCGACAAAAGAAACGCTAAAGAACACAAGGAGAAAATTTATGAGAACATCACGGAACCAAAGAACAAGAACTTATAAAAAATCTGCAAGTAAAATCCCGAAAAACCGTCTCTTTTTTGAGCCGCTTGAAGAACGTTTGCCGGTTTCCGCGTCCATTCTCGGATTACTTGGCGGCGGCGCGGCGCTTTCAGAAACGCTCAACGACGTCGAAGCCGTTTCGATTGACGCCGCAAGTTCCGTTGCGGAAAGAAACGACGCAAGTTTGTTAAACGCCGCATTGACTTCGGAAACAACAAGTTCTTTTACTTCGTTAGAACAAGAGACAACGCTTTCGGGAATCGATTCAATAAACAGAA
>JAISZO010000365.1 GCA_031269105.1 Planctomycetaceae bacterium | reverse complement strand
TACGTAAAATCCCGGCTCAAAATTTCCCGCTAAAATACGCGGGGCAAGATTCGACAGCGACCAACTTCCCGCAGCGCCCGCCGCAATCGATTTCAAAACGTTATCGAGATTCAGTCCCGCACGGTAAGCATACAACAAACCTTCGCATTGACCAATCATGTTCGTTGCCACTAAAATCTGATTGACCATCTTGGCATGTTGACCGCTTCCCGCCCCGCCATGATAAACGATATTTTGTCCCAGCAATTCCAAACAAGGACGCAACGCGTCGGCGACCGCTTTTTCGCCGCCAATCATTATCGATAATTTTCCTTCCCTCGCGCCGACGTCGCCGCCGCTAACCGGCGCGTCAAGAATATGAATCCGGCGTTTTTGAGCTTCCGCGAACAACGTTTTTGCCAATTCCGGCGAACTTGTCGTCATATCCGCAACGACGCCGTTTGCGGCAAGCGTTGAAAATAATCCATCTCTCGCCAGCATGATTTCGCAAACGTCGCGCGGATAACCAACCATCGCGAATACAACATCGCTTTCCCGCGCAACGTCCGCCGGAGTCGCCGCCCATTTCGCGCCGAGTTCCAAAAGCGGCGACGCTTTCGACGGCGTGCGATTATAAACCGTCGCGCGATAACCGGCTTGAATCAGACGACGGCACATACTTTGTCCCATCACGCCGGTTCCAATCCAGCCAATTCGCGTTGTCGTCGGAGAAACGCTCGGCAAAAAATCAGGTCGCTTCGTCATAATTCTTTATTCCGTTCTTTACGCGATTTCATATTCTTTGAGTTTGTTATACAACGTCTTTTCGGAAATGCCGAGTATTTTTGCCGTGTGCTGTTTGTTACCGCCGCAAAATGTCAGCGTTTCGAGAATCGCTTGCTTCTGAATATCATCCATCGACATTCCCGCGACTCCCAAACGCTTGCCTTGTTTCAGCGTCGTTGCTTGCCCCGACGCAAACGTAAGCGGTTTGTCGGGGAAAATAATGTCGTCTTCCGTGATCACGCCGTCCGTGTCCCGAAAGAAAACGTTTTTCGCCGCAATCTCCAATTCTTGCGTATTGAAGGGCCACGGATAAGAAAGCAGTTTATTCCTAGCGGCTTTGTCCAGCTTGAGAGCCGGTCGGTTATAAAGCTCCGATAACCATTGGATTCCATACATAAAAAAAGTGATAACGTCTTCTTTGCAATTCCGTAACGCGGGAACGAGAATCTGGTTTTTCATCAAAATATCGCATAATTCGCGGTTAAAGATTCCGTTGCGGGATAACGCTTCTAAATCGGTATAAGTAGAAAAAATGAACCGCAGATTGACCGGAACCGGCGTTCTGATTCCTTCGCGGTAAGTGACGCCGTATTTAATGCACGACAACAACGCTTCCTGCAATTCGGGAAACGCCAATTCCACAAAGTCAATATAGAAACTTCCCCGCGACACTAATTCTAAAATCCCGACATGTCCGTAAGGATAAATTTCCGTCACGCCGGGCGCGCATCCGAAAAAATAATACTGCAACATTTCATTAAACATATTGATTAACGAAATCGTATGATAATATCGGATTGGTCGTCCGCTGTTGAAATGAATTTGATTTGCCGTCAATTCTTTTCGCGTTCCGATTTCCCCAAGCAATAAAACCGGAGCGTTGGACTTTGCGACGCGATTGATGTCGGCGATTAATTCTTGGATTCCCGCGCTTTGTCCGCTGACCGTAATCGGCAGAGGAAAATGCAAAACGGAATCGCGGTACAAATCTCTTTCGTAAACAAGCTGTTTGACGCAAAAAAGTTTTTGAATCATCCAGACGATTTCTTCCGGGAAATAAGGTTTCGTGAGATACGCCAGCGAATACTGCTTAATCTGTATGAGGCGTTCCGACGTCCTTCGCTCGCTGTCCAACGTAACGACGGGAAAATTCGCAAAATGTTTTTCCAGATTTTCATGCAACTGTTCTTCGGAAAAGCGGGCTCCGTACAAATCAAGCAGGAACAGATTTTTATCGTTGCGTTTCGGCGCGGGAAGAGCCAAACATTCGGCGAAAGTACATTCCGCCGTCGTAATTTCCGCTTGTTCTAATATTCGGCAGGTTTTATAACGGCTCACAGGATCGTCGCAAATCACAACAACCGACGGTTTCAACTGAAATAAATCGATTTCAGTTTCCCAGAAATTCAAGCGATGAAGATTTTGCGAAGAGTTCGCAGGCGAAGGAAAAGGCGTTCGCCATACCGCCGGCAAATTGGGTTCAAAATTCGGCGGTTTGGAACGCGAGAAAAAATCATTATACTGCCGAAGTCTTTCGCGATCGTTTGTTTTATTCAAAATAAATCCTCTCAAATTTCAGAAAATTGGTTCGATTTTAACTTCAGCGAAATTTTAAAAGTAAAATATTCGCCGAGCAGTCATTACCGTTTTATGTCGTTCCGCGTCAGAAAGACAAGAAATTCAAGAACGGCGGACAACCCGAAACGTAAACGAAAGTTTCCGTTGTTTCGGGCGACTCATTCTAAAACGTCAACTTATCGGCAAGGCGTCTCTCCCATTTTTCAAAAATGCAAATTTGACGGAAGTATTATAAAAATTACGCTTGACTTCTCACTCTTCTTCTTCGTCCTCCAGTTTCGCGGCGGCGATAACTTGTTGTTGAACGTTGCCGGGAACGACGTCGTAACGATTAAATTCAATCGAATAACTTCCTTGACCGCCGGTCATACTTGCTAACGTGCGGCTGTAGGTTGTTACTTCGGAAAACGGGACTTCGGCGCGCACGGTCTGCATTCCGCCGCCCGCCGATTCCATACCGAGCGGACGTCCGCGACGGGTCGAAAGATCGCTGCTGACGTCGCCGACGCGGTCGGTCGGCACGGTCGCTTCGAGAAGAATGATCGGTTCGAGCAACGCCGGTTTCGCTTGAAGAAAGACCGTCTTGAACGCCATCGAGCCGGCGGTTTTGAACGCTTGTTCGTTGCTGTCCACCGGATGATGTTTTCCAAAATAGACTTCGACGCAAATGTCTTGCACCTGATAACCGGCAATCACGCCGCGCACCATTCGTTCTTTAAAACCTTTTTCAATCGCGGGCATAAAATTGCCGGGAATTGTACCGCCGACGACCGAATCGACCCAGAGAAAATTATTTTCCGGAAAATGTTGAAACGATTTCATCGTGGGAAACATTTCTTTATTCGACGCAAACGTTTCCGGATCGGTTCCGCCCGGGAACGGATACATGCGAATATGCACTTCGCCAAACTGTCCCGCGCCGCCGGACTGCTTTTTGTGTCGGTAACTTCCTTCCGCATTAATTTGAATCGTTTCGCGGTACGGAATTTTCGGCTCTTTGGTTTCGATTTCCACCTTGTCGCGTCTCTTGAGACGTTCCTGAATGATTTGCAAATGAAGTTCGCTCATTCCGGTAATGACAAGCTGTTTCGTTTGTTCGTTGCGGTCTTGTAGAAATGTCGGGTCTTCTTCGCAAACTTTCGCCAACGCGCCGGACAATTTACTTTCGTCGCCCCGGCTTTTCGGCGACGCCGCCAAGCCGACCATCGGAGTCGGATAACTGAATCGCGGCAAAATCAAATCGCCGAGCGTCGAGCAGGTATGAAGTTCCTCGACCTTTGCCGCCGCGACAATCGAACCCGGTCCCGCTTCTTCGACGCCGTGCGTTTCGTTTGCCTGAATCTCGAAAAGCTGCGCAATTTTGAATCCGCGCCGCGAAGTCGAAGCGCTGACGGTCATACCGTTTTTCAGAACGCCGGAATAAATACGAATCAAGCTCAATTTTTGCACAAACGGGTCGATACGCGTTTTGAAAACTTGCGCGACAATTTGTCCGTTGGGATCGGGCGCGACTTCGACTTCTTCGCCGTCCGCATTTTTCGCGATTTTTGTTACGACGCTTGGCGGAATCGCGCATTGAGACAATTCGTCAAGCAGATCGCGCAAACCGATTTTCGTTTTACCGGAAACGCAAAGAATGGGAATCAGCGTTCCTTCTTTGACCGCCTGAACCAGCAGCCGGGAAAGTTCCTCGTCGGTCGGCGGCGTTCCTTCGAGATAACGTTCCATCACCGCTTCATCGGCGGTAACAATGGTTTCAATCAGATTTTCGCGAATATCGTTCGGATCAATCAACGCGCCGTCCGCCGCGCCTTCTTTGAGCGTACTGACGACTCCCTTGAAATCGGCGCCGTGTCCAATCGGCACGTTAAGCGGCACGCATTCCGTTCCGAACACGTCTTGAATGGTTTCCGTCAATTTCGGAAAATCAACGTTATCCGCGTCAAGTTTATTGACAATAATGATTCGTCCGATTCCCGCTTTTTTCGCTTCGTTGAAAACGCGGCGGGTGTTGACTTCGATTCCCGACTGAGCGTTAATAACAATCGCCGCCGTATCCACGCCATTGAGCGCGCCGATTGTTTGACCAATAAAATCAGGATAACCGGGCGTATCAATGACGTTGAACCGCTTTCCTGCGTAATCAAAATGAATCACACTCGCTTCGATTGTGTATTTATGCGTTTTTTCTTCTTCGTCGAAGTCGCAAATACTCGTACCGTCGTCCACGCTGGCGGGACGTTTGACTAATCCTAAATCGTTCAAAATTGCGTCGGCAAGCGTTGTTTTACCGGAATTTCCATGTCCGCAAAATGCAATATTACGAATGTCTTCAATTTTGTTTGCCATAAGTGTTTCCTGTCATTGTCTTATATTTTTTGAAATATCAATCAGGTTTTCAAAATCAACCTCCAATATTTTGTATTTTACACAAATCGAAAGATGATGCAAGAGTTATCTCAATCCGTCGTTTTCAGTAACATTTTTGTCGAATTTGCGTTTTTTGAAATTCCGTTCTTGAGAGGGGGGAAAATTCGGTTTTTGTTTTTATTGTTTGGAACGCGGAAATCACGAGATAACACGGAATCTTTAGTAATTTTTTCTGCGTATTCTGTGCGTTCCGTGTTCAAAAAACAGAATTTTCAAATGTGATAAGTTTACAATGTCGGGGGGTTGTTTGCTTTTAGATTTTAGTCCATAAACAATATTTCAACCGATGCAAAAAACGCTTTTGATTTGATTTTGTTTCTATCGTCGGGCAAATCGAATCAACGCTCGGCGAAGTGGAACGGAACCAAAACTTCGCGATTCTTTGCGACTTCGTAGTGAAAAATTCCGTTTTTAACTTTTCGTTTTTAACTTTTCACTCTCCCGAACCGTTTGCACGAAAGCGCGGATATTATCCGCCGGAGTTTCCGCCGGAAGCGCGCAGCCCGCGCCAATGACCAGTCCGCCGTCGGGAAATTGTTGAAGAACAGTTTGCGTCGCGGAGACAACGTCCGCTTGACGTCCCCGACAAAAGACGCCGGACGGATCAATGATTCCAAAGACGACCGAAACGTTTTTCATCGTTTCGGCAACGGCGGAGAGATTCGTTTTATAATCAATTTCCACTCCGGCAAAATGATTTTCCGCAATCTCTTTCAAAATCAAATCGGTTTTGCCGCAGATATGACAAACGGTTTGAATTCCGCGTTTGGCAAGGTCTGACGCTAATCGTTTCTGAAAAGGCGCCGCAAATTTCCGATACATTTTCGGCGAAATCAAATCGGGACTCGCCATACTATCTCCGAAACTCGTCATATCGGCTCCCGCGTCTTTCACCATCAAATGAAACGCAAGATGAACCTCGTAACAACGTTCCAGCAGGCGAAAGATTTTCTCTTCTTTTTTCGCGTCGGTTAGGTCTATCATCAGATTGGTCAAACCGTAAACGGCGGCGGCAACGCTGAACGTTCCCTGATCCGCGTTTCCCCGCAAAAACAATTCTCCCGCCGTTTCCTGATGAATCAAACGAATCGCGTCAAGATAAATTTGAATCCGCTCGTTGGTCTTTAGTTTCTCCGCGTCCGCAAGTTCAATAACCTCGTCGAGATCATTTGCCGCCGGCACGATCACTTTTGCCGGAAGGTCGTCCGGCGAATGAATTTTCGCTCCGAGCGCATGGGCTTCTAACGCGGTATCCATATCCGTCAGGATTCCGTCTAATCCGTATTTTCGGGAAGCGTCGATAAACGCTTTCGCCATGTTTTTCGGATCGCTCCGAAATTCCTGCATCGTCATTCCCGCGTCCCGCGCGGCAAACATAAAATTATGCAGCATGACGGGAACGCGGTCGGTTGCTTGACCGGCAAGCGTTTGAGAAATTCGTTCAAAACCATTCATGATTGAAGTGAAAAACTAAAAGTTAGAAGTGAAAAGTTTCGCAAGCGGAAAAGTACGTCATTTCAACGGAAGTTTTACCGGCAAGTGATTTTTATAACAATCGAGCGCAGCGAAAACGACTTCGTGACTGATAGCCGCGTCGTCGAGCGAACAATGCGAAGGAACGTTACGGGAAACGCAATCGATAAAATGATCGATTTCCGCTTGAAACGGATGATGAGAGACGTCGCCGGAATCGGGCAGAATCGTCGGAATTTCAATCCAGTCCTTTTGACCGGAAAACGATTCCGACCAAATCCGGTTATCCATTGCCGTTCCGCGATCTCCGAAAATACGAATCGGAAAACGATACGGCATAACGCATTCGGCGTTCACGCAAACTTTCGCTTTTACGCCGTTGTCGAATTGCATAAAAATTAATTCGAGACCGTCGTATTCCATTGGCGGCGCGTCGTTCCGCCATGAGTTGTCGATAGGATTGTATTCCCGCGTTTTTCCTTTGCGGAATCCGCCGGCAACCGCGTAAATCTCGGTCGGCGTCGCGGCTTTATCGGACTCTTTCGTTCCAAGCCAGCGCGCCGCGTCAATCGCGTGACATCCGGCAACCAGCGACGCGCTGACTCCCTGTTTCAACGTTCTTGCGTCGTTCCAACCGCCCCACCAACTTCCGTTGTAGCTCATGTAATCGACTTCCACATAATACGGATTACCGAAAACATTTTCCGCAAGCGCCCTTTTCAGCAACGCAATCAACGGATTCCACCGCAGCACAAAACTGACGACGGTTTTCACGCCCGCGTTTTGCACCGCGCTGCGCATTTGCCGTAATTCCTGAAGCGAAACCGCCGCCGGTTTTTCGATTACGATATGTTTTTTCGCGTCGGCGATTTGCAAAACGTGTTCGCAATGCAAATGCTGCGGCGTACAAACGGAAACAATATCGATTTCCGGATGTTGCAGCGCTCGCGATAAATCGTTATAAACGGCGACGTCGGACAAACCGAGTTCGCGCGTCATTTGCGACGCACGGTCTGAGACAGTACCGTTAACGGCGAGAATCCGGCAATCGGAACGTTTTCCATAAGCCGCCGCGTGTTGACGAGCCACCCAACCGGAACCTTGAATTAAAATACCAAACATGATTCAGCGAAAAGTTAAAAACTAAAAAATAAGTAATCTACCAACCCCAACCGTTCCGCAAACCGGCAAATCCATTGGCGCCAAAAATTGCTGATAAGAAAACCGATTGTAAAACAAATATCATACATAAAAACATAATTCTCTACTCTTACCGTAAATTTTATGCGATTCTTACAAAATATTATCCTCTTATTTTGAAAAAACGTTGTCCCCTAATCAGAACGTTGATACAACAGGAGTTTGTTTATAAAATACTTGTCTCAAAAGAATGATTCCAGGAAACGTAATAAGTATGACCGACAAAAAAACGGAATCAAATAACACCTGAAATGCAGAAGGCGGTTTTTTCAGTAATAAC
>JAISZO010000320.1 GCA_031269105.1 Planctomycetaceae bacterium | reverse complement strand
AATCCTCCGTTGACCGACGAGCAAAAAGAAAACAATCGTAAAAAAAGTAAAATTCGTTGTCGCGTGGAACACATTTTTGGCGCGATGAAAATGAGGAGGGGGAACGAAATCATGCGATGCATCGGTAAAACGCGAGCGGTGTTTCAGATTGGCATGCGGAATGTTGTTTACAATAGGCGTCGATAGGTGAGTTTGATGCGAAGAGTTCGTGTAGAATGACAAAAGAGGTAAACGAGGGACGTTAGGAATGAATATCGGAAACGATTTCCGACATTCAAAACGACAAAATTCCCGTCTCTTTTTGAGAAAAAATAATATCTTTCCCATAACTATCAACCCCTCAATAAAAACTGAACTTATTAGAACTGCCCATTATTACAACTCTTTTGGCGGCGGGTTATTTTTATTTTCGCACGCCGGCGCAACCGGAACCGCCCATGCTCGCGGCGGAACCTGCTGTTGCGGATTTCGGTAAGGTCGGTCCCGGTTTTCATGAAACCAACATTCAACTGATCAATTCGTCCAAATATCCCATCGCTATTATCAATGTGACGAAAACTTGCTCTTGTACGCAAGTAACAATTCCTAAACGTCTTATTTCCGCCGGCGAAAAGATTGACTTGAAATGCCGCCTCGATACAAATGGTAAAGAAGGACAGACCGGCGCAATGTTGGCGATTGGATATGTTCCTCAAACGGAAGAAATTGACGTGGACGCCGCCCTGCATTATCTTGAAGTGGAACGGATCGCAGAAGTTGAGCCGCTTCAACAACTCCCGTCTGTTATGACCGTTGAACAAGCGTCGGTGCAAAAATAGTAAATTTTCTTGATTCTCGAAAATTCAGAATGTATCTATGATATAAAACATGATTTTCCTCAACAGAATCACGTTGAGCCAACACAATGACTCGCTCATTAATGAGACGTTTCTAAATATCTCATTGTTTTTCTTGAAAATTCAACTTTCAAACTATTCAGTCGTTTCCCCAATCCCTTCACCTTTGACTTTTCTCCCATTGTTTTTCAAGCCGTTGTTCGGAAACTTTGATCGACGTGCCGAGTTTTTGAGCAAACAGAGAAACGCGATACTCTTCAAGCATCCAGCGAAACGTCGTCAATTCCGCGTCGGCAATACCGAGCGAGTCGTGCAATGCGAGACGTTCTTCATAAAGCGATTGCCAACGTTCTAATTGCCGCGTCGCGCAAATATCCTGCGGTTCGCCGCCGCTTTTGAGTTTGTCAAAACGCTGCGCAATCGCTTTGAGGTAACGCGGATATTCTTTCAGCCATCGCCATTCTGCGTCGAGTAAAAAGCCGGGCGCGAAGAGACGGTTTATTTGTTGTTTTACGTCGTTGAGCGCCGTTTGGTACTGCGATTTTGCGTTTTGCTCAACAAGAAAACGCGTCTGTTGAAAGTTTTCCAAAAGCGGCGCAATAACCCGCGCAACGTCCTGCACGGCAAGACCAATCCGCTCCTTACCCTGTTGCAAACGTCCGTTGAAAATAGCTTCCGAACGCGGCGTCGGTTTCTCGTCAAGCTCAAACGCGCGTGCGGCAAGAAGATCGGCAAGGTCGCGTTTCAAATCAAAATCGGGAAGTCCCAACGCGAAAACGTTGAGTTTTTCAAAGCCGGGAATCCATAGCGCCTGCGTTCGCAATTCCTTCCGATTCGCAAGCTGAAACAACCGCAACACGCCAAGCCGCGAAATATTCAACGCCTGATCAAGCGAGTTCGAAAAGCGTTGCGCGACCGATTCCCGTTGGTCAACCAGCGCCGGATACGCGGTTACGATTATGCCGCCGCGCCGGATTTCCAGCGTTTCGGGAAAATCGCCGAAATCCCACGCCGTTATGTTTTCGCGTCCCCATTGCGGAACGTCTTTCACCGTAATCGCCGCAAACGCTTCCGCCTGCCGGACGCCAAATTCTTTACGAAGCGTTTCAAGATTGCGGCTTTCCGCAATCGGTTTGCCGTCCGCGCCGAGAATGCGAAAGTTCATTCGCAATTCTTCCGGCAGCCGTTCCAGATCAAAATCGGAGACGGCGATTCGCTCTCCCGCAATCCGGCTCGCCAAACGCGCGACCGTTTCTTCCAGCGAACCGTCGCCAAAATGAATCTGCGAGACAATCGTTTTCGCCGCGTCGGGAATCGGCGCCAGTAACCGCCGCAACGATTTCGGCAATGCCCGCAACATCGCCTCGACTTTCGCGGCAAGCAAGCCCGGCACAAGCCAGCCGGGACGCGACGGCTCAATTTCCCGCAAACTTTCCAACGGCACAATCGCCGTTAAACCGTCGTTGGATTCTCCCGGCGCAAACGCATATTCGAGTTTCGCTTCCGTCCCGTGCAGCGTTGCGATTGAGTCGGGGAATTGCGACGTCAACGATTCGTCCGCGTCTTCTTTCGCCACGTCCGCCAGCGTCATAAAAAGCGAACGGCGGCTCTCCTTGTCCAGCGTTTTGTACCAACGTTCCAACGTCGGGCGGTCATAGACCGCGTCGGGAATCCGCGACTGATAAAAATCGTAAACCGCCCAAGCGCCGAGCAAAAATTCATGCCGCCGAAGTTTCGCCTGCAACGCTTTCGCTTCTTCCTGCAATTGCCGGTTATGCCGGTAAAAATCGGCTTTCACCGCTCCCGCTTCCTCTTCGGTTAATGCGTTGAGAAAAATCTCCCGCGATTCCGCAGGATTGATTGTTCCGTAATTCACGCGGCGGCGCGGCACAATTGTCAATCCGAACAACGTTACTTTTTCATACGCCATAACCCGCCCCGTTTCTTCCGACCAGTGCGGCTCATGGTAACTTTTGTTCGTCAGATGCGCGGCAAGCGGTTCAATCCATTCCGATTCAACGCGTCCGACCGTCCGCAAAAACTTTCGCGTCGTTTCAACACGTTCCGCCGCGACAATCCAATTCGGTTTCGGCGGTTTCGGAAAGCGAGAATCGGAGACGGTTTCCTTCTTGTCGTCCACGTTATCCGCCCCAAGACGTTCTTGTCGAGCGATTCCGCTTCCGGGCCACAAAAAGAACTTCGCGCCGCCTGCCGTCGCATATTCAAATTTTTGTTCGCGGTGCGCAATTCCCGAAAGCAGACCGACAAGAATCGAGCGGTGCAAAGCGTCGTAAAACGCGGCGTCGTTCTCGCGGCGTTTTTTCAACGTCATACCCGCCTCGCGCATGAGCGGCTGCAATTGCAAATGAATATCCGTCCATTCCCGCATTCGGTTGTACGATAAAAAATTCTGCACGCACGCTTTGCGAAGTTGGTTTTGCGATAGTTTTTCTTTCAGCGCGTGATAAAAATCCCACATTTTCAAATAGGTCAGAAAATCCGACTGCGGATCGAGAAATTGTTGATGCGCCGCGTCCGCCTTTTCCTGCAATTCATACGGACGCTCGCGCGGGTCTTGAATTTCTAACGCCGCCGCAATAATCAGCATTTCCCGCAAAACGCCGTTTTCCTCCGCCGCAAGAATCATTCGTGCGATTCGCGGATCGACCGGCAATCGCGCCAGACGCCGTCCGGCGTCTGTGAGATTTTGCCGCGCATCAATCGCGCCGATTTCAAACAGCGTTTTGTAACCGTCGGAAATTGCGGCGGAACGCGGCGGGTCAAGGAACGGAAATTTTTCCACCGCTCCCAACTTGAGCGATTTCGTTTGCAGAATCACCGACGCAAGATTCGTGCGTTGAATTTCCGGCGTCGTATAACGGTCGCGGCGGTTATAATCCGCCTCGCCGTACAAACGAACGCAAATTCCCGGTCCGATACGTCCGCATCGTCCGGCGCGTTGATTCGCCGACGCTTGCGAGATGGCTTCAATCGGCAGCCGCTGCGTGCGCGATTTCGCGGAATATCGGCTCAACCGTGCGGTTCCCGTATCGATCACGTAACGGATTCCCGGCACGGTCAGCGACGATTCCGCGACATTCGTTGCAATGACGATTCGGCGATGCGCGGACGTTTTAAAAATCTGTTGCTGACGCCCGACGGGAAGACGCGCGTAAAGCGGCAGAATTTCCGTTTGATGCAGCGGATCGCCGGGAATCGCGTGCGACCGAAGAAGTTTTGCGGTTTCCAGAATATCGCGTTCCGTCGGCATAAAAATCAGAATATCGCCGCGTCCGCTTGCGACCGTTTCTTCCGCCGTCAGTTCGTCCACCGCGTTCAAAACCGCGCGGTTCATGTCCGGCTCTTCGTCTGCCGCGACGTCTTCTTGAGAATTGTCTGCGTCTTTTTCCGCAAGAATCGGGCGATAACGGATTTCAATCGGAAACGTTCGCCCCGAAACTTCCACGACCGTAACCGCTTTTTCGCCGACCGTAAAATGTTCGGCGAACCGCGCCGCGTCGATGGTTGCGGAAGTGACGATAAGTTTGAGATCGCGGCGTTGTTGAATCAGCCGCCGCATCATGCCGAGTAGAAAATCAATATTGAGCGACCGTTCATGCGCTTCGTCAATGATAATCGTATCGTATTGATTAAAAAAACGATCGTTTTGCGACTCCGCCAATAAAATGCCGTCGGTCATCAATTTGACTAACGTTTTCGGCGAGGTTTGATCGGCGAACCGTACTTTGTAACCGACTTGCCAACCGAGCGGCGTGTTAAGCTCTTCGGCAATCCGCGCCGCCACCGACCGCGCGGCAATCCGCCGCGGCTGCGTATGACCGATCATGCCGTACAATCCGCGTCCGACGTCGAGACAGATTTTCGGAATCTGCGTGGATTTTCCCGATCCGGTTTCGCCGCAAATCACAACGACCTGATTTTCGCGAATGATTTCCGCGATTTCGTTGCGGCGTTCATTGATCGGCAAAGAATTGTCAAAAGTGATTTTTGGAAAAGATTTGCGGCGTTCCTCGACTTTTTGATACGCAACCGCGACGTCGTTTTCAAGCGTCTCAATCCGCGCGGCAATATCGCGTCCCTTGAGCGATTCTTCCTCAAGCCGTTTCAATCGACTCTGCAAGCGAAATCTATCCGCCGGCGTCGTCCGCAAAATCTCCTTTTTCAATTGCGATAGTTTTGACAAATTCGTTTACTCGCGAATGTTACGAAAATATGCAAAAATTCAGCCGTAAATATCGGTATTGCTCAATCTGCATCGATTATTATACAGTCTTCGTGATCGAATTTTTTATAGGAAACCTCTAACAATAATGTTTTTTCTCAAACGCAAACCGTTGAGATGAGAGATACTTTCTTCCTTCAGAAATTTTATTCTAACATATCCGCCCGTTCTGAAAATGGCGGGTTAATTAGAGGTGAATTTCCGCTGTTTCATGCACGTCTCGTGAAAATGCAATCGCCGCATCAATTGTTAATCTAGGCAGTTTTTGGACAAGAGTTTTCTTCTTCTTGGAGATTTTCTATCAAAAAAGTTGGGATTGACCTTTTTTCGGAATCGTTTTTTTGTTATGAATCGCAAAATAGAGATGAAACAAAATAAAAAGTCGCTTGTTTTGACAACAACAAAACTGTTGCAAAAATAAAAATCACAATAAAAAAAGAAAATGGTAAAACGATGAAACGTTTCTCGTTAAAATATACGGTCATTCCTGTTCTTGCTCTTGTCGTGTTCCTTGCCGTCGGTTTGTCGATAGTCTTGGGACAAAATAGCCCTCAAGCGAGCGCTCCGCCGCGCAGATTGCAGGGAACTTTGCCGCAGATTTCCGCTTCCGCCGCGCCGTCCGCGTCTTCATCGATGTCGTCGCTTGCAACGCAAAATCAGAGTCCGCCGTCGCAGCTTCCGCCGTTTGTCCGCCAAAATAATTCTCCTCCCGTTCCTTTGCCTCCTCAAACAACAGGGCAAATGATTCAGCCGGTTACAAATTCATCGAGCGCTCAAAACGTACAACTAGCGGTTCGTCAATTCGATGAAAATGCGCCGAATAAAAATCAAATTTTACTCGTTCAGGCAGAACAACTGAAAAATGAGTCCGCAACAAATAATACTTCATCAAACGCAACAACATTACAATTGTTACCTTCGGAAAATCAACCGGCGTCGGCGCAGTTTCGTTTGCCTTTGCATTCGCCGAATAACGCATTAACGCCGGGCGCTTCTTCCGGCGCGTTAGCTTTGAATCTTGCCGATGATTCGCAAGTTCCTGAACACATTGTTCAAGGAGTAACGCAGTTGCAGGAGGAAAATCAGCAAATCGACGCGCCGCAAAATCGTAATATATCCAATCAAACATCTGCGAATGAAATCGCTGCGCCGCAATTTTCATTGCCGGATATTCCGTCGGCGGAACAAACGCCGGCTATGCCGCCTTATCGTTCGGTAAATCCGACGTCTGAAAATAAAATCGTTCCGCCAAACCGCGTGATGAACGATTTTCCCGATACCGCAAATAATCCGCTGTTGCGCAACGATCCGCCGTCAATGCAGCCCGCCGCGCCGAATGAACCTTACTCGCGAAATAATATTCAGGGATTTGAATCGCAGCTTGACGACGCAATAATCGGACCGAAAGATTCTTTGACAAATTCGCCGCATTCTTTCGAACCGGAAGGTTTTGGATTGCCGGGACCGAAAGAAATTACCGGCGCGCAGCAACCGCAATTGGTGATAGAAAAAATTATGCCGTCGGAAGTGCAAATTCACGAAATCACGCCGATTCGAATTGTCGTTCGTAATACCGGTTTGGCTGTGGCAAAAAACGTAATTTTGTCCGACCGTTTGCCGAAAGGCGCAAAATTTTCCGACGCGGGACAATCGGGGAAACAAAGCGAAAACGGCGACGTGGTTTGGGATGCGGGAGACGTCGGAATCAACGAGGAAAAAACGGTCGATTATCGTATTATTCCGTTGACGGAAGGAGAAATCGGCAGCGTTGTTACCGCGACATTCAGCGTGGAAGCGTCGGCGAGTATGCGGGTGACTCAACCTGCGCTCAAAATGGAAGTGAAAACAAACGAAACGGAACATCTTGTCGGCGGCGAATTGGTGTTGGAGATTCGTCTTTCCAATCCAGGAACCGGAGTTGCGAGAAATATCACGATTGAAGAATACGTGCCGGACGGTTTGTCGCATCCGAAAGGAAAAGAATTGCGGTCGTCGTTTGGCGACTTGCAGCCGGGCGAAAGTAAACGTCTCAAATTAACGTTGAATTGCAACCGCGCCGGAGAAATGACGAACTATCTTATCGCGAAAGCGGAAAACGGTTTGATTGAAGAGAGTAAAATACCAATATCCGTGCTTGCTCCCGGATTAACGCTCGGCATTGAAGGACCGAAAAACCGTTATCTTGATCGTCAGGCGACTTACGAATTGAGTATCAGTAATCCGGGGTCGGCGGCGGCTCGCAACGTAAAATTGATCGTGCAGCTTCCGAAAGGACTCAAGTTTGTCCAAACCGATTCGAGAGGCGCGTACGATTCTGAAACGCACACCGTACATTGGGCGTTAGAACAACTTCCATCGCAACAATCGGGAACGATTGAACTTGTTACGCTGCCGCAAACTATCGGCGAACACAAAATCAATTTCATCGGACGCGATAGCTCCGGTCTTCAGGCAAGCGCTTCGCATGAAGTTTCAGTGGACGGAATTGCGTCGCTTAGTTTTGAAATTATGAAAAAAGTCGATCCGGTTGAACTGGGACGCGAAGCCGTTTACGAAATTCGCGTGCAGAATCAAGGTTCTAAAGCGTCTTCTAATATTTCGCTCCGCGCGGAATTGCCGCAAGATATGCGGTTTGTTTCCGCAGACGGACCATCGCAATACCGCGTTTCGCAATCGACGATCATTTTCGATAATCTGTCGCAGCTTCCGCCGAAAGAAGAAAAAATTTACACGATCAAAACGCAATGTCTCGCGGTGGGAGATCAACGAATCGTTGTTCGCGTGCAATCCGACGAATTAGAACGTCCGGTAACGAAAGAAGAAAATACGAAAGTTTACGGAGACGAACAATAATGAATTACTTGTTATGCTTATGGCCCGGAGCGGGCGGAATTGTGCGGCATGGGCGATGGTCGTTTTTGACGATTGCTCTGTTGTACGGTTTTGTCTGTTGCTGCGTGATAACGATCAATTTTTATTGGTCGGAAATGCTCGTGGGAAGAACGCGCGGAATTTCTTACTTCGGACTGGGTGTTACATGGCTGATTTTGACCGGCAAAGCGGCGCGGCACGAAAAAATCTGCCGCAAACAGCGTTCTCAACCGGCTCCCGAAAAAGACGTTTTTCCCGAATCGCAAATTCATTATTTACAGGGAAATTGGTTTGAGGCGGAATGTTGTTTGCAGATATTGCTGAAAAACAATCCGCGCGACACGGAAGCGATATTGACGCTTGCCACGTTATATCGTCACAGAGGTCGTTATAACGAATCGGCGAATATGTTGCGGACGCTCGAATTGATGGAAGACGCCGCAGTATGGAAATATGAAATCCGCGCCGAGAAACGAAAATTACTCGCGTTGACCTCGCAACGATTGACCGTTTCTTCCGGCGAATCCCGAAATTGTCAAACAACAGAAACTCTTGAAGAAAAATACGAAGAAACCGTTCCGTCCCGCGCGGCGTAACGATACGCCCTAAACCACGTTATACTTAAATATGCAAACGAATACTCAAAAAAAATCTTTTTGGACAAACCGTCTTTTGTTGTCGATAACAACGCTCGTCTTGATTTTGTGTCTCGGAACGGGATGTAAAGCGTTGATGACGACCGTTCTTTTGATGGCGGGACGGGACGAAATTCCGGCGAAATATAAATTTTTCAAAGGAAAGAAAGTCGCTATTGTCTGTTTGTCGCAAATGACCGACAGCCGATACGACGACGTTCCTCGCGATCTTGCGCGGGTGATTGGAATTGACCTTGAAAGTCGCGTCAAAAAAATTGAAATCGTTTCGCACAGTAAAGTGAATCGATGGCTTAACAATCACGAGCGAAAAGTCGAAAATTTTATCGATTTCGGGAAAGAAATGGAAGCCGATATGGTTTTGGCGGTTGAAATTTACTCGTTTGAAACGTCGTCGATGAATTCGCCGGGAAGTTATCAAGGTCGTTCCAGCGTTTCGTTTACCGTTTATGATATAACGGGCGAACGTCCTACGGTGATGGAAAGCGTTCCTTCGCGTATCTATCCGCCGAATATGCGGCTAACGTCAAACGATTTGCCCGAATCGCAATTCCGAAACGAATACATCGCAAAAGTCGCAATGGATATCGGCAGATACTTTTATTCTTATAATCCAAACGACGACGTGGCAATGGACGCGCGAGTTGGTTTGAATCATTTATAAACGTTTTTGTTGATTGAGCATTCATTCATGTATTTGTGGGGAAAAAAATGACGAGACGAAAAAATGGCTGGTGAAGTTTTAAGTCAGGAAGAAGTCGAAAATCTGCTCAATATCATGGCGGGCGGAGAAAAAACGGACGCTGCGCCAAAAGTCGCCGCGCCCGCTCATAATAAAACGACATTTTCTACCGCGAGCGGAGGAGGCAGTTCGTCTTGGGGACACGAAAAGGTAACGAAATACGACTTCAAGCGTCCCGAGCGAGTCGGCAAGGAACAAATGAAAGCGTTGCAATCGCTGCACGAAGGGTTCGGACGAAAATTTGCCGCCGGACTTTCCGCGATGTTGCGCACGATTGTCGAAGTGAAATTGACGAGCGTGGATCAATTGACTTATAGCGAATTTATTTTCAGTCTTGACAATCCGACATGTTTTAATTTGCTGCGCGCCGAGCCGCTTGAGGGAAATCTCATTCTTGACGTCAATCAATCGATTCTTTATCCGATGATCGACCGGATGTTAGGCGGCGGACGCGAACCGTCTTCGATTACGCGGCGTCCGTTGACGGAAATTGAATTGCGTCTTGTTTCCCGCATTACAAATCTTTTTCTCGACGAACTGAAACATGCGTGGGAAAACGTTCTGGAACTTGATTTGCGGGTGGTGCAGGTGGAAAGCAATCCGCAATTGATTCAAATCGTGCCGCCCAACGAAGTGGTGGTGGTGGTTTGTTTTGAAGTCGCGTTAATTGAAGTGCGCGGGATTATTAATCTTTGTATTCCTTACAATGCGATCGAGCGTATTTCCGGCAAACTTGCGTCGAACTCATGGGTGACTTACGGTCGCCGCAATTCGACGCCGACGTCGATTGAAAAAATCAGCAAAACGATCCGCAATATGAAAGTCGGCATGAAAGTCAAACTTGGTCATGCCAGAATTAAGATGAACGAATTGATGCAACTGCGGGTTGGCGATATGATTTTCACAGAAAAAAACATCGGCGATCCGCTTCTTGTGAGCGTCGAAGGCGTCCCGAAATATTGGGCGAAACCCGGAAAATACAAAGGACATACAGCCATTGAGATCATCGACGTCATCACGGACCCAACCGATATTATTGCGCAAGAATAAAAAGGTATCAGGTTTCAGTCGCCAAATACAGGTTTCAGGGTTGGTTTTCAACACATTCGCCACGAAGGATTATTAAAGTTGGGCAAAATTTCCCTCTGTTGGAGGGGCGCCCGTCAACGCAGTTGACCGACGGGGCGGTTTCAGAAAGTTAAAAGCTAAAAGTGAAAAACGAAAAGTAAATAACGGCAAACCGGAGCGTAAGCGATTAGGAAATCCTCGCTTACGTTTCGGGCTGTCCTTCATAAATTTCTCATCTTTACGATGCGAGTAAGTTTCTCTATCGCAGCGAAAAATTCATTAGAAGCGATGAAGTCGTCTTATTTCACCACCCAATACGGCGCATTGGCGGGAGCGTCAAAGTATTTTTGCAATTCGTCGTCGAGAACGGCAAGGATCATTTGAAATCCGCCCGATTCCTGAACCGTCAAAATTTCTTCGCATCGGCTGGCGGAGACTTTAATTCCAAGTTCCTCAAGAACGCGGTACGCTTTGCGGAATACGATAAACATTTCCATTAACGTTGTCGCGCCGGAGCCATTGATGAGGAGCATTACTTTTTCTCCCGATTTAGCGGCAACCGCGTCCGCGAGTTTTTTGACCATGACTTCGGCGGTTTCGTCGGCGGTCGCAATCGGTTGCGGACCCGTTCCGCCGCCTTCGCCGTGCTGTCCCATGCCGATTTCCATTTGATCGTCCGGCAACGTCGAAATGTAATCGCCCGACTGCGGATGCGTCGCGGTTTTCATTGTTACGGCTAACGTCGCAATCCGCTGATTGAAACGCTCGGCAACGGCAAGCGTTTCGTCCAAACTCAATCCCGCTTCCGCCGCCGCGCCCGCCACTTTAATTAAAGAAATGCAGCCGCCCAATCCGCGCCGGTCTTCAATCGGAGCTTTCGCGCCGGGCGCAATATCGTCGTAAGTCAGAACGGATTTGACGTTGATCCCTTCTTTTTTTGCCATTTCCAACGCCATATTTCCGTTCATCACGTCGCCGGCATGATTGAGAATGACTAACAAAATTCCTTTGTAATCTTTCAGTAATCGCAACGCCTCCAGAATTTTCGGCGCGCCTGGCGCGGCAAAAACGTCGCCGACTACCGAAGCGTCGAGCATTCCTTCGCCGACATAACCGCTTAACGCCGGTTCGTGTCCCGCACCGCCAAGCGTAACAACCGCCACTTTATCTTTCGATTTCGGATTCGCCCGCATCACGATTTTCCCGGAAACCAGTTTGACTTTCTGCGAATAAGCCAGCGTATAGCCCTCAAGCAATTCGGGCGTCAGGTCTTGCGGATCGTTGAGGAATTTTTTCATCACCATAATATGTTTCTCCAATTTAATAAGTTGTGAAAGTTCCAATACCCATCGTCATTGAAAACGTATGATACCAGATTTTTTTGTCGTCGTACAGACGTCGGCGGAAATATCTGCGAATTTCAGCCATTTGCATTTTCAGCGTTTTGTTATTATGTTCTTTCCTCAAAAAAATAGCAAGCCCCGCGCCGGTATGCCGACGAGATTCTTTGTAGTATAATGAACGCGAAAGAAACAAACTCGCACATTTTTTACAACGAAAACATAAGGAAACGTACCATGTCGCGATTTATTCATGAAAATTTTCTATTGCAAAATCCGTCGGCGATACGGCTTTATCACGAGTATGCCGCCGAGACGCCGATCATCGATTATCATTGTCATTTGCCGCCGCGAGAAATCGCGGAAGACCGGCGCTTTGAGAATTTGACGCAAATCTGGCTTGTGGGCGACCATTACAAATGGCGGGCGATGCGGGCGGCGGGAGTCGATGAAAAATATATCACCGGCGACGCCTCCGACTGGGAAAAATTTGCGGCGTGGGCAAGCGTCGTACCGAAAACGTTGCGGAATCCGCTTTATCACTGGACGCATTTGGAGTTGAATCGTCCTTTTGGAATCAACGACCGGCTTTTGAATCCCGACACGGCGAAAAGTATTTGGGACGAATGTAACGCAAAACTGCGCGAGCCGGAATTTTCCGCGCGCGGAATTATGCGGCAGATGAACGTGAAACTCGTCTGCACGACCGACGATCCGGCGGATTCGCTCGAATGGCATAAAAAAATCGCGGCGGATCAATCGTTTGATATTCAGGTCTTGCCGACGTTCCGACCGGATAAAGCGACGCAATTTGGTTCGCCTTTGGAAAATACAAACGATTATGTTACCGAAACAACGATCAGCGCATATAACAAATATATTGATAAACTTGGCGATGCGGCGGGAATTGAAATAAAAACGTTTGACGATTTACTGGAAGCGCTGAAAAAACGCCATGATTATTTTCATGAACATGGTTGCCGTTTATCCGATCACGGGTTCAGAGGATTCCATTATGATGCAGATGACGCCATATTTCATGGGAAAGTCAACGATCATTTTTTTCAGGTGCGAAATGGAGAAGAAAATACAAGATACTCCCCTGACGATGTTATTATTTACAGATGTGCGAAATTGGACGCGGAAAAAAATTGGACAATGCAACTTCATATTGGTGCGATTCGTAACAATAATACGCGAATGTATGAAAAACTCGGCGCGGACGCCGGTTTTGATTCCATTTACGATAACAGGTATGTTGCCGACTATTTATCTTCTTTTCTCGACCATCTTGACCGCGAAAATAAATTACCGAAAACCATTGTTTATAATTTGAATCCGTCGGAAAACGAAATATTGGCGTCGATGATCGGAAATTTTCAGGATGGGAAAACGCCGGGCAAAATGCAATTCGGAAGCGCGTGGTGGTTTCTCGATCAAAAAGACGGCATGGAAAAACAGCTCAACTGTTTGTCGAATCTTGGTTTGTTGAGTCAGTTTGTCGGAATGCTGACCGACAGCCGGTCGTTCCTTTCCTACACGCGACACGAATATTTTCGCCGCATTTTATGCAACTTGCTCGGCGCTGAAATCGAATCGGGACTTCTCCCCAACGACTTTGAGATGACCGGCGGCATGGTGCGCGATATTTGCTACAACAACGCGAAACAGTATTTCGGATTTAAGATAAAATAAAAAGCAATCGGTAAAAAGATAAAAACGAAAAAGAAATGCTGTCATTCTTGAATTTCTTTAACTTTTCTCTTAAAATTATCCCCAAATGTCGAGATTTTGACCGCTGTTTGGCGATTTTCCGCGAATCGGGGCGGAGGCGGTATCGATCAGCGAAATTATCGCTTCGCCCACCGCTTTTTGCGTATTCAATGCGGTTTTCATCAAACCAACCTGCGTTTGCATCGCAATTTGCTGTTGTTGCATCTGCGACGCACTGCTAATAAGCGCCGACGTTTCCATTTTTCACACCTTTTTTCACTGAAAACTTTTGCCCTGTAAAAATTTAGCATACCGACGCAATAAAGACGGCATTCCGATAATATTTTCGGAAAATAGAAATGTTTTCAAGAAGAAAAATTTCATTTGGGGAATTGTAGCAGTTATAGGATGTAAAATATTGAGGCGCTTTTGTTCATTCCATTTCTTCATGAACAACTTCGAGCGCTTTGGTATTTTTGTCAATCGAAAGAACCGTTGTTTGCGATTCAATTCCGTCAACGCTAACAGCAACAATCGGATAAACTTGCCGTTTTTCCGGAAGTTGGAATCGTATGGAAAACTGACCGTCCGGCGAAAGCGAAACGGGTTCATTTTTGATTGTGAGTTGTACGTCGGGTTGCGTTTTGCCGTAAATCACAACATCGGCGTTCACTTCCACTTTTAATGGTTCTATAGAAATTTCCTGACTGCCGAATCTTGCTAAAAGCGGAATATTCAACGGAAGACGAATTTGATCTTCAAGATAATTCTTGATTCCCTGATGATTTTTATTGGTTATACCGTTGAGTTTGGCATATCTTTCGGAATAAAGCGTGGCGTTCGACAATTTTACGGAAGAATCTTCGATTTTACTGTACATAAAATCTTCCATCGTTTCGACAATATTGCTGGAAGCAAGCGAAAAAAACTTTCCATGAGTAGAAACATAACCGATTTCTACCAAAAACACAGCGGGCGGATTTTGTACGTCGATATACCAATTATTGATATTTCCCTGCAACTTAATATCCCGCAAATGGTTGCGTTGCTGTTTGCTAATGCCGTCTGAAACAAATTGATAAACGCGAAGAATTGGAACCGCAGTATGCCAGTGAACTCCCATCGCCGCTTTCGCGCGTTCAAGCAGTCGGACGCTCAATTCCCAAAACGCTTGCAACCAATAATGATCGCGCACTTGAAGAATTAACACATCGTCGCATTCACGATCGAAAACGCCGCCCAATCCGCGATATTTGGTAAAAATCTCGCCCGGATTATCAAAAGACGAAGGATTTGAATTTCGTTCAATTTCCGGCGGCGGCTCAATATGCGGTTTTGTTGCAATTGGATTTTGTGTAGAATGTTCTACAAAAGAAGTTTTCGTTTTTTTGCCGTTTTTTGAGCCGGAAGCCGATGTTGCAATTGTCTTGCTTTTTGCGCTTGTTTTTTTATTTGGCGTAGAAGTGGAACGTTTTACGGCAACGATTGGTTTCTCTGGCGTTTTTTCTTTGGCGTTTTTTGCCGCCGGTTTTTTAACAGGAGATAAAGTTGTCTTTGTAGATTTTTTTGTATTTAATGATTTTGCGATTTTTTTCAACGCCTGAATCAATTCCTGCTTGCGCATATCATGCCATCCGCAAATGCCGGAATTTCTGGCAAGCGAAGAAAGTTCTTTGACCGTTTTATTTTCGAGTTCGGCAAACGTCATGGTTGTCGCATTCTCCTAAAATCACAAAATATAAAATAATGGCAAAAATTTAAAGTAGAATTTATTTCTCAATGTAAAATAAAGTATTCTACAATAGTACAAGAAAAACTTTGAAATCTATTGAATCAATACTAATAACTAATACGCTCATAATTTAAAATGAGAGAGTTTACGCCGATAAAACAAAATAACATATAATAAGAAAAAACAAACAAAACAGCTAAAATTTTAAGGCAGGACAATTACTGAAGGAAAGAAAAATGACATTATTGTACTCCAATGATAATCAAATACAAAAATTTTTCAACGGATGTTTCCAATTTTTTTATGACTTTGCGAAAAAAACTGTAATTTTTTTGTAAAGTTATTAAAATTGTAATAATTTACTACTTTTGTTTTTGTCGAAAATCGTCATTATTTTTTTATTGGATAGGCAATGAGTCCCGCTTGACACTCTTTCCCCAATCGGCTAATATATTTGATATAAATTTATTGATAATTATTTGACGAATACGTTTTGAACATGTCCGATTGGGAAGGAAGAAGTATCTTTCCATTTCCAGACAATCGAAAAAATGCAAGACAACGAAAAAAAATCATTTCCGATCAATTTCCCGCCGGAAGAAAATTCGCAAAACAAAAATATTTCCCCGCAACAAAACAATAATGCCAACGATTTCCGTATGTCAATGATGATTGGTTATATGGGAGCGATGAACGTAACGAGCGCTGCAATTGAAATGGTAGCGCCGATTGTTATTGGCATTTGGCTCGACAATAAATTTTACACGAAACCGCTTTGTATTTTGATTGGGCTGCTTCTTGGTATGGCAATCATGTTGATTCATTTAATAAAGTTTGCGCAAGAAAAGAATTGAGAAGATTTGTCCATTTGCGGCGGCAAAAAATTTTTAGCTTAACGTTCAATGCGTATTTTGATTTTCGGAACGGCGGTTATTGCGATTGGCATGTTGATTCAATGGATATGTCGAATGATCGCCGGAAACGAAATTTCGTGGAAATATATTGCGTTGTTCGGCGGCGTGATGTTTGCAAGCGGCATATTGTCCGTTATTTTAAAATCCGCGTTTTCTTCAAAAAAACAGCAAAACGCCATCGCTTATTTCGGCGGAATGTTTTGCCGGATGATTTTGACGATGGTCGTTGCGATTGTGATATTGCTCACGCACGAAAAATCCGATGCAAATAGACTACTGCTCGCGCTTGCGGCATTTTATTTAGCAATGCTGCCAATCGAAGTTTGGGCGATAGTGAGATGACAGGTTTCAGTATGATTGGTTTTCAATAGGACAAACGTGTTGCGAATGAACGCGCGAATGGCGTTGAAATCTGTTATCTCAAGAAAAATTTACGGGACTGATTGTCAAGGCAAAATTGTTCGGTATAATGACGTAGATTTATGCTGAAAATTGAAGCGTTTTATAAGCGTTGCGTTAATAAAGATAAACGAAAGTACGACGGAAATTGTTGTGAAGTTACGCAAAATGACCGACAATAAAAAAGCATGCGTTGAGGAACAATTATGAATATGGCGGAAATTACCGAACATATTGTCCACCATGTGAAAGACCCGAAAACGATTGAATATGGTTTCGGCGAGATTGTTTTACCGTCTTTCAACACGCCGTTTGGGACATTTCAACTCACACGTTATATGTTGATTGAAGTGTTGGTTGCCGTAATTTTGCTTGTCTTGTTTGTTCCGCTCGCGCGGGCGGTGAAAAATGGGAAGCCGCCGAAAGGTCGCATTTTTAATATGCTTGAGGCGATGCTCCTTTATTTCCGCGACGAAGTTGTCCGTCCTGCAATCGGCGACAAAAAAACTGCGGATCGTTTTTTACCTTATATATGGACGCTTTTTTTCTTCGTTTTGACTTGTAATCTGTTCGGACTCGTGCCGTTTCTCGGTTCGCCGACCGGTTCTCTTGCGATTACCGCTGTGATGGCGTGTTCAACATTTATTGTCGTCATCGGTTCCGGTATGCGAAAATTCGGAGTTATCGGTTACTGGGCGGGACAAGTACCGCACATGGATATTCCGTTCGGACTCGGTTACATTCTCAAACCGATGATTTTTGTGATAGAAGTTTTTGGTCTGTTAGTCAAACATTTTGTGTTGGCTATCCGGCTTTTAGCGAATATGTTTGCCGGTCATACTGTAATTGCTGTGTTTCTGTCATTCGTGGTAATGCGTGAAGTTGTTGTTCACACATATCTTTGGGTGCCGGTTGCCGGAGCGAGCATCGGTATGATTATTTTTATGAACATGCTTGAATTGCTGGTCGCGTTCCTGCAAGCGTATATTATTTCGTTTTTGTCGGCGTTGTTTATCGGCATGGCTGTTCATCAACATTAACATAAGGCGTCAGGAATCAGGTGTCAGGTACCAGTTTTCGTTTTGTTGCCTTTTACAAATTTACAATTAAACTATCTACGAAACATTAAAAAATTTCGTGGTAAAAAATTTAACTCACTCTGCAAAAGGAGATTTTTCCGTGAGAAAACTTGCAAAAATCGCGTTGCTTGCCCTCGTTATGGCTGTGATTTGCACACCGGTTATGGTGTTTGCACAAACTGATGCTGCCCCGGTAAATGCCGCAGCGCCATCATTCACTTTAAGCACGATTGCTGCCGGACTCGTGTTGATCGGCGCAGCTTATGGTATCGGCAAAATTGGTTCCGCGTCAGTGGAATCTATGGCACGTCAGCCGGAAGTTGCCGGACGTATTCAAACCGCGATGATTCTTGCCGCCGCTCTTGTCGAAGGAGCTGCTATGTTCGCACTCGTGATTTGTTTGTTGAAATAAAACAACGATTTTGTTCCGCGCGGCGGACGTTTGAAACGCGGCGTTTGAGCGGAACGCATTCCCAAAGAGCGATTGGTCTCATGACGATTTTTAAGAACGCTATGATTGGCGGTTTATGTTTCTTGTTGTTTGTTTCCGTAATGGGAACATCGACGGAAACGGTTGTTGCGTCCGACGTTTTGTCTGGCATCGCGTTGTTTGCGTCTGTTGAACCGGAAGCGAGTCATTCTGCGCCGTCGTCCGATGCGCATGGCGGAGACGCGAAACATAGCGATACCGATTTGAATCCGCTTGGAACGTGGCAAACGAATACAGCCGTTTGGACGGCGCTTGTGTTTCTTATTTTACTCGGCTTATTGACGAAATTTGCGTTTAAGCCGATTATTGAGGGACTCGATAAACGTGAACAAGCGATTGCCGACAACATTTCCGAAGCGGAACGCTCGAATCGCGATGCGAAAGAATTGCTGAATCAATATCAGCAAAAACTTTCGGAAGCGGAGGGCGAGGTCAAAGCGATTGTCGAATCCGGCAAAAAAGAGGCGGAACGCGCCGGCGAATCGATTATCGCGAAAGCCCGCGAAGCCGCCGAAGCGGAACGTATTCGCGCCGCGAAAGAGATTGAATCGGCGACCGACAACGCATTACAGGAATTGGCGGAACGCGGCGCTAATCTTGCCGTTTTGCTTGCCGGAAAGATTATTCGTGAAAAACTCGACCCGCAAGCGCACGCCAATTTAATTCAAAACGCCGTTTCCGATTTTTCAAAGAATTAGGCGTCGGATACCAGCTTCCAGATACCGGTAATTTTTGTTGATAAAAATAAAACAGGATTACGGAAATTGGAATCTGAAATCTAGCGTCTGGAACCTGAATTATGTCAAAACCGATACCTGAACAAGACGCTTTGTTTGCCGCGGAACTCGCCGCAGACGTCGGCGTTGAAAAAATCGCCCGGATGTATGCCGAAGCGTTTTTAGGAGCCGTTGAAGCGAAAGGCGAATCGCTTGACGCGGCGGTCGATGAATTTATTTCGTTTATTGCCGACGTTCTCAACGCTCATGCGAAATTTGAAGCCGTTCTTACGTCAACCGTGATTCCCGCCGACAAAAAAATCTCGACGATTGATCGCGTTTTCGCAGAGAAAGCGTCGCCGTTATTTTTAAGATTTTTGAAAGTTCTCGCGATTCATGGGCGGCTTGAAATTGTACGCGCCGTGTACCGCGAAGTCGTTAAATTAAACGACAAACGTAAAGGACGTATTCCGGTCACGGTAACAACCGCCGCCGAATTGCCGTCCGATTTATTTGACGGTCTCGCGGAACGCCTGCGTGCGAAACTCGGCGGAGAACCGATCATTCAAAATACCGTCGATCCCGATGTGATCGGCGGAATTGTTGTCCGCGTTGGAGACACGATTTACGATGGCTCCATTGCCTCTCAACTCCTTAACGTGCGTCAAAATATAATTGATAGGAGCGCCCATGAAATTCAAAGCCGACGAGATTGCTTCCGTAATACAGAAGGAAATTGAACAATTTGAAAGTCAAATCGACGTCCGCGAAGTAGGCCGCGTCATTGAGGTCGGCGACGGAATCGCCCGCGTTTACGGTCTTTCGGGAGTGATGTCGAATGAAATGATCGAATTCCCCAAGAGCGGCGTGACCGGTTTAGCGTTTAACCTCGAAGAAAACAGCATCGGGGTCATTTTGCTGGGAAATTATCTCGGCATGGAAGAAGGCGACGAAGCCCGCACGACCGGAAAATTGCTGCAAGTTCCGGTGGGCGAAAATCTTCTCGGTCGGGTTGTTGACCCGCTCGGAAATCCGCTCGACGGTAAAGGAGCAATTGCCGCGAAAGAAACTCGGTTTGTCGAAACGCCCGCGCCGGGAATCGCCGACCGCCAGCCGGTTCGTCAGTCTTTACAAACGGGAATCAAAGCGATTGACGCAATGACGCCGATTGGACGCGGGCAGCGCGAATTGATTATCGGCGATCGCAAGACCGGAAAAACCGCTATTTGTATCGATACGATTCTCAATCAAAAAGATACCGGCGTAAAATGTTTTTACGTGGCGATTGGTCAAAAAGAATCGACGGTTGCCGGAATTATTGAAATCTTGCGTGAAAACGGAGCGTTGGATTATACGACCATTATCGTCGCCGGAGCGAGTTCCGCCGCGCCGTTGCAATATATCGCGCCGTATGCGGGTTGCGCGATGGCGGAATACTTCATGTACAAAGGCGAACACGCGTTAGTCGTTTACGACGACCTTTCCAAACAAGCGGTGGCGTATCGTCAGCTTTCGTTGTTGATGCGTCGTCCGCCGGGACGCGAAGCGTATCCGGGCGACATTTTCTATTGTCACAGCCGTTTGTTGGAACGCGCCGCGAAACTTTCAGACGATCTTGGCGGCGGCTCGTTGACTTCGCTTCCGATTGTCGAAACGCTTGAAGGCGAAGTGTCGGCGTACATTCCGACAAACGTGATTTCGATTACCGACGGACAAATTTATTTGCAGCCGGATTTGTTCTTTCGCGGACAGCGTCCGGCGATGAATATTGGAATTTCGGTCAGTCGCGTTGGCGGTTCGGCGCAGGTTCCCGCAATGAAACAAGTGGCGGGCGGTTTGCGGCTCGACTTGGCGGCGTTCCGCGAGTTGGAAGCGTTTGCTCAACTCGGTTCTGATCTCGACGCGGCGACGCAGGCGCAGTTGGATCGCGGTTATCGAATGAACGAATTGCTCAAACAGGGACTTTGTAAACCGATGCACGCGACCGATCAGATTTTGGTGATTTACGCCGGAACGCGAGGTTTCCTCGATAGATTTGAACTCTCGCAAATCAGCAAATGGGAACCGGAATTTTTGGACTACATTCACGCGGAAAAAAGCGACCTGTGGCAAAAAATCACAGACGAAAAGAAACTCTCCGACGAAATCAAATCCCAAATCGAAGGTGCGCTCAACACATTCAATTCACGGTTTGCAAAAGGATAGTTTTAATCGCTATTAAAATTTTATTGTCTGCAAAATTGAAGTTTTTTAGAAAAGGATAATCGTATTGATAGATCATGGATTATGACATTTGAAAAAAATATCTTAATAAAATCATTTGTGGTGATTCTTTGACTATATTGGATGAAGAAATTCAAACACCAGAAGATATGGAAGTTTTTATAATGACGTGTGAAAATATCATGCTTCCATTACACCAAGCAATTACGAATATACCGAGTAATGATAAGGATTTTACACTGAGTATTGCAAAATCTTATCTCGATATTCAAGGTGAAGAAGGATTGGCGACGGTAATTTCTCTCTGGGATGATTTAGGAATCAAAGGATGTTTAACAGCAGAGCGGACTGAAATTGTTAGAGCGTTTACGACATTGCGTATTTTATTATCGAAAGATCAATCAATAACTCAAGAAGAACAAGATATTGTTTTAACGGCTTTTACTCAAGAATTTGAAAGACGAGCAGCTCAAAAAAGAAAAAAACGAGCAGGCAGTAGTTTAGAAGACGTTACTGATTTTATATTAGGTTATTACAATATAAAAAGAGCAAATGCACCGATTCATTTTCAAGCAGATATTGAAGTTGATAATTGGGTTAAAACAAAAGACGGCTGGCTTATTGGTATACTCTCTTCGCTAACGAAACAGTTATTTTTATTAGTCAAAACAGCCAAGTCGTCAGCGAATGGAGTATATTTCCTGTAAACGGACATACATTAAGAGAACGTTGGAAGCAGGTTTCATCAGCTGACAAAGATATTTTAAGCAAATTCAAAGTTAAATATATTTATCATGTAGTAACGTTTGATGAAGACTTATCAGATGATAAATTAACATTACTTGGAGGACTTAGGCATATCTTTTATTTACCGGATAATAGCCGTCGATTAAAATTTGCAAGTGAACATATTGGCTTGAAAGATTATGTAAGACCGATTTCACAATTTATCAATGATATAAAAGAACAATTGTAATATATTTACTGTTACGTTTCAACATATTTACTTACTTTATTTCGTGCATTTTCGCATCTTTCGTGGATAAAACTAAATAACATGGCAAAAGCAAGAACACTTGACAGGCGGCGGAAATCTATCCGCAATACGCGAAAGATTACGCGGACAATGGAGCTTGTGGCGACTGCCCAGTTTCGGCGGGCGATGGATCGTGCGGTGGCGGCAAGTTCTTACACGAAGCGGATTGTTTCGTTAGTCAAAGACCTTTCTCACGCCGGAGTTTCAGTAACGCATCCGTTGCTGGAACAGCGGGCGGAAATTAAAAATGTCGCGTTGCTCGTTTTGACGGCGAATCGCGGTATGTGCGGCGGTTACAACGCGAATATGCTCCGAATGTCGATGACTCGCTGGCGCGAATTGCAACAAGAATTTGGCGATTTCGCAACGTTGGAGATTTCAGGAAAACGCGGAATTTCAGCGTTTCGTTTTCGCGGAATCGAACCCGATTTGTTTTACACGCACTTTGAAGACAAGCCGACTTACGATGAAGTCAACGAACTCGCGTCGCGTTACATTGAAGAATATTACGACGAAAAAATCGACCGGCTTGAAATCATTTACACAAAATTTATTTCGATGAGCAAACAGGAAGCGGTGCATGAAACGATCTTACCGATGACCGAATTGGTGACGGAAGAAGACGTGTTGGATTACAAGCCGCCCAATGAAAGCGCCGACGAAAGAGAAAAGAAAAGCGAATCGGAACTTCGCAAAGAAGCGATGATTCGCGCCGCGCAAGCGAAACTTAGTCAATCAGGAACAGCCGCCGTTCGCGAGGGCGGCGAAATTCCGTTTGATTTTTATCCGTCGGCGCAAAGCGTGATGGAAGAAGTGATACCGAATGCGTTTCGGATTAAGCTGTTCAAATGTTTTCTTGACGCGGGCGTCAACGAACAAATTTCGCGAATGGTTGCCATGAAAGCCGCCACTGAAAACGCCGACCAAATCATTAACTCGCTCAATACGGCGTACAACCGCGCGCGTCAGGGACAAATCACGAATGAAATTATCGAAGTTACAAGCGGTTTTCAGGCATTAGGCGGTTAAGAGTAACAACGACGTCGCAAGGTAGGCGTTTCGCCGAAACGTCGCGTCGGCAATAGCCGACGTAACGTGTCTGTTTTATTACGAATTATTTTTACGGAAAACGACAACACAATGAAACGCAACATAACGCAAATAATTTTGACGATTGCCTTAACGTTTTCGACGTTAGGCGTATATGCACAAACGCCGTTTAACGGTCTCGGAGTGACTCCGGCAACGACGCCTCTTCTTTCCGACGCGAAAACGCGGTCAATTTCTCCTGAAAATTTCACCGGAGAAAAAGGAAAAGCGGCGATGTCGGTTGACGGTCCGGCGAAAAACGCCGCGAGAGAACTTGGTCAGGGCTGGAAAATTTCGCCTTATGTTCGCATTGCGGGAAAATCGACATTTACGCTTGCTGAAATCGAAGGAAGCGGTGCAATTCAACAAATTTGGCTGACTCCCGCTCCGCTCAAAAAATCGCGGACTATGATTTTGCGGTTTTATTGGGACGGCGAAGAAAACCCGTCGGTTGAAGTTCCGTTGGCGGATTTTTTCACTTGCGGTTGGCAGGAATATTGTCAGAACAATTCGCTGATGGTCAATGTCAATCCCGGCAGCGCGTTCAACTGTTATTGGAATATGCCGTTCCGCAAAAAAGCGAAAGTGACGATTGAAAATTTAGACGACAGCCAAATTACCATTTATTATCAAATCAATTACGCACTCGGCGAAGTGCCGGAAAATGCGGCTTATTTTCACGCTCAATTCCGCCGCGTCAATCGTCTCAAAGCGAAAGATGTTGTTACGATAGTTGACGGAATCAAAGGCAAAGGACAATATGTCGGAACGTATTTGGCGTGGGAAGTTTTCAGTCCCGGTTGGTGGGGTGAAGGCGAAATTAAGTTTTATATGGACGGCGACAATGAATTTCCGACAATTGCCGGAACAGGTACGGAAGATTATTTTTGCGGTTCGTATAATTTCGACCGAAACGGTTTGTACCGCGAGTTCAGTACGCCTTATGCCGGTTTAGTACAAGTGATTCCGAATGACATTTGTTACACGCCCGGTCAACGGTTTGGTTTATATCGCTGGCATATTACCGACCCGATTCGCTTTGACGAAGATTTGAAAGTCACTATTCAGGCGCTTGGCTGGCAGGACGGCGGACGCTATTTGCCGTTAGAAGACGACATTTCAAGCGTCGCGTTTTGGTATCAAACAGAGCCGCACGCCGCGTTCCCGAAACTTCCGTCCAAAGAAGAATTACAATTCGGACCGCTCAATGTGAAACCGCAGGAAAAGAAATGAAAGAATAAAAGCGATGACCGATAACGAAAACACCAACGACAATTTTGATAACATTCCAAATCAACCCATATTTTGGGGAATGTCGGAAAACACTTATTGTATGTTAATGAATTTGATTCAAGTGTTGCCGGGCTGGGGATATGTTTTGACAATTTTGATGTGGGTGATGAACAAAGACGGTTCTCCGCAGATTGATAAGTTTGGAAAAAATGCCACGAATTGGATTATCAGCATCGTCATTTACTGGATAACCGCTGGAGTAATTAACTTTTTTGTATTCATCGTATTAGCTATTATTTCCGCAATAGCAGAAGCCCCATTGTTTATTTTTACTTATTTGTTTTCAGCGTTATTTTTTACGGTTTTGGGAGCCATTGCTATTGTTTTCCCAATTATTGCCGCTGTCAAAGCCAATAAAGGTGTTTATTGGAAATATCCGTTGAGTATTCAATTTTTTAAGTAAATTGTAACATTTGGCAAAAGGGTAGTTTCTCACCGTGAAGAGGATAGACTTGTTTATGCGAAAACTAATTTTTTCAATCGTTTTACTCCTGTTTATCACAGGACTATTTTCGGTTGCTAACGATGCTGCCGCTGAAACGCTATACGAAAGAATTGCCGGGAATCCTAATGCCAAAAAACTCGGTGAATTTGAGGTCATTTCCGTAATTGACGGCGATACTATTATTATCAAAGACAAAAAAGACAGGAACATTCATATTCGCACTATCGGTACCAATACGCCGGAAACAGCAGAGAAGGGTTAGAATTTAGAGACGGCAAAAAAAGTACGGCGGAACCGTTTGCCGAAGAAGCGAAGAAGTTTGTCAAAGAGGCAATAAAAACATCGGATAATAAAGTTGAACTTTATCGGGAAGGAAAAGAAAAATCTTACGACCGTTTTCTATGCTGGGTGATTGTCAACACACCGGACGGAAAACGGGAATTAGGAGAATTGTTCGTCGCCAAAGGATTAGCAAGAGTTTATAAAAACGATTTCATTCCTGACGCAAAAGAAAAAGAAATTCTTGTCAAGTTGGAAGCAAAAGCACAACAGGACAAAAAAGGAATTTGGCAATCACAACAGAACAATACGACAGCAAATAAATCTTCCGACAGCAAAAAAACGCCTACATCGGAACAAAGCAAAAAACTTAACACTTGGTTAAAGCAAAACGGCTTTGCTAATATCAATGCGAAAGGAAAATATGGATATTCTCCGTTGCATACGGCGGCGCGTCAACACAACACAGAGATAGTGAAATTACTTCTTGATGCAGGGGCGGCAGTCGATGCAAAAGATGTGAACGAATGGACTCCGCTGCACAGAATATCGCGGGACGGCGGAAAGGACATCGCGGAATTATTGATTGCAAAAGGTGCTGATGTTAATGCGGCAACCGATCACGGCAAAACGCCGTTGCGTTTAGCGGAAGACGCCAACAATAGCGATATAGTAAACTTGTTGCGGCAACACGGCGGTAAAAAATAATTTTGGCTATCGCTGAAAATTTTGTGAAAGATATTTTGGAATAAATACAAAACAATTCAACAGAAAACAAATTTCACCGAATCGTTAAAAATAAATTTGAAATAAAATCCTTAACACAGGAAAGTTTTATGAGTACAGTCACCGAAAAGAACATCGGACGCATCACGCAAGTGATCGGCTCGACTTTTGACGCGGAGTTCCCGGAAAACGCTCTTCCGGCAATTTATAACGCATTGAAAATCGACAGCGAACAAAAAGGAATCGTTATTCACCTGATCGGCGAAGTGCAGCAGCATCTCGGCGGCGGGCGTGTGCGATGCGTGGCGTTGGGCAGCACCGACGGTTTGGTTCGCGGAATGGAATGTCTTGATACCGGCTCGCCGGTTTCCGTGCCGGTTGGAAAAGAAACGCTTGGTCGCGTGTTCAATCTGCTCGGCGAACCGATTGATAAACGCGGTCCGATCAACGCGACGGAATATCGCCCGATTCATCAAGACGCTCCGAAACTTGCTCAACTTTCGACCAAAACCGAAGTTTTCGTTACCGGTATTAAAGTTATCGATCTTTTAACGCCGTTCATTCGCGGCGGAAAAGCGGGTTTGTTCGGCGGCGCCGGACTTGGCAAAACGGTGATTTTACAGGAACTCATTGCTCGAATTGCCAGCGCGCACGGCGGTTCTTCCGTATTTGCGGGAGTCGGCGAGCGAACCCGCGAAGGAAACGACCTTTGGCTTGAAATGCAGGAAGCGCAAATCGGCGATACCGGACGAAACGTGATGTCGCAAACAACGATGGTGTTCGGTCAGATGAACGAGCCGCCGGGAAGCCGTCTTCGGGTCGCGCTTTCCGCGTTGACGATGGCAGAGTATTTCCGCGACACAACCGGAACCGACGTGCTTTTGTTTATCGACAATATTTTCCGTTTTTCGCAGGCAGGAAGCGAAGTCTCCGCGTTGTTGGGACGTATGCCTTCGGCGGTCGGTTATCAGCCGACGCTTGCCAGCGAAATGGGCGCGTTGCAAGAACGAATTGCATCGACCGACAAAGGAGCGATTACCTCCGTTCAAGCGGTTTACGTTCCGGCAGACGATCCGACCGATCCGGCGCCGGCGACGGCGTTTGGTCAGCTTGACGCTTTTATTTATCTGGAACGAGCGATTTCCGAAAAAGGAATTTATCCGGCGGTGGATCCGCTTGCGTCGTCGAGCCGCGTTCTCGATCCGCAATATGTCGGCGAGCGGCATTATACGTGCGCGCGCCGCGTGCAGCAAACGTTGCAGCGTTATCGCGAATTGCAGGACATCATCGCAATTCTTGGCGTTGACGAATTAGCGGAAGAAGACAAACTCGTGGTGCATCGCGCTCGCCGTATTGAGCGATTTTTGTCGCAACCGTTTCTTGTCGCCGAAGCGTTCACCGGCAAAAAAGGCGAGATTACGCCGCTTGAAGAAACGATCCGTTCTTTTGAAGAAATTTGCGACGGCAAATGGGATCATCTTCCCGAATCGGCATTTTTATACGTCGGAGTCGTCGAACAAGCCGCCGAGCAGGCGGAACGCGCCGCTGCCGCAGCCGCAGCCGCGAAGAAATAATGTAGGGGCAATGCTTGCCGTTGCCCAAATATAAGGGCGGATCGCATCCGCCCGAAAACGGCAAATGGAACGTTTGTTTTCCAAAACGTAATTTTCGTGATTCCTTTAAGACAGGGATAATATGATAACGACAACGAATCAGATTATCTGCGATTATTGCCTTTCGGCATTGAAGCAAATTACGCAAAAGATTGACATGACGTTCCTTGATCCACCGTTCAACCAGCAAAAAGATTATTCTTTGCATGACGACAACATGCCCGAAGAAAAATATTGGGCGATGATGAAAGACGTTTGTCAAGCGGTTTATCACATCACCAACGACGGCGGATGCGTTTATTTTATGCAGAGAGAAAAAAACACCGAGTTTGTTTTACAAACATTACGACAAACCGGTTGGCAATTTCAAAATCTCATTATTTGGAAAAAACGGACGTCCGCTGTTCCGGTTAAAGGAAAATACGGCAAACAGTTTCAAATTATCGTTTATGCGGCGAAAGGCGAAAGAGCGAAAACATTTCACCGTTTGCGGATTGATCCTGACGTTCCTGCAAGTTATAAAGTTCAGCGTGAAAACGGCGTTTTTGTGACGGATGTTTGGGATGATATTCGGGAGATGACTTCGGGATATTTTGCCGGTGACGAAGCGTTACGAAAAGAAAACGGCGAGCGGTTTCATAAACAGCAATCGCCGTTTGCCTTGTTATTACGGATGATTTTGACTTCAACCAATGTCGGCGATACTGTATTAGACCCGTTTGCGGGAACAGGAACAACAGCAGTCGTTGCACAACAGATTCAGCGTCATTCGGTTACAATTGAAATTGATCCGCAAAACGTAGAATGTATCCGCAACCGGCTCGCAACAATTCGCCCTGCCGATAATGTACGCAAGTATTACGACGATTATATTTATACCGAAAATCTTGCGAACATTTGGGGAGAATACTTACAATCGCATAACACGAAACAAAAACAAGAGAAACAACTTTCGTTAATAGACGCTTTGGGATAATGTACTCCATTTATCATTTTTTCAATGATTTGACAGAAAAAAAGGAGTATTTTTTATCAAAAGAACAGCTTGATAAATTTCCCTTTGATGAAAACATGTTATCGTGCGTTAATAAAGGTGTGTTTTCCGATTTGGTCATTCGATTAAATCCAAGTGGCTTGCAATTTACCGGCGGTGAAATTATCGAATTGAAAGATAGCAAAAGTTATTCGGTTTCTTCGTTCAATTCGACAATTCCGACAGGACAGAAAGAAATTGAGAAAATTTTCAAAGGCGAAAACAGAGTATTCGGCAACAAATGATTGATGCGGGATATGACGTTGATTTGTTGCCGGTTCGTCAGGTTTACTATTTGATACGAGGTAGGAAAAAAGATAAAATAAAAGTCATTTTGGTTCACGGCAGTTTTTTTGAAACAGTGAAATCAAATATGTTAATTAGCCAATCGTTTGAGCAGGTCTTAAAGGAACGATTGCAAAATGAAGGAATCAAACTTGAAGATGATATAAAAAATTTATTGGTCAATATTTTTCAGAACAAGAAAGTTTCAGCAAAGTCCGCAATGTTGATAAAGCGTCGGTAAAATTACGCTTTCGGATTATGACAGAAGTTAAAGCGGAAGGAAACATTTTAAATTCAGAAAAATATCCTGACATAAAAGATAACACGATTAACTTGGCGATTCCCTGCCACACGGACGAAGAAGAGAAACAAACGATTGATTCATTCAAATCCGTTTGTAACATTGACCAATTTAATCAGTTCAGAATTAAGCATCATTTGAACGGTTATTTTACAGTGTTTCAACAAAAATTATAGAAATTTATATTTCAAACAAATTTACGATTTGTTTTTACCTTTCACTTTTTACCTTTTACTTTAATTATGAGATGTGTCGTTGTTACCCCTGAAGAAACGGTTCTCGATGTGGAATCGAATTTTGTAGCGCTTCCGCTTTTTGACGGCGAAATTGGAATCGGCGAACACCATACTCCGCTTGTCGGACGGCTTGGTTGTGGAGAGTTGCGCATCAAAGAAAAGGAAAAACCGGCAAGTTATTATGTCGAAAACGGGTTTGTCGAAGTTCTCAACAATACCGTAACGCTTTTGACAAACCGTGCCGTACCGATTTCCGAAATTGACCTTGAAAAATCAACGGCTTTGTTAGATTCGGCGTTGAAAAAAACTACAAAAAACGAAGAACAACTCGACTTAAAAGAACAAAATATTTCTGCCGCAAGAGCGCAGGTACGCCTTGCAAGAAAAGCAAAAGAGGTGTAAAATTATTTATTCATGGTTTTTCCCTTTCTGAGGCGGAGGTAACTCCGCCTTTTTTCTTTTTTATGAAGCGTTTAATTTTTCACGGAATTGGATATTGTGTTAAACAATAGTTGTTTTCTAATTTCCTGACGATTGTCAATTTTTGCAATTTCAAAAGGGTTGTTCTAATAAATTCCGTTTTTATTGAGGGCTTAATAGTTATGGGAAAATATTTTTTCAAAAAGAGGCGATTATTTTTTCGTTTTGAATATCGGGAATCGTTCCTGATATAAAGAAAGCAGGTTCCAGGCGTCAGGAACCAGTGTTGTTTTCCACACGCGGAAGTACGGAAAGCTCATACTGGAACCTGGTATCTGGAACCTGATACTTAAAAGGGATTATCTTGTTCCTGCGGGAACGTCGTTGTCGGGTTGCGACGCCGGCGGTTGCGCGGGAACATTGTTCCCTTCCGGCTGACCGGAAATTCTTCCGCCGCCGAATCCGCCTTCGCCCAATCCTCTTCCGCCAAATCCCCGACCGCCGCCAAAACCGCCGCGTCCGCCGCCGCCGTTAAGCCGGTTTCCCCAGAACACGGCGTTTGCCGTCAGCTTGTTTGTGCCGTACCAATAGCCGCGAAATTGCGGATCAAACGCAAAACCAACAACGACGCCTTGACCGGAACGTTTAGTAACAATGACCGGCGTTCCTGCGACGGCTTCCGTCGATTGCGGTTGAATGTTTCCCGACAAAAGCGGTTTATCCGTATAAGAAACGACGTCGTTTTGTTGATTGTCCGGCTTTGCCAGTACAATACCGCCGTTTTTGAAAATCGGCAGAAACTCGTTTTTGTATCCCCACAACAACGGACTGGAAAGATTCGCCCGCGTTTGGAATGTAATTCCTGAAAACTGTCCGCGTACCGGAGCGACCTGGGCGTCAAGCAATCCCGCCTGAATCAACGAGCGAACTCCGTTATCGTAACCGATTAACGTATTGCCCGCGTCCACCCAATCTTTGAGCCTGGCAATATCCGCTTCGGAAGAACCGCCGCCAAAGCCGCCGCCGAAACCGTTGAAGAAAATCACGTTATATCGGTTAAGATTCACGCGGCTGAAATCCTCCGACGGAATGATCGCGACGGGAATTTTGTAATGCTGGTCAAACAAATGCCAGATTGCGCCGCCGTTTCCGATAATCGCAATTCGCGGTTTATCGGCGATATTTCCTGAAAGAACGCCGCCGCTTCCAAGATTTTTATTTCCTTCAATGTATCCGGTTTTCAATGCGTAAACGTCAATGCCGTCTTCGTTGAGAATTTTTTCAATCACCGAATAAATTTCATCCGCCGATTTCTTTTGATAAGCGTTTCCGGTCAAAACCACAAACGTATTCCGTTCAAACGTTTTGCCGTCTGCGGCGATGAAATCGCGGTTAAGCGTTTTCACGTTAATCTCATTATCCAACAGGCGATACAACGCGCGCGGCGCGTAATAGCCGTCCCAGTTGAAAAGATAAGCGGTTGATTTTTTGTCGCCAATCAATTTTCCTTTGGGGAATTGCGTCAGATCGGTTTTTTGTCCGAGTAATTCCGGTTTATAAACACCTTCGCCGAGAATCGAATAATCCTGATTGAACGCAAAAGGAAGCGTCCAGCCGGTGATATCGTAAGAACGCGGAGAATCGTATTTTTCACGGATTTCAAAAATCGCGTGAACCAACCGGCGTTGTTTTTGTTTAATGGGAACAATGTAACTATTTTCGGCTTGATAAGTTTTTTCGCCAACTTTCAAATCTTCTTTGAGTTTGTAAACGTCAACGTTATTCCGCACGGCAAGTTCCGCAAGACGAAACGCCGCCGCTTTATCCTGCGAACCAAAAACATACGCTTTTACCGCGTCTTCCTCCGCTTCCGTCGTTACCGCCTGTTTGAAGTAATTCCTCTGATAATCGAGCAGTTCCTTTCTCAACGCATGACCGCCGCGAACTGTCGCCAATCCTGCGGTCAGTTGATTGAGAATAGAAAACTCCAGCGTAAGCAGTCCATTTGACGTATTCGTTCCATTTAAACCGCCTGCATTCGGTTGTTCCCAGAGAATCGCGATTCCGCCGTGAAAATCAAGATATTCCCGTCCGCGTCCGGGGTAATAATCGTCGAAATTTTCGCCGGAAAAATAGAGGACTCCGCGATCGTCAAACGCCGGAGCGTAAAAATCTTTGGCAAGCCGTTTGATAAAATCCTGCGCTTGCTGCGGAATCAACGGATGAACCTGAGTCGGAATCCCGGGCGAAAAGTGATAGTGCGCGTTGGAACCCTGCTCGTGCGCGTCGGTGTAAACATTCGGACGCCATTCAATCAAAGCGGCGATGCGTCCTTGAGATTCCGGCTGCTGAACGTTCAGCCAATCGCGGTTCAGGTCGAAACCGTAATGATTTCCCCGCGAGTTCGGCGTGCCGCCCCGTTGATTGTTTTCGCTGCCCGGAACAAAACTTTTATTATGGTTGTGTAATTCCGTGAAACGATTATAACCGTCGGGATTGATCAACGGATCGACAAACACGACCGATTCATTCAGCCATTTCAACGTTTCTTCATCTTTTGCAGCCGCCAGATGATAGATTAACAAAACAGCGGCGTTGGCTCCGCTGGCTTCGTTACCGTGAATGGAATGTCCGAGCCAAGTGAACACCGGCGCTTTTTTCGTGTCCACCGAATCGGCGACAGCCGGGTCGGAGAGTTTCAAATGTTCTTCTTTAATTTTGGCGAGGTTCTTTTGATTTTCCGGCGACGTAATAATCGCCGCGTAAAGCGGACGGCGTTCATGCGATCGTCCGTACTGGAAAATGCTGACGCGATCCGACGCCGCGTCAACGGCTTTGAGGTAATTAACAATCTGGTCGGAAGTCGCGTAAAACTCGCCGACCTGAAATCCCAACACCGCTTCCGGCGTCGGAACATTTTGATCATACTCCGCGTGCTTCGGCAGATAATAATCCAATCCGACCGACGCGGCGTAAGCTGTTGTCGCCGCCGCTAACAAAAGCGACGACAGAACAAAGCGTTTTAACAAGTTGAGTTTCATCATGTTCATCTTTCTTTCTGATGTTTTGATGGGTTTGACGACGCTTGACAAGCGTCTGTAAAAACATCCGTGACAAAAACAGGAAGCCGTCGTCCGTAACGGCGTCCGAATATGTTATCTTTTCTGTAACCGTTCACGGGGTAGCTTAAATACATGCTTTTTACCTAACGCAAAACACGCAATTTTCCTGCTTTGACGTGATTTGCGGCGGGTATTTTATGCACGATATTGTGATGGACTACA